>DATLCL010000313.1:0-11397 GCA_035526415.1 Aeromicrobium sp.
GGGAAACTCAGTCACGCCGGTGAGCGGCTTGGCGCGCGTCGCAATGAGCCGCTCCCGCTCGGCGACGATCTCATCGATCCGGTTGTGAAGCCGGCCGTCAGCCAAGGCAGCGACGATGCCGCCGTTCGCGTCGAACTCACCGAACAGCGACCACCCGGCCTGCGCGACTTCGTCGGTGAGCTGCTCGACCAGGTGCGAGCCGCCGCCGGCATCCGCGACGGTGTCCACATGCGACTCGCTGATCAGGAGGCTGCAGATGTTGCGCGCGATGCGGCGGCTGAAGGGCACCGGAAGACCGATGGGCTCGTCGAAGGGCAGTGCCGTCACGGCCTCGGCACCACCGACTCCGGCAGCGAATGCGGCCACCGTGGCCCGCAGCATGTTCACATACGGGTCATATGCGCTGTACATCGGACGAGAAGTCACGGCGTGCTGGCGCTGGCCCGCCGGAGTCGCGCCGCTGAGTTCGAGCACGCGGCTCCATAATCGGCGTGCCGCCCGCAGCTTGGCGATCGTGACGAACTGCTCGTCGGTGGCCGCGTACCGGAAGTCGATCTGTGCGGCCGCATCGTCCACGCTGAATCCGGCCTCGACGAGGGCCCGCAGGTACGTGACGCCAGTCGCCAACGAGTAGGCGAGCTCCTGGACGTCGGAAGCACCGGCGTCGTGCACGGCCGTGGCATCGACGACGATGCCGCGCGCACCACGTGCCGTCGCGAGCTGAGCCACCGCGACGGCCGCCGCTATGTCGGCTTCGCCCAGCCCACGGACTGCCGTGCCGATCGGGTCGGCGCCATAGTTCGTCCCGGCCGCCGGCGTCACCGCCTTGGCCGCGAGGACGGCATCCAGCGCCTGCGCCGCTTCCAGCGGCGCGTCCGGCGCATCGAGCACGACCGGCGCAAGATCGACAAACACGCGCTCCAGCACCGGGGGAAGTGCGTCAATCGGTACTGCGCCTTGACCTACGGCGAGCCAGAGCGAGTTGACCCCGTTTTCCAGGTCGGTATGCACGTGGTCGACGGTGGTCTCGACGTCTGGGTCGGCGAACCAGGCGCGAACGTCCCAGCCGTCGAGTGCGGCGTCGCGTGCGACGCCGGCACCACGGGTGAAAGGGGCCACGCCCGGGAGACCGGGATCGGGAGTGTCGACGGCCGGTGTGCCAAGCGGCGTGATCTCGAGCCCGTCGAGCGTGGTGTGAGCGAGAGCCGACCATGCGTCGGCATCCTCTGCATCTTCGGCGAGCCGGTGCAGCTTGCGCAGGACGCCCGCCGTGGCCGCCTCCCAGTCGGCCACGCTGAAGACTTGGTCGTCAGCGAGCGGGACGTGCACAGGACCGGCCATGGGGAAATCGTATGAGTTCGCCGGATGGCCGCGACCACCGGTCAGCGCTGGACGTGCTCTGCCATGCGCCGATGACGGTGCGCGATCCGCCGTCGCCGACGGGCGGCGCGGACGGCCGCGCCTGCCGCGATGATCACTCCGACGCCGACAATGGCAATGAGCGTCGGCAGCGTAACATTTGCCGGCTCCGCCGGAGTGACGTTCGGCGCAACCGGACCAATGGGCGGCAGGGCCGTCGCCTCGGAGGCGTCGGAGGTCGCGGTCGGGCTCGTCGTGGCCGCAACAGGGGCCAAGTCCGACGGCAAGGTCACCCGGAGGATCGGCGAGTCATCACCTTCACTGCCTAGCAGAATCGACCGCCCACCGGGTTCGAGCGTCAGCGACTCACCCTTGTCGAGTCCAGGTGTCACGAACGAGTCGATCGGCTGCCACGTCTTGACGTCATAGGCGACGACACCCGTGGCCGTCTTGAGCAACGCATATCGCCCGTCTGGCGTGAACGTCGCATCGGCAACCCCAGCCGGCATCGGCCGGTTCAAGCTGGTGGCCACGTTCGACTGACCTGGTTTCAGCGCCTGCGGCAGGACGAACAGATTGGGCTTTCCACCGTCCTCGTTCTTCTTGCTGACGAGGAAGATCTGTCCGGATGTGGGGTAGACCATCATTGCCTCGACATTGGATGGCCCCGTGCTGTACTTCACGGGGTACCGCTGGAGCGCACGGGGAGCCGCGTTGCCGGGGCCGGGTTCCTCAAACGACACGATCGAGACGTCGTCGCGATCCCGATCGTTGTCACCCAGATCGCCGAGCCACAGTCGCCCCTGCCGATCGACGGCGATGGACTCAGTGTCTTCCAGGTCCAAGGACGCCAAGTCGGTCTGGCCCACCACCTTCCCGGTTGAAACCTGGATGGCGTACACCATCGGACGGTTCCCCGAGTCGTTCATCGTGTAGGCGAGATCGGGGTGCTTGACGCTGTAGGCCAAGCCGCTGGACTCCTTGATCCGTTCGTCGCCGATGTGACTGACGACGGTCGGGCTAGCGGACAGCAGGGCGGCGGCGATTCCCGCCGCAAAGAGGTTCACCGAGCAGACGCGGCGTCGGTGGCGTCGCGATGTCGGTCGCGATGCTCGGTGTAAACCCGGGCGTTGCGGCGCAGGCCGGCAACCTCGTCGTCGGTGAGTTCGCGGATCACCTTGGCCGGGACGCCGACCACGAGCGACCGCGACGGGATGTTGGCCCCTTCCGGAACCAGCGCACCGGCAGCGATCAGGCACTCGCTGCCGATGACGGACCCGTTCATGAGGATCGCCCCCATGCCGACGAGCACGTCGTCGCCGACCGTCGAGCCGTGCACGACGGCGTTGTGCCCGACCGAGACACCCCGCCCAAGCGAGACCGGTATGCCTTCGTCGGTGTGGAACACGACGTTGTCCTGGACATTGGAATCGGGGCCGATGATGATCGGCTCATTGTCGCCACGCAGTACGGCGCCGTACCAAATGCTGGCGCCCTCGGCGACCTCAACGGCGCCCACGAGTGTCGCCGTCGGGGCCACCCAGGCACCTTCGGCGATGTGTGGTCGATCCGATCCCAAGGCAAGCAACGTCGGTCGCGATCCGGTTTCCATACGTCCATTCTGTCTGGTGCCACGAGACACGCTACGTCGGCTCAGCGTCGGCCTTCCGGCGTCGACGCCGTCGCCGGGTCCACCACACCGCTACGACGATCGCCAATGCCAGCACGAACGGGGCCACCCGCACAGCGAGTCCCGAATACGTCCACACATATGACATGAGCGGATGCTGGGCCTTAATCTGCACCGCAGGATTGATCATCGGCGGCGGAATGGTGAATGTTGCGGGATTGAAGTCGATTCGCACCAACGGTGAGTCCGATCCCTCACTCCCGATCAGGTACGACCTGCCGGACGCCTCCAGCGTGATGGTTTCACCTTGGCGGAGCATGGGGATTACATCGGCGTGCACCAGCTTCCAGGTGAGGACCTGCCGGACTTCCACCTGCACGGCGCCGCGCACCAGGACGTACCGTCCGTCCGCTGAGGCCGTGGCGTCCGATGTCCACGCCGGCGCCGGCTGGCTGGTCAGCTTGGCGACGTTGGAACCAAACGGTGTCAACGTCCCAGTGAGCTGGAAAGCAACACTTGTAGCCCAAGCCTTGCTGAAGAAGTAGATCCGGCCGGGCACGATCGCCATCGCCTCGACGTTGGTGGGTGGTCCCTGGAATGCGATCGGATAGCGAGCGGCCTTCACGCGACGGCGGCCGGCTCCGGGCTCGTCGAAAACGTACAGCGCCTGATCCTTCCGCGACAGCGAGTTGTTCCCGACGTCGGCCACCCAAACCTTCCCGCCCCATACGCTCATCGCTTCGGCGTCACGCCAATGCGCGTTCGTGATCGACGTGACGCCGACCACCTGGCCACGGTCGACGTCGACGGCGAAGATGCGCGAATTGTCGCCGGAGTCGTTGACCGTGTACACAATTCCGGGGTGCGCTTGGCTCGCGGCCAACCCGCTCGATTCGGTGATTCTCGGATCACTCATCACGGAGACCTGCATGTGTGGGACGACGGGCAACGGGGTCGTCTCCGCGCCGGCACGCCGCGTGGCCGCGGCAAGCGCGACGACAATCAAGAGCGCAACCAGCAGCCCTGGAATGAGGAGACGTCGCCGACCCGGCTTCATGGTGGCCCAGCATGCCACCGGTCTAATCTGGTCCTGTGAGCGAGGGTAAGCGGAGGTCGCGGATCCACGAACTGGGACGCCCGGACGTCACCGAGATCGAGATCGGTGGCACGACGCATCGCGTCGCCGAAGTACAGCCGATGGACGTCGACGGCGTTCGCACCATGACCGTTGGAACGATCCTGTGGGGCTTCGCAGCAGCGGCAATGCTGCCCTTTCTCGGTCGGCTCGACGCCGCTGGCCACGGCTGGTGGTTCTGGACCGCCGTCGCCGGCTTCGGGCTCGGCTTGATCGGCGTCGAATACTGCAAGGTCCGACGTAATGCCCTCCGCGCACAGCCCCGCAACGGGCGCCGGCGCTCGCGCAGCTAGTCCCCGAAGGTCAGAACGAATCGATCTCGTCGACGTTGAATGTGTCCAAGACCGGCAGCGGCAATGTCTGCGGGGCAGCCGACCGACTGAGTCTGGCCTTCGAATGCGCCCCACATCCGTGGGTGAGCGCTACGACGTGGCCGTCGGCGTTGGCCATGCCGTTGGCACACACGCCGAACCTGTCGGACAGCGGACCGGCAAGGCTGATCAGGAATCCACACGTGGCACACGGGCCCGGAGCTTGCTCGGCAATGGGGGAAGTCGGGCCGTAGTCACCATCGAGCCACCGGTCGGCGGCGACGCCTCGGCCGGCGAACGACAGGACCCACTCGCGGCCGAGCCCGACCTCGCGGGCAAAGTACCGGTCGACCGTGTCCTGCGAATCGCCGGCGGACCACGCCGGAACCAGCCGGATGTCGTCTTCCTCCGGAGGCAGCAGGTCGCCGGGGCTCAGGTCACCTGGCCGGATCCGTTCCCGATACGGCGTCCACCCAGGCGCGACGATGGCCTGCTCACTGGGAAGAAGCACGACATCGTTGACGGTGGGGCCGGCCGAAACGCTCACGGACCAGTACCAGCCCGCGTAACCGGGCTGCAGGCAGACAAAGTGATGGGCGATCAGCTCGCCGGCGACTTCGGAGCCACCTTCATCGACAGACCCGACGTAATCGCCCACCGAATCGGGTTCGGCAACCTCCTCGGCGGCCGCGCGCGCAAGCGCGATGAGCGCCTCGTCAGAGGTGGTGGTGCCTCGTTCCGTCATTCCTCAATTGTCCTTCATCACACACGCGCGCGCACGTTCGGGGGCCGTCGCCGCCGTGAGGCAGGATGGCGAGCATGGCCGAGTCTTCGGGTAAGCGGCTGTTGAGTCAGGTCCACGCACGGTCCAGAGCGGGCACGGCGCGCGCTGGTCGGGCCGTCGCCAACGGCGGACGCGCCGCATGGTCGGGGGCCCAGCGATTCACTCGGGCCGAGGGCGCCGGCGAATCGGGCCTTGCCCGCATCCTTGAGTTGCACGCGCTGAGCGCCGCCGGCGACGCCGCGATCGCCGTCTCACTGGCCGGCACCCTGTTCTTCACCGTTCCCACCGAACAGGCCAGCGGCCAGGTAGCGCTCTTCCTCGCGGTCACGATGCTCCCGTTCGCCGTCGTCGCGCCCCTCATCGGTCCGTTCATCGACCGGTTTCGGCGTGGTCGACGCTGGGCGATCGGATCCACACTGGCGATCCGCGGCTTCTGCTGCTGGGTCCTGGCCGGCGCCGTAGTAGACGAGTCGGCCGGCTTCTACATTGCCGCCCTCTTGTGCCTCGTCTCGTCGAAGGCGTACAGCGTCACGCGCGCTGCGGCGGTCCCGCGCGTGTTGCCCGACGCTCTGACGCTGGTCAAGGCCAATGCCCGCATCTCGTTGGCCGGGACGTTCGCGGCCGCCATCTCGGCCCCGCTCGCCATCGGGTTCGCCGCCATCGGCCCGGCCTGGTCGCTGCGCTACGCCTTTGTCCTGTTCGTCGTCGGCACCATCGTCGCCATCCTCTTGCCCACCCAAGTCGACTCGACCGCGGGCGAGGAGCCGGCGATCCTGGCGACCGGCCGGGGGGTCACGATCCCACGCTCGGTCGTCGACGGCCTGCGCAGCAATGTGGGCCTGCGCACGATGTCCGGCTTCCTCGCCATTTACATGGCCTTCATCCTGCGGGAGCCGCCCGCCGCACTCGCCTGGCCCGGGCCGGCAGCCCTCTTGATGGCTCTCGTCATCGGCGCGGCCGGACTCGGCAACGTCTTCGGCGTCGCATTCGGGACGTGGGCCCGTTCACACAATCCGCGCCGGATCGTCGTCGCCGCCCTGTTCCTGGACGCAGGGATGCTCGCCCTGGCTGCGCTGATCGGCTGGTGGCCGGCGGCTGCCGCCCTCGGCCTGATCGCCGGATTCGCCCAGTCCGTCGGCAAGCTCAGCCTGGACGCGCTGATCCAGCGCGATGTCGCCGAGGAGGTGCGCACCAGCATGTTCGCCCGCTCCGAGGCGCTGCTTCAGCTCGCGTGGGTCCTCGGCGGCCTGGTCGGCATAGGGCTGTTCACGGTGGACTCGCCGATGCGGTTGAGTCTCGGTTCGCTCGCGGCGATCCTGATTGCCTGGGCGGCGTTCGTGCTCGCCCGCATCCTGCGTCGCCGTGCGAACTGGCAGCGCAGTCGTTCAGCCATCCAGTTCTGAGGCCAGCTTGCGCAGCAGCTGTGCCGCCGTGTGTCCGGCCTTGCCGTCCGGGTGGCGACCGTGCCGGTATGCCTCCCCGAGACCGTCGAGCATCGTGATGGTGTCCTCGACGATGACCACCATGTCCTCGGGCGATTTGCGGCGCGCCTGAGCCTGCGCGCGCGAGACCGAACCGACCGGCTCAAGCACACGCACCTGCAAGGCCTGGTCGCCGCGCCGGCCTTGGGCAATGCCAAACTCGACGCGGCTGCCAGCCTTCAGCGTCGTCACGCCGTCGGGCAATGCCGCCGCCGGGACGTAGACGTCACCGCCATCGTCCTGGGACAGAAATCCGAATCCCTTTTCAGCGTCGTACCACTTCACCTTGCCGCTGGGCATTGCTCCAACCTCGTCTGCTTCGTCCGTTGCTCAAGTGGCAGCAGCCTACTCGTCCGAGGCCCCCTCCCCTGATGCTGGCTGCGGGGACGGCCGCTGCGGTCGGGGCCCGTCGAAGCGCGTCTCGATCGACTGGAAGCCCTTGTGCCGCTGCGACTTGGCGTAGCGAGTGTAGGCGCGGCGATCCGCGGCCGTCAGCGACACGTTGTCCGTGAAGGGAGTCAGCAAGGCACGCGGGTAGAGCCGCTGATACGCGACCACGTTGATCTCGTGGCCGAATACGACCATCGCACCGACCAGGAACAGGAACGCGAAAAGGCCGAGGACCAGCGCGAACGTCTGGTTCATCTGGCTCGTTGTGGCCTTGGTGACCACTTGGGAGACGAATGCGCTGCCCCCGATCTGCAACGCCTGCCAACACACGACGGCGAAGGCCGCGCCCGGGAGGACGGCCTGCGGCGGCACCCGGCGCGATCCGACGAGGCGATAGAGACCGGTGAAGATGAGCAGCGTGACGAGGATGCTCGCCAGCCGCGACAGCCAGGTCAGGTGTCCGGCTTCCACACCGACGGTTCCCGGGTTGGCCAAGAGCAGCGACGTGATCGCCAGCACCAGGACACCCAGTCCCGCGAAGGACAGCAGAACAACGCTCCAGAGCCGCTGCAGCACCGCGTTCGTGCGACTGTTGCGCGGGACGGACCACGCAATGTTCGCAGCGTGCTGGAACGCCTGGCCGACGCCAAGCGCACCGTAGCCGGAGACGAGCGATCCGACCACGATGGCCCACGCACTGCCGCGCAGGCCCTCTGGCCGGCCGAGCTGGTCGCCGACGATCGGGATCTGGCTCAGCGCCGAGTTCAAAAGCCGGTCGCGCAGCTCCGGGTCGTCCTGAAGGACAAAACCGAGGATCGACGACGAGATGAGCAGCAGCGGGAAGATCGCGATGAACGAGTAGTACGTCAGGATCGCCGCCAGGTACGGGCCGTGGTCGTCGAAGTACTTGTAGACAACGGCGATCGGGAAGCCCGCGCCCGGATGCCTGCGCTGATAGCGATCGACAGCGCGCACCCAGTTCACGCGCGCATCACCGATCAGTGGTGTGCGACCTGGTCAGGTGCGGCTGTGTGGCGGCCCACTCCTCGACCTCCTTGGCCAGTGCGATGCCGACCTCGCGATGCAACCCGGGGACGTAATGAAAGCCGTCACCGGTAGCCACGTCGACGTTGCCGTCGAAGTGCTTGTCGACCAACTCGCTCACTCGGAGCAAGCGCACTCGCGGCTTGTCCTGCCGCGCGACCACGCCAGCGAGCTCCTGATTCATCAGTTCGATGCGCGCGGCCATACCCGGAAACCATGCGCGGAACTTGGTGGCCGGCGGCAGCAGCTCGAAGAGCACCACCATGGGGCTTCCCACCTGCTGCACGCGGTTGATGTAGGTCTCGAGGTCGGCGGCGACGCGCTTGAGCCGGTTCCGGCGGCTTCCCGATGGAAGGCGAGCATCCAGAGCAGCCTGCAGGTGCGCCAGCGCTAACCAGAGCGGATTCAGCACGCGGGTGCGGTAGAATCTGGAGAGCCGGCGCGGCTTGCTTCGCATGCTGCGAGCATGCCGCTCCAGCCAGCGCGGCAGGAACAGGTGAATCGTCTCGAAGTGACCGTAGACGAGGACGATCACATCGGGCGACCAGCTGACGACCTCGGACTGCCATGTCCGGTGGATGGTGCTCGTCTTCTCGGATGCCATCGTGATCGCCCGCACCTCGGATGGCCAGCCGTCGGCGGCGAGTTGTGCTTCCAGCACCCGCGGGAAGGTGAAGTCCGACCGGGGGCCGCCCATCCAAGAGATCCAGTTGACCGTCGACGCGCCCTTGACCAGGACTCGAAGGGGCGACTGAAGCGGCGCTGACATGGGCAACTCCTGCGAATCGGTGAACGTCCATTGGGGAATGTCCGACAGTATGCTCTGTCGACGGCGGTGCGGCGGGGACGATCCCTATACTTGCGCAATGCTCAGCGACAGCCCGGCGAACGACGTGCACGTGTCGGCATCATGTCGCTGACGACGTCCGACGGGCTCTCGTTCCGGGAACTGGTCTTCTCGGACCTGGAGCGATACCAACCGGGCAAGCAGCCGACCTGGCGGGGCGTCCTGGCTCGATGCCTGTCCACGCCCGGCATGGTCGCTTCACTCATCTTGCGCGCACAGCAGAGCGCGACGCGTCGGGGGCACACCGCGGTCGCATCCATTCTTCGAACGATCGGCAGCATCCTCGTGGGAGCGGACTTCGTACCCGGGTTGGAAGTTGGCCCGGGGCTCTGGATGCCGCACCCGAACAGCGTCGTCATCGGCAACGGGGCGACTATCGGAGCCAACGTCACCGTGGGCGCCGGCGTAACCTTTGGAGCCAAGAACCCGACGGGGGCCTCTGGCGAGTTCCCCGTGATCTGCGACGGCGCGATCATCCTCACTCACGCAGTTGTGGCGGGCGCGGTACGCGTTGGCCAGCATGCACAGGTGGGTGCGAATTCGGTCGTGCTGGATGACGTGGCGGACTATGCGGTCGTCTTCGGCGTGCCGGCCACAAAGGTCGCCGATCGGGACGGCCGCATTCCCGGCGCCGGCTAGCGGCAGACACGTAACCCGCCTGGTCGCGCGACGCTCCCGCTCCGCAACGCCTCGACTGCTCTAGCGTTGTTCCCCTCGGGGGAGACCGAGTTCCCTCCGTGAACGTTCAAGGAGAGACATGTCCGGATTCAAGAACTTCGTGCTGCGAGGGAATCTCGTCGACGTCGCCGTCGCATTCATCGTCGGCGTCGCATTCGCATCGGTCGTCACGACTTTCGTGGCGTGGCTGACGGCGCAGATGCCCGAGTCGGCGGCGAAGATCTTCTCCAACGAGCCGAACTCGTTCGGAGCGTTCCTCAACGCGGTCATCGCGTTCCTCCTCCTGGCGCTCGTCGTGTACTTCTTCGTCGTCGTTCCGTACACGAAGGCCAAGCAGAAGTTCTTCTCGGCCGAGGCCGCCGGGCCGTCCGAGGTCGAGCTGCTCACTGAGATCCGCGACGCGCTGGTGCGCGGCTAACTGAACGGCGGCAGCTCCCGCTTCATGACCTTGCCGGTGGGGTTGCGCGGCAGCTCGTCGAGGAACTGCGTCGCCTTCGGGACGGCGAACCGGGCGACCCGGTCCCTGGCGAAGAGGACAATGTCGTCGTGGGTGAGCTTGGCGCCATCGCGGAGAACGACGTAGGCGGCCAGCCGCTGACCGTAGGTCTCGTCGGGGACGCCGGTGACGACCACGTCGGCGATGTCGGGGTGGGTGGCCAGTGCGTCCTCGAGCTCACGTGGGAAGACGTTCTCGCCACCGGAGACGATCATGTCGTCGTCGCGGCCTGACACGAACAGGCGGCCATCCTCGTCGAAGTAGCCGACGTCACCGGTGCTCATGAGGTTGCCGGCGAAGTTCTTGGTGTTCCCGTCGGTGTACCCACCGAAGGGCATGTCGTTGCCGACATAGATCGTCCCGGTCTCGCCCCGCGAAACCTCGTCGCCGGCATTGTCGAGGATCTTGACGACGGTGTGCCACGGCGGCCGGCCGGCCGTGCCAGGCGCCGCCCTCAGGTCGGACGGGGAGGCAATGGTTGCCCAACCCACCTCGGTCGCGCCGTAGAGGTTGTAGACCGAGTCGGTGAACGTATCCATGAACGTCGTGGCGAGATCGCCGGCCAAGGCCGAGCCACTGGACGCCGTGATCCGCAGGCTCGAGACATCGGTGCGCGCGATGGCGTCCGGGTCGGCGTCGACAAGACGCTGCATCATCAACGGCACGACGACGAGCGCGTCGGCTTTGTAGGCCTCGATGTCTGCAAGGACCTGTTCAGCCGAGAACTTGCGGCGCATGACGAACGTGGGCACCGTCATCAGCCCAAAGCCAAAGTTGAGCAGGCCCCACGAGTGGAACAGCGGAGACGCCAGCACGATCGTCGCGTTGCCGCGGAACGGAATGGCACCGAAGTAGGTGACGGTCGGGTCGAGCCCGTCCGGCTCCTCGCGCTTTGCGCCCTTGGGCAGTCCGGTCGTACCCGAGGTGAAGATGATGACCTGGCCGGACCGCGCGGGCTTGCTCGGTGCCGTCGTCGGCTGGCCCTCGCAAAGCCAAGCCACCGACGGCAGGTCAGAGGGGCTCGCCGACCCGGTCCACGCAAGGATGAGCTTGTCCCGTCCTGCCTTTTCGCCGACCTCGATGAACTCCTCGTCGAGGACAACCAGCTTGGCGCCCTCCCGGTCGGCCAGCTCGGCCACTTGTGGGCCGCCGGCCATCGTGTTGAGCAGCAGCACGCGGCCGCCGAGCTGCATGACCGCCACCATCGCAATGACGAAGAAGCGATGGTTGCGGGCCAAGAGC
>DATLCL010000079.1:0-11762 GCA_035526415.1 Aeromicrobium sp.
CCTCTCCGACCTCAAGGACATCGACCGACTGGCGGCGCTGATCGTGAAGAACCACGACCACGTCGATTTCCTGGTTAACAACGCCGGCCGGTCGATTCGCCGGTCGCTGCGCCTGTCGATGGACCGATTCCACGACTTCGAGCGCACCATGCAGCTGAACTACTTTGGCGCCATCCGGCTCATCATGGGGCTCACGCCGGCGCTCACCGGCGGTGGCCACGTCGTCAACATCTCGTCCATCGGTGTCCAGACGAACCCGCCGCGGTTTGCCGCGTACGTCGCGTCCAAGGCGGCGCTCGACGCCTGGAGCCGCGTCGTGAGTTCGGAGGTGATCGGCGATGGCATCTCGTTCACGTCGATTCACATGCCGCTGGTCCGGACGCCCATGATCGCGCCGACGAAGATCTATCGGAAGTTCCCGACGATCAGCTCGTCGCAGGCTGCGGACCTGGTGCTCAAGGCGATGCGGGACAAGCCGACCGAGCTGAACACGCTCGTCGGGACGGCCGGCGAGATCACCCACGCGATTGCGCCGACGTTTGCCTTCCGCGTCCTCAACCAGGCCTACAAGATGTTCCCGGATTCGGCGGCTGCCCGTGGTGACCAGGCCGCCGACGACGTCACGAAGCAGCAGAGAGCACTGGCCAGCATCCTGCGCGGCGTGCATTGGTGATACCGGGCTAACGGAGGCTCGCCCGCCAACCCTTCTTGGGCAAAAAGTCCTCCGGGCGCAGGCCGCCATGATGCTCGATCGCAGTGGAGTAGTGCCCGATGAGCTCGCTGCAGGTCGAGCGCCAGCTGCGGTTGGCGACCGACGCCCGTGCAGCGCGCCCGAAGGCCTGACGTTTGGATTCGTCGCCGATGAGGTCGCGCACACAGTCCGCCATGGCGACGAGGTCGCCCGGCGGGTAAAGCCAGCCAGTGTGGGAGTGGTCGACCAGGTCGATCGGGCCGCCGGAGCGCACAGACACCACCGGCACGCCGCTGGCCAGACCCTCTTGGATGACCTGGCAGAAGGTCTCCGACTCGCCGGTGTGGACGATCACATCCAGGCTCGCCATGACGGTCGCCAACTCGTGGCCATGCAGCATGCCGGTGAAGTGGGCGCCAGGCAGGAGCCGTTCGAGTCGCGGTCGCTCCGGGCCGTCGCCCACGATCACGAGCCGCACGGCCGGCAGCGCGGCGAGGGCGGCCAGGTCCTGGACCTGCTTCTCGCGAGCCAGCCGGCCGACAAAGCCGACCAGCTTCTCGCCGCCCGGCGCCAACTGCGCACGGAGCGCTTCATCGCGCCGCCGAGGGTCGAACCGCCCGGAATCGACGCCACGCCGCCACAGCCTGACTCGTTCGACACCCAAGCCCGTGAGCACGTCAATCGAAGCCGTCGACGGCGCAAGGTTGAGCGTCGCTGCGCTGTGGATGTCGCGCACCCGCGTCGACAGCAGCCGATGCGCCCAAGGGAAGCCGTAACGGACTGCGAAGGACGGCACATCGGTTTGGTAGACCGCCACGCTCGGGATGCCGAGCGCATTGGCGGCGCGAACGCCACGCCAGCCGAGCACATATGGCGACGCGAGGTGGACTACGTCGGGCTGGAACGACGCCAATGTGTGTTCGACATGGTCATGGCGTCCTGTTGCGACCCGCACGTCCGGGTAGCCGGGGAACGCCCACGAGGGGATCCCGACGATCTCAGCCCCCGCGACCTTGACCGGCTGGCCAGCCGGATCGTGGGGCGCCATGACCTTGGCCTCGATGCCGCGGTCGGCCAGGTGGTCGAGAACGCGGAGCACGGAGTGGACCACGCCGTTGGTCTGGGGCAGGAACGATTCGGTGACGATCGCGACCTTCATGCCTCCAGCGTCGAGAGGCCGTGGCGTCATTTGGAAGCCAGCGGGTTACGTGTCGCCAAGCGTCAGATGAATACACGGACGCCCCTTAGGCTGGCGATATGACGGTTCGAAGGGTGCAGGGGAGCGAGGTCGAGTACGGCATTGCCGTGACCGGCCAGCCGCACGCGAACCCGATGGTCGCGTCCACGCACGTCGTCAACTCCTACGCGGCTGCACATGGCCTGACTCGGCGGGCCCGCTGGGACTTTGAAGAGGAGAACCCGCTGCGCGACGCACGCGGCTTCGACCTCAGCCGCGACGCCGCCGACCCGTCGCAGCTGACCGACGAGGATCTCGGACTGGCCAACATCATCCTGTCCAACGGAGCCCGGCTGTACGTCGATCATGCGCACCCGGAGTACTCCAGTCCCGAGGTAACGAACCCGCGCGACGTCGTCGTCTGGGAGAAGGCCGGCGAAGCCGTCATGCGGCTGGGTGCCGAGCTGGCCGGACGCTTGCCCGGCGCGTACCCGATCGTTCTCTACAAGAACAACGTCGACAACAAGGGCGCGTCGTACGGGTCCCACGAGAACTACCTGATGGCGCGCGACGTCCCATTCGACACGATCGTCGAGCAGCTGACGCCGTTCTTCGTGTCACGGCAGGTCATCACCGGCGCCGGTCGCGTCGGGCAGCGCCAGGACGGCAGCGTCCACGCCTTCCAGATCACGCAGCGCGCTGACTACATGGAGGTCGGCGTGGGCCTGGAGACCACGCTCAAGCGCCCGATCATCAACACCCGGGACGAACCGCACGCGGATCCGAAGAAGTACCGGCGGCTGCACGTCATCCTCGGCGACGCCAACTGCTCCGAGATCGCCATCTACCTCAAGCACGGCATGACGTCGCTCGTCCTCGCCATGATCGAAGCCGGCGAACTGACCGACGTCCCGCAGCTCGCGAACCCCGTCCAGGCGCTGCACGACATCTCGCACGACCCGACGCTCAAGGCAGTCGCCGAGCTGTTCGACGGGCGAACCATCACCGCGCTCGACCTACAGGGCCAGTACCTCGAAGCGGCCCAGGCGTTCGTACGGCGGCATGGCAGTGACGAGCAGACCGACGACGTCCTGGCCCGCTGGGAGAGCCTGCTCGAGCGGCTGGCCATCGACCCGCGTCAGTGCGCCCGCGAACTGGACTGGGTGGCCAAGCTCGGCCTGCTGGAGCGCTATCGCGAGCGGGACGGCCTCGACTGGGA
Organism: Aeromicrobium sp.; assembly: GCA_035526415.1. Classification (GTDB taxonomy): domain Bacteria; phylum Actinomycetota; class Actinomycetes; order Propionibacteriales; family Nocardioidaceae; genus Aeromicrobium. The sequence goes on from DATLCL010000079.1 coordinate 3,088, forward strand.
CCACGCGAAACTACACCTGGTCGACCTGCAGTACCACGACGTCCGGTTGGAGAAGGGGCTCTACCACTCGCTCGTCCGGTCCGGCCGGATCGACCGGCTGATCGCCGACGACGAGGTCAAGGACGCCGTGGCCACGCCGCCGACCGACACCCGCGCCTATTTTCGCGGCATGTGCCTGGCCCGGTTTGCGCCCGATATTGCCGCCGCCTCGTGGGATTCGGTCATCTTCGACCTTCCCGGCCACGACTCACTGCAACGTGTCCCGACCATGGAACCGTTGCGCGGGACCAAGGAACACGTCGGCGCCCTGTTCGATCGCTGCGAATCGGCGACCGAACTGTTCCGCGCGATAACCGCCAGTTGACTAGGGTTGAGGTATGTCCGAACAGCAGCACCGCAGCACCAAGAAGTCGACCGAGGAATCGGCCGAGGTCGAGGCCGCCAGCGACGTTGCCGAGCGCAAGGAAAAGCTCGACGACGACGTGGACTCGATCCTGGACGAGATCGACGACGTGCTCGAGGAGAACGCCGAGGAGTTCGTGCGCAGTTTCGTGCAGAAGGGCGGCCAGTGATGCTGCCGAAGCCGTATACGGCGACGGGCAACGCATCGTTCGCAGACTTCCTTGCGCAACAGGCGCCCGAGCTGCTTCCGTCCGCACGGTCGGCTGTCGGCAGTCTGGCTGACGTTGCCCCGCACGCCACGACGATCGTCGCGGCCGCGTTCCCGGGCGGTGTTGTCATGGCCGGCGACCGCCGAGCCACCATGGGCAACGTCATTGCGCAGCGCGACATCGAGAAGGTCTTCCCGGCAGACGAGTTCTCTTGTATTGGCATTGCCGGCACCGCTGGCCTGGCCGTCGAACTCGTGCGGCTCTTCCAGGTTGAGCTTGAGCACTACGAGAAGCTCGAGGGCGCCGGGCTGTCTGCCGACGGCAAGGCCAACCGGCTGGCATCGCTTATTCGCGGCAACCTCGGTCTTGCCATGCAGGGCCTGGCAGTCGTCCCCTTGTTCGCCGGTTACGACCCCTCCACGGGCGAGGGTCGGATCTTCTCCTACGACGTCACCGGTGGTCGGTATGAGGAGCACGCGTTCCACGCGGTTGGCTCCGGATCCGTGTTCGCTCGTGGCTCGCTGAAGAAGCTGTATCGGCCGGATCTGTCCGAGAACGACACGATCACCGCGGTCATTCAGGCGCTGTACGACGCCGCCGACGATGACTCCGCCACCGGTGGGCCCGATCTGACTCGGCGCATCTTCCCGGTCGTTGCCGTCGTCAACAAGGACGGCTACCGGCGGATCCCGGACGTTGAGATCGGCGCCATCGCCGATGAGGTCTTCGGCGCCCGTCTCATCCGACCCGACGGCCCAGCGGCCCCGCTCTCCTAAGGGGACTCCAGCATGACGATGCCGTTCTACGTTTCGCCTGAACAGCTGATGAAGGACCGGGCGGATTTCGCCCGGAAGGGTATCGCTCGCGGCCGCAGTGTGGCCGTCGTGCAATACACCGATGGGGTCGTATTCGTTGCCGAGAACCCGTCCAAGGCACTGCACAAGATCAGCGAGATCTATGACCGGATCGGCTTCGCCGCAGTCGGCCGCTACAACGAGTTCGAGAACCTGCGCATCGCCGGAGTCCGGCTGGCCGACATGCGTGGCTACTCGTACGACCGGCGGGATGTCACCGGTCGTGCGCTTGCCAATGCGTACGCCCAAACGCTCGGCACCATCTTCTCCTCCGGCGGCGAGAAGCCGTACGAGGTCGAGCTGTTCGTGGCCGAGGTCGGCGAAACGGCCGCCGAAGACCAGATCTACCGCCTTACCTACGACGGTTCTGTCGCCGACATCCAAGGAGTCGGCGTGATGGGCGGACAGAGCGAGAATGTCGAGGAATACCTGACCTCGCGGTACACCGAAGGGCTCGACCTCAACTCTGCCATCAAGTTGGCCGTTGAGGCGCTCGGTCAAGTTTCCCACGGCAACGCCGCGGGAGGTGCCCCGAACGAGGCCCACCGATCCCTCGCCGCCGACGACCTCGAGGTGGGGGTTCTGGACCGCACTCGCATCCTCGCCCGCAAGTTCAAACGACTCTCGACGGAGGCAGTTGAGCAAGCCCTCCGTGCGTGAGCAACCCTAGAAACCAGCTACACCGGACTAGGCTGCTCGCATGGACCGGCGCATCTTCGGCATCGAGAACGAGTACGGGGTCACCTGCTCGTTCAAGGGCCAGCGCCGGCTGAGTCCCGACGAGGTCGCGCGATACCTGTTCCGCCGCGTCGTCTCGTGGGGTCGCAGCAGCAACGTCTTCTTGCGCAACGGCGCCCGCCTGTACCTCGATGTGGGCAGCCATCCCGAGTACGCGACCCCCGAGTGCGACGACATCGTCGACCTGGTCACGCACGACCGTGCCGGTGAGCGCATCCTCGAAGGCCTGATGGTCGACGCGCAGGCTCGACTCGCCGAAGACGGCATCGACGGCGACATCTACCTGTTCAAGAACAACACCGACTCGGCCGGCAACTCCTACGGCTGCCACGAGAACTATCTCGTCGGCCGCGGGGGAGAGTTCACCCGGCTGGCCGACGTGCTCATTCCGTTCCTCGTCTCGCGCCAGATCATCGCCGGTGCGGGGAAGGTGCAGATGTCACCGCGCGGCCCCGTCTATTCGGTCAGCCAGCGTGCCGAACACATCTGGGAAGGCGTCTCCAGCGCCACGACGCGGTCGCGCCCGATCATCAACACCCGGGACGAACCGCACGCCGACGCCGAGCGCTTCCGCCGGCTGCATGTCATCGTCGGCGATTCGAACATGAGCGAGACGACGACGATGCTGAAGGTCGCCACCACCGACCTCGTCCTGCGCATGGTCGAGGCGGGCGTCACGATGCGTGACCTGACGCTGGACAACCCGATCCGGGCCATCCGTGAGATCTCACACGACATGAGTGGGCGCCGGAAGGTCCAGCTCGCCAACGGGCGCGAGCTGTCGGCGTTGGAGATACAGGCCGAGTACTTCGGCAAGGCCGCCGAGTTCGTCGATCGGCACGGCCTGCATACGCCCACCATCGATCGCGCCATGGACCTGTGGGAGCGCACGCTGAAGGCGGTGGAGTCCGAGGACCTGTCCATTGTCGAGCGCGAGATCGACTGGGTGATCAAATACCGGCTGCTCGACCGTTATCGTTCGACGCACGGCCTCAGTTGGGCCGACCCGCGGATCGCGCAGCTTGACCTCGCGTATCACGACATCCGGCGTGACCGCGGCCTGTTCTATCTGCTCGAGCGCAACGGCGCGGTTGCCCGCGTCACCCGCGACCTCGACGTCTTCGAGGCCAAGAGCGTCCCGCCCCAGACCACGCGCGCGCGGCTCCGTGGCGACTTCATTCGCAAGGCGCAGGAGCGGCGGCGCGACTTCACCGTCGACTGGGTGCACCTCAAGCTCAACGACCAGGCGCAGCGCACCGTACTGTGCAAGGACCCGTTCCGGTCGCACGATGAACGGGTGCAGCGGCTCATTGACAGCATGTGAGAGGCTCGGGATCGTGCCTCGAATCCCCTTGTCCAAAAGCACTGCGCTGGTCCTGACGTTCGTCCTTGCCGCCGCCGGGTGTTCCGGCGGCTCGGCGCTCGACAAAGTCTCGGTCGGCGCGACCGCGGGCGCGCCGAAGGTCACCATTCCGGAGAACTTCTCGGTCGACGCGACGACCACCAAGGTCATCAAGCAGGGAAGTGGCGACAAGCTCGCCGCCGGCGACCTGGCGAAGATCGCGTTCGTGGCCTATAACGGCCGTACGGGCAAGCAGTTCGACACGTCCTATGGCGGGCGTACACCACTGACCGTCGACCTGACGAAGGGCAAGTCGCTGGCCGGCTTCGTCAAGGCACTCAAAGGCCAGCGCGTCGGTAGCCGGCTCCTCGCCGCGATCCCGCCGATCGACGGTTTCGGCGCGGCGCGTCCCGAGGTGGGTCTCAAGAAGTCCGACACGATGGTGTTCTACCTGAACGTCCTGGACAAGGTCGGCAAGGTGGCGACCGGCAAGAAGCAGGCACTTCCGGCCGACGTGCCCGTCGTCGTCGTCGAGGGCGGTCGTCCAACCGGTTTCAAGAAGACCGCCTCGACCCCGGGGACGCTGACTCAGTCGAGCGCGCACATCGCCATCAAGGGCCACGGAGCCAAGGTGCCCAAGGGCGGGACCGTCGTCGCCCACTACCTCGGCCAGGTTTTCCCGCAGGGAGCGGTCTTCGACGCGTCGTGGGACCGCGGTGCTCCCGCGACGTTCCCGCTCGCCAGCGTCATCAAGTGCTGGCAGAACCTGCTGCCCGGCGTGCCCGTAGGCAGTCGTGTCGTGCTCGAGTGCACCGCCGCCGACGCCTACGGCGACTCCCCACAGCCAGGCGGCAAGATTAAGCCCGGCGACGCGCTGCTGTTCGTCGTCGACGTGCTCGACGCGCACTAGGGCGGCAGCATGGCCCGTGACAAGCCTGAACGGCTGCTCAATCTGACGTTCATGCTGCTCAGCACGTCGCGGTTCATACCGAAGGAGCAGATCCGGCGGGCCATTGGCCCGTACCGCGAGGCTCCCTCGGAGGACGCTTTTGAGCGGATGTTCGAGCGCGACAAGGAAGAGCTGCGCAACCTCGGCATAGACATCGAGACCGGCAGTTTCGATTCGTTCTTCGGCGACGATCCGGGCTACCGCATTCGACGCGACACTGCCGAGCTCCCTGAGATCGAGTTGACTCCGGAGGAGGCTGCTGCCGTCGGTGTTGCCGCCAACGTCTGGCAGCACCCCGGGCTGGCCGGCGATTCGTCCCGCGCCGTCGTCAAGCTCAAGGCCGCGGGGCTGACCATCGATCCGTCCGTGCTGTCCGTCGACGAACCGCGGCTGCGAGCCGAGGAGCCCGCGTTCGACGCGATGTTGGAGGCCGCCACGGCACGTCGGCCGGTCGCGTTCAAGTACCAGCGCGAGGGTTACGAGGTCGCCGAACGACATCTGCACCCGTGGGGTGTGCTGTCGTGGCGCGACCGGTGGTACGTCGGCGGCTTCGACACCGACCGCGGCGAACCGCGGTTGTTCCGCATCTCCCGGGTGCAGGGCGCGGTGAAGTTCACCGGTGAGCCCGCCTCCTATGAGGTTCCCGCCGGCGCGAACCTGCGCGACGTCGCCGCGGCACTCTTCCCGCCGACCCCCGACCGCACGGCGGTCCTGCGTGTCGTCCCGGGACGGGCTCACGGACTTCGTATCGCCGCCGTCAGCACGACGGCGCTTGAGGACGGTCGCGATGAGATCGAGGTGCCGTTTGCGGCGGCGTCGGACCTTGCGGCCGAGGTTGCCTCCTATGGCGACGCGGTGATCGTCGTCGGACCGGTCGACGTCCGGGACGCCATCGTCGCGCACCTGTACGAGGCTGCGTCAGGGGCAGGCGCATGAGCGCCGCCGACCGGCTGACCCGGCTGTTCGCGCTGGTGCCGTATCTGCAGAACAACCAGGGCATCCCGGCCAAGGAGGTCGCTGCCGAGTTCGGGGTGCCGGTCCGGGAGATTCTCAAGGACATCAGCACGCTCTGGGTCACCGGTATTGGCGACCTGCCGGGGGAGCTGATCGACTTCGACTACGAAGCGCTCGAGGACGAAGGTCTGATCTTCATCAAGGACGCGGAGTTCCTGCCGCGGCCGCTGCGGTTGTCGCGGAACGAGGGCATCGCACTGACGATCGGGCTTCGCACGCTTCGCGAGACAGCCGGTGAGGCCGAGTACGCCGTGATCGACAGTGCGCTCGCCAAGCTGGAGGCGGCCGTCGGGGACGCCAGCCGGGCACCCGTCGACGTCCATGTCGAGAAGGTCGACCCGGCCATCATGGGCACGGTGCGGCAGGCGTTGGCGGACGCGCAGCGGCTGGACATCGACTACACGACGCAGTCGCGGGACGAGCGCGCCCACCGCCTGGTCGACCCGCTGCGGATGTTCACGTCCGAGGGGCATCACTATCTGGAGGCGTGGTGCCTGCGCGAGCAGGACGTGCGCATCTTCCGGCTCGACCGGATACTCCAAGCCTCACTGACCGGTGAGCCGGCCGAGATCCGCGAGGCGGAGCCGCGCGACCTCGCCGCCGACCTCTTCGCGTCGCCGGACGCGCCGTATGGCGTGTTCGCGCTCGATCCCGGCGCGCACTGGATGATCGAGTACTACCACGCGACCGACGTCGTGCCGAGCGGCGACGGATCGGACTTGGTGCGCGCCAAGATCGTGGGAGCCGATTGGGCGTGGCTCGTCCGGTTTGCATTGCGTTATGCGGGCACCGTTCGCGTCGTCGAACCGGCGCAGCTGGCCGAGGATGTCGCAGCGGCCGCCCGCGCGGCGTTGAGCGCGTACGATGGTGTCACCGCCACGGCCAAGGAGTAATTCATGTTGCAAGGAATCGGTGCACCCGAGATCCTGATCATTCTCCTCATTCTTGTTCTCCTGTTTGGGGCCAAGAAGCTGCCGGAATTGGCGCGCGGCGCCGGACAGAGCCTGAAGATCTTCAAGAACGAGGTCAAAGAGGACGGCACCGACCGGCCGGAGGCTCTCGAGGCCTCGTCGGACACGGTGGCTGAGAAGAAGCCCGAACAGCAGGTCTGACCTTGGCGTCCGACCGCGGCGCGTCCCAAGGGGGCGTGATGCCGCTCATGGGCCACCTGCGCGAACTTCGCCGCCGTCTCCTCATCGCCGTGGTGGCGATCCTCGCCGGGACGATCGTGGGGTGGGTCTTTTACCCGCAGGTCTTCGAGTTCGTGAAGCAGCCGTATGTCGACGGCATCGCGCCGCTGCTCAACCGTTCGGGTTTTGACGCGACGCTGGTATTGAGCGGAGGCATCGGGTCGGCGTTCACGTTCCGGCTCAAGGTGGCGCTCGTACTGGGGCTGCTGCTGTCGTCGCCGGTGTGGCTGTGGGAGGCGTGGGCGTTCGTCCTGCCGGCGCTGCACCGCAATGAGAAGCGATGGGCCTATCTGCTGACGGCGACCGGAGTGCCGCTGTTCCTCGGCGGTGTGACCGTCGGCTACCTGGTGCTGCCGAAGGGCATCCAGGTCTTGGTGAGCTTCGCGCCGCAGTCGATACACGTGCTGCTGAACCTGGGGGACTACCTGAGCTTCATGCTTCGAACGGTCCTCGTGTTCGGCGTGGCAGCGCAGATTCCGCTGGTCGTCGTCCTGCTGAACCGTATCGGCGCGGTGTCGGCCCGCCAGCTCGCCGCCGCCCGGCCGTGGACGATCGTCGGCATCTTCGTGTTCGCCGCGATCGCCACCCCAAGCACCGACCCCCTGACGATGCTGTTCCTCGCCGTCCCCATGACGGTGCTCTACCTGGTCTCCGAGCTGATCGCCCGCATCACCGACCGTCGCGCTGCGAAGGCGGCTGCTGGGTAAGACCCTAGGGTGAAGCCATGCGGATGCCCCGAGCGCTGAGCATGATCGCGGGCCAGCCATGACGAACCACCTCGTCGACTTCAGGAAGCTCTATGACTTCCCGCTCGACCCATTCCAGGTCGATGCCTGCGAAGCGGTCGAGGCCGGCCACGGCGTACTCGTCGCCGCGCCGACCGGCTCGGGAAAGACGATTGTCGGCGAATTCGCCGTCCATCTCGCGCTGGCCACGGGCCGCAAGTGCTTCTACACGACGCCGATCAAGGCCCTGTCCAATCAGAAGTTCACCGACCTGGTCGACCGCTACGGTCCTGGCAACGTCGGTCTCCTCACCGGCGACAACTCCATCAATGGCGAAGCCCCCATCGTCGTCATGACCACCGAGGTCCTGCGGAACATGCTCTATGCCGGCTCGCGGACGCTGCTCGACCTGGGGTTCGTCGTCATGGATGAGGTCCATTACCTCGCCGACCGTGCCCGCGGCGCCGTGTGGGAAGAGGTCATCATCGGCCTGCCGGAGTCGGTCAGCGTCGTCTCGCTGTCGGCCACGGTCTCCAATGTCGAGGAGTTCGGGGCCTGGCTGACCGAGGTCCGCGGCAATACGGTCACCATCGTCGAGGAGCGGCGACCGGTGCCGCTGCACCAGCACGTCCTCGTCGGACGCCAGCTGCACCCGCTGTTCTCGCAACCGAGTGCCGGTGCCAATGATGACGAGCCGCAGGTCAACCGCCAGCTCGAGCGCATGGCGCACGAGGACCGCTTCCTACGCGGGACAAAGCAAGGGCGCGGCGGCCGCGGGCATCATGACGCCGGAGGACGTCATCGCTCCAAGAATCGACCCCCGACCCGGGTCGAGCTCGTCGAGAAGCTCGCCACCGAGGACCTCCTGCCGGCCATCGTCTTCGTCTTCAGCCGCGCTGGCTGCGCCACTGCGGTCCAGCAGTGCCTCGACGCAAAACTGCAGCTCACCAACGGCGACGAGCGCGCCGTCATCGAGCGCGCTGTCAATGACGCCACCGCGCATCTCCCGGACGCGGACCTCAGCATCCTCGGGTTCTACGAATTCCGCGATGCGCTCGGTCGCGGCGTCGCCGCCCACCACGCCGGCATGCTTCCGGCGTTCAAGGAGGTGGTCGAGGACCTGTTCAGCCAAGGCTTGCTCAAGGTCGTCTTCGCCACCGAGACGCTCGCGCTCGGCATCAACATGCCGGCGCGCACCGTGGCCATCGAGCGGCTGAGCAAATGGAACGGCGAGACCCACGTCGACGTCACA
>DATLCL010000006.1:0-3438 GCA_035526415.1 Aeromicrobium sp.
GGACTTCAGCGACGAGCTGCGCTCCAACCTGGGCGAGGTGATCTCCCTGCTGCCGCTGCCCCTCACCGAAGCCACGGTCGAATCGGTCGACATGGGCGGCAAGAGCTATGCCGTCGTCCTGCGACTGGTCGGCGAGAGCGAGACGGTCCTTCTCCAAACGCGCTGGAAGGACCGCGACGGGACTCCAACGGTCGTGGAGGTCAGCCACATCGTCGAGCACGCCGAAGCCGTGGAAGGAGACGAAGAAACAGCCGAGTCGGAATAGCGGTGGCCGCCCATCAGCGCTCGCGGTAGCGGCGGACCTCGATGCGTCGGCCCTTGATCTTCGCTGATCCGAGCACGCGAGCGATGTCGTCCGCGGTCGCGTCCGGGACCTCGACAAGCGAGTAGCTGTCTGCGATCTGGATTGCACCAACGGACGCTCCCGAAACGCCAGCCTCGTGGGTGATCGCACCGACCAGGTCGGCCGGCCGAATGCCCATCCGCCGGCCTCCGCCAACGAAGAGTCGCACCCACGCTCCACCGCCATCAGGGCCCCGGCCACGCGCCGCCTTCCCGCGTGCAGGTGAACCACCTTCCTTGCCGCCGTACCTGCCGCCCTTCTGGGGCGCGCCGCCAACGCGTCGGTCGGGTGGCGGGGTCAGACTGATCGTCGGTATCTCCGTTTCGTCGGCGCCATCGCGCCCAGATGCCTTGTCGGCCATGCTCACGGCGGCTAGAGCCACCTCAACCACATCGAACTCCGCAGCCAGGCTCTCAACGACGACGCGGTAACGGTCAATCCCGTCTTCGACGAGCGTCTCTCGTAGGTTCGCGCGCAGGAGCTCCAAGCGTCGCTCGCGCAGGTCTGCGGTCGACGGCACCTGCGCAAGCTCGAGCCTGGTGTTGATCGTCCGCTCGATGTTTTTCAGAAGCCGGCTTTCGCGCGGCTCGACGAGCGTTATTGCGACGCCCTCACGACCGGCGCGGCCTGTCCGCCCCGTGCGATGCACGTACGCGTCCGGGTTCGACGGCACGTCGTAGTTCACGACATGGGACACGTGCTCGATGTCCAGCCCGCGCGCAGCCACATCGGTCGCCACGAGCACATCCAGGTCGCCATCGCGAAATTTGTTCATGATCCGGTCGCGCTGTGCCTGGTCCATACCACCGTGGAGAGCCGCGGCATCGTGCCCACGTCCGCCGAGCCGCTCCGCGAGCTCCTCCACCTCTCCGCGGGTGCGTGCGAAGACGAGCGCCGACGTTGGATCCTCGACATCGAGTATTCGACCGAGAGCCGCGAGCTTATCGGCGCGCCTGACGACGTAGGCAACCTGGCGAACGCGGGCGATGCCGTCGCCGACCCTGTCCTCGGCGTGGACCTCGACGCGCTGCGGATCCCGCAGATGACGCGCTGCAATCCTGGCGATCGGCGTGGAGATAGTGGCCGAGAACAGCGCCGTCTGGCGCGTGGCGGGGGTCGCTGAGAGCAGAGTTTCCAGGTCCTCGGCGAAACCCATGTCGAGCATCTCGTCGGCCTCGTCGAGGACGACCATCTGAACGCCTTCGAGATGGATGCTTCTGCGTTTGACGTGGTCGACGGCGCGGCCGGGCGTGGCCACAACGACGTCCACCCCGCGCTCCAGGGCACGCAGCTGGAGGCCGATTGCCTGCCCGCCATACACGGGCAGCACCCGGATCGACAGCTTCTCGCCATAGCGATGGATTGCCTCGGAAACCTGCATCGCGAGCTCGCGCGTGGGAACCAGGATCAGCGCGGCGATGTGGCCGTCGGCCGATTTCCCCTTGCCACGGTCGTTCGCAGCGATTCTCTGTAGGAGCGGCAACGCGAAGGCGGCTGTCTTGCCGGTTCCCGTGGGCGCCTCCGCAAGGACGTCATGTCCTTCCAGGAGGAACGGAATGGCCTCGCGCTGGATCGGTGTCGGCTCCTCGTAACCGAGCTCAGCAAGCGTTTGCAGGAGCCGATCGTCAAGCCCGAGCTGCCCGAAGCCGTCCACGAACCCAGGCGGCGAATCGCGCTTGGATTTCGAGGGCTCGTTGGTTTTAGGTTTGGTTGACTTTGCCACGGGCGACAATCATGACGCGCACGTGGCTCCAGGCCTTATGGGCGAGCGGTCAGCGGCGTATAGGAGTCGTTAAGGTCACCAACCATGGGCAAGCTCATCTACCTCTTGAACGTTTCGCTTGACGGTTACGTCGAGACGGCCTCCAAGTCGCTCCAATGGGCCCTTGTCGACGAGGAGCTCCACGGGTGGTTCAACGATCAGACCCGGTCCATTGACGCCTCGCTTTACGGCCGCGGGATGTACAACCTCATGTCGGACTACTGGCCCCACGCCCGCTCGGACCCAGACGCCGGGCCCGTGGAGAAGGAGTTCGGTGAGCTCTGGCTGGCGACGCCCAAGATCGTGTTCTCGTCCACGCTCGAGAGCGTCGACTGGAACAGCCGGCTAGTGCGCGGCTCGCCCGCCGACGAGCTGGCGCGGGTCCGCCAGGAGTTCCCGGGCGACCTCGCGGTTGGTGGCGCCACGCTCGCGTCGTCCTTCATCCGCGCCGGGCTGGTCGAAGAATTCCGGCTCGTGGTGCATCCCGTCGTCATCGGCGGCGGCACGCCGTTCTTCCCGCCAACCGACTCGCCGATACCGCTTCGGCTAACCGACACCCACACCTTCAGCTCGGGTGTGACCTACAGGGCGTACTCGAAGATCGAATGACCAGCCATACAGGTATAGGAGGATCACGACATGAAGCAGACCTTGGTGGCAGTGGCGGCCTTCGCCCTCATGGGCGCCGTCTTCGCCGGAGTGTCGATGGCCGCTGGACCGGTTACGGCACAAGCGCCAAACGCTCGCCTGGCGCTGGTCGTGGACGGCGGCAGCACTAACGGCAGCTTCACCGTTCTGCGCAAGAAAGGCGTCGCGTCTGTGGCGAACCCCTACGTCGGCGTGTTCTGCGTCACGCCGAGCGCGACGCTGGCACTGGGCCGCATAGTTCCCATGGTTGGGGTGGACCTGGGCGGATCGCCCTTCGCCGACTCAGGAGCGGCCTGGAACAGGCAGTTGGTCTACTGCCCGCCGGGGACGATCGAAGTCGAGACATTCCAGGTCAGCACGGGCGCTCACCGCAACGACGTGGGCTTCACACTGACAGTGTTCTAGCGGGCAGCCCGCGCCGGAGACGCACGCGATCCGTGCTCGTCAGGCCGGCGCGCGGCCGGCATGTGCTGCCCGTCTCGCTGACATCGGGGCGTGAAGCTCCGCGGATACGTCATCCGCGGCCTTGAGGACTTGCTCTTTGACCGGGCCCAATAGTTGCTCTCGTCGGACAGTCGGTGCAGTCACCGTTACCGAGCCGAGCACGTCGCCGTGGGCGTCAAAGAATGGAGCAGCCACGCCCAGGATCCCGGCTTCGAACATCTGGTCGTCAAAGGCAAAACCG
>DATLCL010000016.1:0-2589 GCA_035526415.1 Aeromicrobium sp.
CAAGGAGTGATCGAGCGACCGCTCCCCTACTCGACGTGCAGGTGGCCCATCATGCCGACCTCCGCATGGTCCAGGATGTGGCAGTGAAACATCCACATGCCGGGGCGGTCATCGAACCGCACGGAAATGCGGACCCGCGACTTGACCGGCACGTTGACGGTGTCCTTCCACTCGGGAATGTGTCCCTCGTCCAGCACCTGAAAGAAGTAGCCATGCAGGTGGAACGGGTGATCGAACGCCGAGTTGTTGGTCAGCGTCCAAACCTGCGTCTCCCCGATTCGCGCGCGCAGCGGCTGCGCCTTCCACGACGGCACGCCGTTGATGCCCATCTCGACCACTTTTCCATCGAGCTGAATGGTCAACTCGACCTTCGTCTCGACCGCGCCGCTGGTCGCGATCGGAGGAATGTCACGAAGGCGCTCAGGAACGGCCGCGGGCGTCACACGCGGCAGGTCGACGGTCGCGACGTCCATGATCGGTTCGGACGAGCGGTTGTAGTTCGTGCCGTAGCCGCGATCGACGGGCACCCAGCGAGCCGTCGAGACGGTGCCCGGGGCGGCGGTGCTCGTGTACACCACATCGAGCCGTTCTCCGGGCACGACCAATAAGCGAGCCAGCTTCTTCGACTGCGCCGCCAGGCCATTGTCTCCGCCGAGGCGCACGAAGGCAGAGCGCGGCAACGCGACCGAGAAGTAGCGCGCCCGCGCTGCGTTGATGATGCGCCAGCGCTGCGGTTTGCCGGCGCGCACCTTCAGACGGGGCCGCACTCGCCCGTTCACGAGGATCACATCACCCTCGCGGCCGAAGAGATCGCCGAACGCCCCGCCATTGTCTTTCGGCAACAGCTGCCCGTGAGGGTCGACGCTCATGTCCGACAGCATCAACACCAGGTCGTCGCCGAAGGCCTTCGAGTCGCGTGGATCCTCGACCACGATCGGTCCGTAAAGGCCCCAGCCGACCTGAGCCGACGAGTTGACGTGCGGGTGGTACCAGTAGGTGCCCGCGTCCCTGAGGACGAACTCATACCGAACCTCGGCGCCCGGCGCGACCGGCGCCTGCGTCAGGCCTGGGGCGCCGTCCATGCTGTTCGGCACCCGGAGACCGTGCCAGTGAATCGTCGTCTCTTCAGGAAGCGAGTTCTTGAAGTGCACGATCAGCGTGTCGCCGACCGTCGCGTGGATGTAGGGACCGGGGAGCATGCGGTTGTAGGTCCACACCCGAGTGGTCACGCCCGGCTTGATTTCGAGGCTGGCGACCGTCGCCTCGAGGTTGAACTCGAGAATGCGAGGATCCGGATTCAGGTCCGCCGGCTGCGGGAGCGCCAGATCCGCGTCCCACCCGTCGGGCTGCGACACGTCTTCCGCGTTCAGCGGCGTGGATGCGGATACACCGGGAGAAGGCGCCTGCGCGTAGCCAGCCGAGGTCAGGAGCAACGCAACAGCGATAACGAGAACGCATGACCAGCGCCACCAGACCCGACCGTTCCCCCCCGTATCGCTCATGCCGAGACCCAGCATCGGTCGATCATAGCGAATCGACCTGTCGGGCATTCACTTGGGCCCGGGCTCGCCCGGTTCGGCCTTCTGATGTCCACCGGCGGCGTGCTGGCGCCGCTCATCGAGCACGGTGCCCTCCCACAGAGGGACGTCGGCAAAGTACGACGCACGGGCGATCACGTGCCCCGCCACCGGCGTCGTCAGCAGCACGAACGCGCCGATGCTCGCCACCCGAATGAACGTGGCGAAGTCGCCAATCTGCAATGCCGCGCCGACCAGCAGGCACCCTAAGCCGAGCGTGGACGCTTTCGTCGACGCCTGCATCCGCGTGAACACGTCCGGCATCCGCAGCACGCCGACCGCCGCGAGCAACGCGAACCCCGCTCCGGCCAGCCACAAGATCGCGGTCAGAATGTCGGTCACTCTGGATCTCCTCGTTCGACATACGTCGCATACGCGACCGTGCCCAGGAAACCAATCAGCGCGATCACGAATGCCGCATCGAGCGTCGCTGGCACGCCGGTCTGCCCGGCGAGGACGACGATGAGCCCGACGACCAGCATCCCGAACAGATCCATCGCCACGATGCGGTCCGGCAAGGTCGGCCCTTTGACGAGCCGCACGAAGGCCAGGAGCAGGGCCACCCCGAGCGTCACCAGCGTGATCTGCGACACGATCTCGAGCATCGACGTCATCCTTCCCTACTCGAACAGCAACTTGACCCGGCGTTCGAAGCCGGTCTTGATCTCTCGTCGCGTTTCGTCAGCGCTGGTCATGTGCATGACGTGCACGTAGAGCGTCCGCCGGTCGTCCGACAAGTCGATCGTCACGCTGCCCGGCGTGATGTTGATCAGCATCGACAGCAGGAGAATCGCCCCGTCGCTGGTCACATCCAGCGGGATGGCGACGACGGCCGGCTCCATCTGATGTCCCCGGATCACGTCGGCGGCGACCCGGAAATTGGCCACCAGCAGTTCCCAGGCAAAAAAGGCTGCGAGTCCGAACGCGTGGCGGGTTCGAGCGATCACCGTAGACGGCATCACGCCGCCGCTGACCAGCAGCGCCAGGATGGCGTACCCAACCGCATAGCCCA
>DATLCL010000022.1:0-4274 GCA_035526415.1 Aeromicrobium sp.
GATCGCACCGGCCGCAATCGCGTGAAGCGGTGTGCCGGACGGTGCGGCAAAGTCAAGTCCGGTGTGCTCCCTCCGCCAGAGGCCGCTGAGGTCGCCGAAGCGGCCAGTCAGCCGGTAATTCTCGAGCGGCAACTGAAAGGGGTCGTGGTGCGGGGCCGGGGCAACGGCGGGCTCAGCTGTTCGCAGCGCCTGGGCGGCTGACGGAACTGGGAAGGCGAGTGGCGCGACCAGTGCGGCGGTCGCAATGATTCGGAGGACGAGCATGGATAGACCTGGCGGATGCTTGGGGCGCTAACTTGTGCTAGCAGGAACAAGACCATTGACACATCGACGCAGGCCAGAGGCAAATTGGCTGCTAGCAAAATGTTGTCTGGGTCACCCCGGCCGCAGCCTTGGCCGCGTAGGGAGTGACCGACCTCACGATGGCGTCGCGTGTTCATCACTGCGGCTGACTGGCTCGGCTTCGACGGTATCGACGCCGCGACCGGCACGATCCCGCACACCTACGCAGGTTGTCGGCCGTCGTACGCCGAGGGCGAAGAGCCGGTAAGCGCTGATCCCGACGTGAATGCATTCATGGCGACTCTGGGTCCCGACGACGGCGTGATGATGGTGGTCGGCCCGGACGCGCACCGGGCTTAAACGTTGGGATCCGTCAGGTGCATCTCTGACATTCTCCGGCGACCTAAGAGCGGCATCTTCGCACGCTTCTTGACGTACCTGTTGTGCTGCTATGGGTTGCCGGTTCGGGCCGTCATGGGGACGGTTGCACCCAGCGCGACGACAGGAAGCCGCGTGTGACGAGGGGGCGGTGCTGCTTCCTCAGTCATGGGGTGATGATGTCGCAGTCGCAGTAAGGTGGCGCGGAATCCGACCGAGGAGACGACCATGGCCCGTGTCGCAAAAGATCTGCTGATAAACCCCCGCACCTACGCCCCGCAGTACGACGCCGAGACCACCCGCCTGCTGAACGCGACGGTGGAGCACTTCGAGAACCGCGGGCTGGCCAAGCTGGTCGACGACTACCACGCAAAAACATGGTACGGAGACTTCCTTGAGTTCGTCGCGAAGGAGAGGCTGTTCGCGACCTTCATGACCCCGGCCCGCGACGCGGCAGGTGACCCGGACAAGCGCTGGGACACCGCGCGGGTTGCGGCGATGTCGGAACTTCTCGGCTTTTACGGGCTTTCCTACTGGTACCCCTGGCAGGTCACCTGCCTCGGTCTCGGCCCTGTCTGGCAAAGCGACAACGCGGCAGCGCGGGCACGCGCGGCGGCCTCCCTCGATGCGGGCGGCGTCGCCGCCTTCGGCCTCTCCGAGCGCGATCACGGCGCCGACATCTACTCAAGCGACATGGTGCTGACCCCGCAACCCGACGGGACCTTCCTCGCCAACGGCGGCAAGTACTACATCGGCAATGGCAACGTCGCCGCGACCGTGTCGGTGTTTGGACGGATCGACGGCGTCGAGGGCCCGGACCAGTACGTCTTCTTCTACGCCGACAGCACCCACCCGGCGTACCACTTGGTGCAGAACGTCGTGCCCAACCAGAACTACGTCTCGGAATTCCGGCTCGAGAACTACTCGGTCACCGAGGCCGACATCCTGCACCGCGGCGATGAGGCCTTCAGCGCTGCGCTCAACACGGTCAACGTGGGCAAGTTCAATCTTGGCTTCGGCGCGATCGGCCTCTGCACGCACGGCCTCTATGAGTCGATCCGCCACGCCCACAGGCGTGTCCTCTACGGCAAGCCGGTGACCGCGATGGCGCACATCCGCGAGGGGTTTGTCGACTCCTACGCCCGGCTCATAGCTATGAAGTTGTTCGGCGACCGCGCCATCGATTACTTCCGCACCGCGAGCCCGGTCGACCGCCGTTACCTGCTCTACGTCCCCACGACCAAGATGAAGGTGACCGACGAAGGGGAGAAGGTGATGATCCAGCTCGGCAACATCGTCGCCGCCAAGGGTTTTGAGAAGGACAACTTCATCACCATCGCGAAGTACGACACCACCTGCCTGCCGCGCCTGGAGGGCACGGTCGCAATCAACCTCGGTCTCGTGCTCAAGTTCATGCCGGCCTACCTATTCCTGCCAGAGGAACAGCCCGAGGTTCCGACGATGCAGGCTCCGAAGGACGACGACTTCCTGTTCCGCCAGGGGCCTACCCGCGGGCTGGGCAAAGTCCGCTTTCACGACTGGCGGGCGGCGTACGCCGCGGCTTCGCACATCCCGAACGTGGCCGTTTTTACCGAGCAGGCCGAGCTGTTCACCCAGTTGCTGATGACCGCGGCGCCGGACGAGGCGCAGCAGAAGGACATGGATTTCCTACTCGCGCTCGGCGACATCTTCAGCCTGATCGTTTACGGCCAGGGCATCTTGGAGCAGGCAGCGCTCGTCGACCTCGAACCGGACATCGTCGATGCGATCTTCGGCTTCTTGGTGAAGGACTTTTCCAAGAACTGCATCACGCTGCACGGCAAGGACGCCTCGACCCCCGCGCAGCAGCAGTGGGCGGTGTCGGCGGTCCGCAAGCCCGTGGTCGACCAGGCGCGGTTCGACCGGGTCTGGGCCGAGGTGGTCAGCCTCGCCGATGCCTACGCGATGACGCCATGAGGTAGGTCAGGAGCTCAGCCAGCTTGTGCTTGAGCACCCGTTCGCATCGCGGCATGATCGTGCGGTTTGAGGTTCTGAATCCCGATTGGCCGATAGCGTGCGGAATGTGAGGACAGAACCAGCATGACGTTCAGATCGGTGGAGTTGCGCTCGGAAATTACGGCGGCCGGAGAGCTCCGCCTCAGTCTCGACGAGCGCGAGGTCGGGCCGGCGGGGCCGGATGAGGTTGTGGTGCGCGTCGATGCAACGCCGATCAACCCGTCCGACCTGAATCAACTCCTCGGGCCGGCTGATCTGGCAACCCTCGAACGCAGCGGAACTCCGGAGCGGCCGGTCGTGACGGCCACCGTCCCGCCGCACCTCGTCGGCATGATTGCGAGCCGCGCAGACCAGTCTCTGACGTTGGGCGTCGAGGGCGCAGGCGTCGTCGTGGAGGCTGGCACGAACGCGCAGCACCTTGTCGGCACAGTGGTGAGCGCAGCGCCCGGCCAGATGTACACGCAATACCGCAAGCTTCATGCGTCCGAGGTCTTCCCGTTCCCCGACGGCGTAACGGCGCAGCAGGGGGCCTCCGCGTTCGTCAATCCGCTGACTGCACTCGGCATGCTGTCCACCATGCAGCTGGAGGGACACTCGGCGCTGGTTCACACGGCGGCGGCCTCGAATCTGGGGCAGATACTCAACAAGATCTGCATTGCCGACGGTGTCGAAGTCGTCAACGTCGTGCGGAGTTCAGAGCAGGAGGAGATCCTCGGTTCGATTGGTGCGATGCACATCGTCAATTCCACCGACAACGACTTCCACCGGCGGTTGACGAGCGCGATCAGCGCCACCGGAGCGACGCTTGCCTTTGATGCCGTCGGCGGCGGTCCACTCGGCGGCCAGATCCTTGCTGCTATGGAGGAAGCGCTCCTCGCGAAGAACTCCGTGCCAGGGCCGTACGGCTCGCCTGTGCACAAGCAGCTCTACGTGTATGGACGGCTCGACCGCTCGGCAACCGCCATCCCAATTTCGGTGGGGATGGCATGGGGTGCCGGCGGCTGGCTCCTGCCGTACCACCTCATGCGCATCGGGCCTGAGGAGACGCAGAGGCTTCGCGCGCGGGTGGCACAGGAGATCACGACTACCTTCGCCACCGCATACGCCACCGAGCTCACGTTTGCCGAGACACTCGAGGTGGAGGCGATCCGCCAGTGTGCCCGCATGGCCACCGGCGAGAAATACCTTCTGCTGCCGAACGGCTAGTGCTCTGTCATAAGCAGAATGGATCTAAATCTTGACTCGGAGCGATCGAGCGAACTTCGGCATGTTCGCTCGATTTTCATTGCTCGTTGCGGCTGGCCGGCGCCGAGGCGGAGGGCTCAGCCGACCGTCCAGGTGTCGCGCCCGGCGACGAGGGCGGTGAGGGCGGCCATGCGGTCGCCGACCTGCGCGGCGGCGGTGTCCACCTGCTCCCGGGCCAGATCGTCGTAAGTGGACCGGCTGATCTGCCGGAAGACCCCGATGGGGGTGAGCGGCACATCGGTGGGGGCGATGCGCGAGATGGCGAACGCCTGGGACGGGTCCGGATCCTGTGCGTCATGCACCAGCAGCGCGTCGGCGCCGACCTCGGCGACGCGCACGGCCTCCACGCCGCCAGATGCGGACCGGACGAGGCC
>DATLCL010000031.1:0-3173 GCA_035526415.1 Aeromicrobium sp.
CTGGGCGATACGCAGTGCATGGAGCTCGGTCCGTACGACCTTGCGCCGGCCGTACTGGTGCTTGGCAACGAGGCCGGCGCGCTCGAGCACCGCAACGTGTTTCTGCACGGCAGCAAAGCTCATGGGGTAGTGCTCAGCGAGTTCGGCCACGCCCGCGTCCCCGTGGATGGCGCGGCGGACGATGTCGCGCCGAGTGCCGTCCGCGAGAGCGCCGAAGATACGGTCGAAGTCGATGCTCGATTGCGTCGTCGTCTGCATTGGTACAACCATATGGTTGTACGTTCGGTGTGTCAAGCCTCCTATCCTCTATCCAGGAGGTGGTCATGAACCTAAACAGCATCCTGATCGGGTCGGACGACCCGCAGCGGCTCGTCGAGTACTACACCGAGATCCTCGGCGCGCCGGCCAGGTCAGACGAGAGCTACTCGACGTGGATGATCGGCAGCGGCTCGATGTCGGTCGGGCCGCACAGCGAGGTGCATGGCAAGAACACTCAGCCGGGACGGCTCATCTGGAACATTGAGAGCGCCGACGTCGAGGGCGATTTCCAACGTATGTCGGCTGCCGGCGCGATCGTGGTCCGAGAGCCCTACGGATTTGACGGAATTCCCGGGGCCGAAAACGCGCGGATCGCGACTCTCGCCGACCCAGATGACAACTATTTCCAGCTCATGAGCCCGATGGGGCCTGCGTAGGGAGCCAGCCAGCATGGCCGAGGACCAGCTCGTTCCGGCGGTCGACCATTACGAAAACGGCCACATCCGTTTCCGTGGCGCCAATCTCGCGGGACAGATGCACGGCCCGTGGGAGTTCTTCCGAAAGGATGGGTCACTCATGCGCAGCGGTCGATTCGACCGCGGCCAACAGGTGGGCGTCTGGAAGACCTACGATCGCGACGGGCACGTGATCAGGGAGAGCACCTTCAAGTAACGAACTCGCCGATCGCCATCGGTACCTCGATTAAGGGATTCGAGTCGTGATCAGGCAATGTCGAACTGACGAGCTTACGAATCACGAGCTCGCCCGAATTCGCGAACTTCTCTGGGCGGCATTCGCCGACGACGAGCACGGGGCCTTCGAAGAAGATGATTGGGACCACGCGCTGGGTGGCACGCACTTCCTGGCAGAGGTCAAGGGCGAGATCGTGTGCCACGCGTCGGTGGTCGAGCGCACGATCGAGGTGAGCGCCCAGCCCATGCGCACCGGGTACGTGGAGGCGGTCGCGACCGATCCGGCGCAGCAGCGGCGCCGCTACGGCACGGCCGTCATGCGCGCGGTCAACGAGTGGATCGGGGCTCGTTTCGAGCTCGGGATGCTCGGCACCGGAAGCCAGGCGTTTTACGAGCGATTGGGTTGGCGTGTCTGGCAGGGACCCTCGTCGGTCCGCACGGCCGACGGTGCGCAGCGGACGCCGGAGGAGGACGGCTACATCATGTACCTCCGTACGCCAACGACCCCACCTGGCGTCGACGACACGAGCCCGATCAGCTGTGAGTGGCGTACCGGCGACGTTTGGTGATCTAGTCGCCGCTTGAAACGCGGAAGTCCGTCGATCCGTCGGCACGATCCATCAGCTCGACACCGAGCGCCAGAAGCTGGTCCCGAATCCCATCCGCGACCTCATAGGCGGCCATTGCTCGAGCTTGGTGCCGGAGGTTGAGCAGCGCCTGGACCAGTCTCTCGACAAGCGCCGATCGTCGTCGCAGCCCGTCGCTCTCCGCCTGGAGCGACATGAGGTTGCCCATGAGGATCGCGATGGTGTCGTCAGTTGCCTCGGCGGCCTTTGTGGGTGGCGCGCTCGCGGAATCCTCAATGCCGGACGTGACGCGCCGCAGCTCCTGCATAGGAATCTGGGCGCCGCTGGCGTAGCGCGTTGAGTTACCGGCTCGGCGAATGGTGACTCCACCGCGTCCGTGGACCATGGTCGTCTCCGCATCCAGGTCCAGCGCAAGAGCGGTGTGCTCGTCGATACCGAGGATGAACACGCTCGGCGGCAGTTGCTGTTCGAGCATCTCCAGCCGCGCCTCGCCGAGGAAGCAGAAGCGCGTGTCGTAGGCGTCTGTCTCGCCGTTGTCGTAATGGGGTACGACCGCGGCGTGGATCCCGATCGCCGACAAGACATCCAGACCCGGCAGCCACGAGGGGTCGGCGCCGCCCTTGAATATCTCGTACACCGGAACCGTCAGGCGACCCAGCGTCAGGGCCGCGGCGCTGGCGAAGACCATTGCCCCCGGCTGATCAAGACGGGCTCGGAGCAACGCCGGAACTCGTGTCGCCGCCCACTGTCTAACGGCGTAGCTCGGACTGCCGGGACCGCTGAAAAGGAAGTCGGCGTCGCGGATCGCTGCATATGCAACCTCGAGTGAGATGGGATCCGTGTGCGATCGCCGGAGGGTCGCGACAGTCGGTGTGATCCCAAACTTGCCCATGAAGTACTCGGCCGTCTCCGCTGTTATGGAGTCGGCATTCGACTGAAACCCGTACGGCGTGTCGATCACGGTCAGCTTTGGAGGGGCACCTGGGGCATCCCCGCGGCCTCCAGTCAGCCTCGCAATAACCGATCGGTGCACGCGCGTCATCCGCGGCGCCATCTCGCCCGACCCGATGAGTACCAACAAGCGCGCCACCGTCAGAAACTGCGTTCGTCGCGCTCAGACACGAAGAGGATGGTGGGGGTCGGCGCGGAATTGTGCCAGCGCGGCGGCTACGCTGCCCGTGGTGGCGAAATATGTCTTAGTCGAGGACTACCTCGCGGCACTCCCCGATGACAAGCGAGAGGTGATGGAAAGAATCCGCTCGATCGCCCGTGCCGGAGCCGCGAATGCGACCGAGGCCATCTCGTACAACATGCCGGCCCTCCGACAAGACGGGCGCTTCCTGCTCTCGTATGAGGCATTCAAGAACCACTACAGCCTCTTCCCGGCGAGTGAATCGGTGCTCGATGCCATTGGCGATGAGGCGCGGCGGCACTTCAGCGGGAAGGGGACGTTCCAGTTCAAGGCTGGCGAGCCACTCCCCGAGGATCTGATTCGCCGCATCGTCGCGCGGCTGGTCGAAGACTTCGAGCGGGAGCATCCGCCCAGCGCTTAGGCCGTACCGCGGACCATGTCGATCAGCCGCCCGAGGACGCGCGGCCCATCGGCACGCAACCCGTTGTGCTGGTACTCGTTGGT
>DATLCL010000034.1:0-3299 GCA_035526415.1 Aeromicrobium sp.
GCCGCCCAGGTCGCGTGGGACTGTCTGACCTTCAGCGATGACCTCGCGCACGGCGCGCTCAACCTGCTCCGCGGCATCAACCTCGCCGAGGTGGCGCAGCATCAACGCTCCGGACAGGATCAGGGCGGTGGGATTGGCGACGTCCTTGCCGGCGTACTTCGGCGCAGAACCGTGGACCGGCTCAAACACGGCCGCATCAACCCCGATGTTCGCCCCTGGAGCAACGCCCAGACCACCGACGAGTCCCGCTGCGAGGTCTGACACGATGTCGCCGTACAGGTTGGGCAGCACCAGCACGTCGTAGAGGTCCGGTTTTTGGACGAGCTGCATGCACATGTTGTCGACGATGCGGTCCTCGAACTCGACGCGGCCGTCGTACTCGGCGGCAACGGTGCGGCAGGACTCCAGGAACAGGCCGTCCGACAGCTTCATGATGTTCGCCTTGTGTACCGCCGTGACCTTCTTGCGCCGATTGGCGACCGCGTAGTCGAACGCGAACCGCGCGATCCGCTCTGACGCGTACCGGGTAATGATCTTGATGCTCTCGGCGGCGTCCTTGCCGACCCGGTGCTCGATGCCCGCGTACAGGTCCTCAGTGTTCTCGCGGACGATGATCAGATCCACGTCCTCGTAGCGCGTCTCGACGCCCTTCATCGAGCGTGCCGGCCGAAGGTTCGCGTAGAGATCGAGCGCCTGGCGGAGCGTGACGTTCACGGATCGGAAGCCCTCCCCCACCGGCGTGGTGATCGGGCCCTTCAATGCGACCTTGGTCTGGCGGATCGAATCCAGGACCGCGTCGGGCAGCGGCGTGCCGTACTTGGCGATCTGGGACTCACCGGCATCGACCCGAATCCATTCGAACTCGATTCCGGTGGCGGCCAACACGGTGACTGTTGCGTCGGCCAGCTCGGGACCGATCCCATCTCCAGGGATCAGCGTGACGGTGTAGCTCAAGAAACCTGCCTCTCGCGCGCCCTCCGGTCACAGCGCCATCGGTGCGGGAGTCACAGTGTATTCAGGCAAAGCCACAAGGTTCTGGCGCGTCCCCCTGCGCTTGCGACTAACCTTCCTCGTCGTGAAGCTTCAGGAGTACCACGCCAAGCGGCTGCTCTCTGCCGCCGGTCTGCCCGTGCCCGAATACGCCGTCGCGTCGACTGCCGCCGAGGCTCGTCAGCAGGCTGAGGGTTACCTCGCCACCGGCTGCGGACGGGTCGTCATCAAGGCCCAGGTCCTCGTCGGTGGACGCGGCAAGGCCGGCGGCGTGAAGCTGGCCTCAAGCGCGGACGAGGCAGAGCGGGTCGCGAGCCAGGTCCTGGGTATGGATATCAAGGGGACGACCGTCCGTCGCGTGCTCGTGGCACCCGCCGCGGACATCGTCAAGGAGTATTACCTCGCCGTGGTCCTTGACCGGGCTGCGCGCCGGGCGCTGTTCATGGCCTCAGCCGAGGGCGGTGTCGAGATCGAGGTCGTCGCCGAGGAGCGTCCTGACGCGATCACCTACGGCCATGCCCATCCGCACCTCGGGCTGCTCGACTACCAGGCGCGCGGGCTGGCCTTTCAGCTCGGTCTTGGTGCGCACCTCAAGGAGTTCGTGGCCATCGCCAAGGGCCTCCACACGGTCATGATTGAGGACGACGCGGACCTCGTGGAGATCAACCCTCTGGCGATTGTGCGTGCCGCAGACGGCACGGAAACCCTGCAGTGCCTGGACGCCAAGATCACGATTGACGACTCGGCGCTGCATCGCCACCCCGACATCGAGGCGATGCGCGACCTCGACGAGGAGGATCCCGTAGACATCGCGGCGCGCGAGCAGGGCCTGTCGTTCATCCGCCTCGAGGGGACGATCGGCTGCATGGTCAACGGCGCCGGTTTGGCGATGACGACGATGGACCTCGTCAAGCTCGCGGGCGGCCAGCCGGCCAACTTCCTCGATATCGGTGGCGGCGCCAGGGCCGACAAGGTAGCGGCGGCGATGCGGCTGATCCTTTCGGACCCGAACGTCCGGGCGATCCTCGTGAACATCTTCGGCGGCATCGCCCGCGGCGACGAGGTCGCGCATGGGCTCGTGGAGGCGCGCAAGGAACAGGTGCGCCACGTGCCCATGGTCGTCCGCATCGTTGGCACCAACGCCGAAGAGGCCGCGGCGATTCTGGCCGCGTCTGGCGATCCGGACATCCAGTCGGCTACGAACCTGGACGATGCGGTGGCCAAGGTCGTGGCCATCGCGTCAGCTCCCGCGGCGATGGGTGTAGGCGTATGAGCATCCTCGTCAGCAGTCAGACGCGGCTCGTCGTGCAGGGCATCACCGGTCGCGAGGGCGCGTTCCATGCCCAGCAGATGCAGGAATACGGCACAGACATAGTTGCCGGCGTGACCCCTGGCAAGGGCGGCCAGTTCGCGCTCGAGAAGCCGGTTCCGGTGTTCGACACGGTGGCCGAGGCAGTTGCTCAGGCGGGTGCCAACACGAGCGTCATCTATGTGCCCGCGCCAGGCGCGCCGGACGCGATTCTCGAAGCCGTCGGCGCGGGCATCAAGACCGTGTTCTGCATCACCGAGCACATCCCGGCCCTGGACATGCTGCGCGTCGTCCCGGTCGTCGACGAGGCCGGTGCTCGGCTCGTCGGCCCCAACTGCCCCGGCGCCACATCGGTCGGTCAGGCCAAGGTCGGCATCATCCCGGGGAGCATCCATCTGCACGGTCGGGTCGGCGTCGTCAGCCGCTCCGGGACCTTGACCTACGAGGTCGTTGAAGCGCTCACGGAGGCGGGGATTGGCCAATCGACGTGTGTCGGCATCGGCGGCGACCCGATCAACGGCTCGAACTTCGTCGACATCCTGAAACTCTTCCGCGACGACCCCGACACCGACGCGGTGGTGCTGATCGGCGAGATCGGCGGCGACGCCGAGGAGCGCGCCGCGGACTGGATTCGCGACAACATGACCGCGACACCGATGGCTGCCTTCATCGCCGGGCGCACCGCGCCCCCGGGCCGCAGGATGGGCCACGCCGGCGCGATCATCAGCGGGAATCGGGGAACGGCGGAGAGTAAAGTGGCCGCGCTCGAGGCTGCCGGCGTCCGTGTGGCCCAGGCCCCGAGCGAGATACCGAAGCTGCTGCAGGAGGCGGGCGTCCGGCCCTCGTAGTCCGGCCCGTCACACGGGCGCGGCGCGTCGTCTCACCCAGTCCGATCGGCTGGGGACGGCTCCATTCCCAGCGCGGCCCATGCCGGACCGCCGACAGCCTCGATCAATTCGACCAGCACGCCGTGGCACGATCGCGGATGGATGAACGCGAC
>DATLCL010000053.1:0-3327 GCA_035526415.1 Aeromicrobium sp.
CGAGGCGCGGTTCGTTGCTCTAGCGCGCCTTCGCGTAAAGGGCGTAGTCCTCTCCGCGCCAGCCAGGATCTCGCGTATACCCGTGGGCCTGGAGGACGGGATCGCCGACGGTCCGAGCCACCCGCGACCGGAGGGCAACAAAGGTCGCGTATTTCAGCGCGGCGGCAAGGGCCACTTCGTTCGTCAGCGTGGCCGACGACATCTCCGTAACTGGGTCCAAGGGCCAGAGGTACGGACGGCCGCCGAGTCGCCATGAATCCTGTACAGCGAGACCGACCATTCCGGTCGACGTCAGGTGCCCCGCCAGCCGAACCCCTTCGTTCGAGCGAGACAAGCGCCAGCCGCCGACATCGTGCAGCACTGCCAACAGCAGCAGCGGCGGTGCCAGATCCCTCGTCCACTGACGCTGACCTTCGACGGCGATGGTTTGCTCAAACCAGAAGGTTAGACGCAGAAGTCCGCTGGCTACGGCGATGCAGAAAAAAGGGATTACCGGCAACAGGTAACGGCTCTCCTTGTGCGGCAGGAGGCTGAGGATGCCAATAGGCAGCCAGAGCCACCACCCGTATGGATCACGGCGGGAAGTGCCCAGGACGGCCAACGCGACGAAGACGTAGGTCGACCACGACGGGATGATCCTGAGGTACTCCCAGGGTGGCTCGTAGCCCCGCGACGACTGTCGCTGAACGACGGAGTAGTCGATCGCCGCCGCGAGGCTGGAGAATGGGTGCCCCCAGTAAAGTTGGTCGGACAAACCGATGATGGTGGCTGCCATTCCGCCCGCGAAGATAAGGAGCACAGACGCGTTCGCAACATAGCGCTCGCGGGGGATCGTCACGAGTGCGGCGGGAATGAAAACCACTTCGCTGAAGCGAAGAGCCACGGCGGTGCCGAGCAGCAGGCCGGCCAGGACGGAGCGGATGGGCGTGTTCTTCATCGCGTAGAAGAACGCCGCGAGCACCAATGTAGTGGAGACGGGCCGCGGCAGCTCAGAGCTGCCGAACGACATCTGCAATTTGTTGATGGACAGGAGGATCACCGCCAAGGCGCCGAGCCGCGGCTCGTCAGGCGCAACCTGCCGAGCCACGTGCCACACCAGTGGAACCGCCGCCGTCGACACCAATGCCACCACGGTTCTGCCGGCGAGAACCAGCGCGTCGGGGGACGACCAACCGACCTGCATGGCCAGCCATTGCGCTGGGTACACGAACGTCATCGGGAAGAAGGCGCAGCGCAGGTTCCATACCGGCCAAGGCTTTCCTAAGAGCGCGCCCAATGTCATCTCGTGGATCTCGACGTCGTCGCCGCTGAAAAAGCCTGGCGAGCTCCACGCCAGAAACACGCGAATGCCGAACACCACAATCGCGACGATGGTCAGTGCAACGACTGGATACCGGAATCGCCTCCCGGCCGCCGAAGGAATGGCGACCATCAACGCCGTGCCTCGTCGGAGCACAAGCCCCACTGGCCAGCGTCGGGCCCCAAAAACCGGGCAGTCACCGAACGCGTATCGCGCGACCACCAGT
The DNA here is from genome assembly GCA_035526415.1 of Aeromicrobium sp. Lineage (GTDB taxonomy): Bacteria > Actinomycetota > Actinomycetes > Propionibacteriales > Nocardioidaceae > Aeromicrobium. The sequence goes on from DATLCL010000053.1 coordinate 1,527, forward strand.
GCAGTCAGGATCCAGATCGGGTTCTCCACGCCGCGTACACGAATCGTCGACCCGGCCACGTGAGTGGCGCCGCCGCCGGTGAGGATGATGGCGACGACCGTGATGAACAGGAGCAGGATGAGGAGGTCGAGCCCCGCGCACGTCAAGCGCTTCGGTAACGAGGCGGCTGATCCCTGCACCCACGTAGTATCGCCTGTCACGAGGACAGCCTGCACGTCGGCGCGTGGAATCGACGATCCGGCGGGCGGTGGGAGTGGCATCAGTGGTTGTGTTGTCGGACATGGTGCCGCGTCGGGCGCCAATGGTGGGCGCGCTCGTCGTCAGTTGCGTCGCGCGACTCATCGTCTCGCTAACTGCGGTTACTACAGTCGTCAGGCCAGCGTATTCGACCGAGCACATCACGGCGCGCTCGTTCGCCCGGAACGCGCGACGACTTAGTTGGCCCCCTCGAGGGGCGCAACGTGTACGGCTGGAGAGAGTGTGATTTGTCAGGCCCGTACCCGACGGCGGTGGGCGGTTCGAACTCTCACACCGTCGGTGTCGTGAAGGTCAGTGTCGGACGACAGTTCGGGATCGCCCCACCGCCGGTAGCCTCCGTGTCGCGTGACCATCGTGACCTGTTCCGCCGGTAAAACCCGCATACCTACATAGGGCCGCGGACGATGCAGCCCGGAAGGAACACGATGAAAATCGGGCGTAGTGCTGTCGGCGTGCCTTTTCCTGACCGCGTGCAATGACGGCTGGGTGCCGACGGCGGTTTCGGTCTGACCGCGCCATTCACCCCTCAACCGGTTGAAGCGACCATGGCTCGGTGTTCGATGGCGCAACGTCAGCCCTATATTAAGGTGTAAGCGGCTTAACCAGTCCTGCCTCCGAAGGAGTGCTCCGTGAAACGTGTCCTCGTGATTGTCGTTTTTGCCGTGTCGGTCTCGGCATGCGGCGGCGGAACGACGGTGTCGACCGTGGCTCCTACGCCCGCCGCCCCTACGGCGGCTGCGCCGGCGCCCGCCCCCCGGCCTTCCGCGGCAACACTCGCCGTCTCGTCATTCGACGTCACGTTCGACAATTACTCCAGCGGCCGCTACTGGTATCGCCCGAACATGGTTCTCACCGAGACGAGTGGAAAGAGTAGTGCGACACTGCAATCCATCTCGTTCTCGATTCTCAATGGGGACACGTACTTCGTCACGGCCCCGGTTGTTGCCAACGGCCAAGGCTGCTTCTTGACTAGCGAATCCAAAGTGGTAGGAGCCGGCCAGGCGTGGAACTTGAACTCGGTGTATTACTACTGCTTGGACATCGACAGCCGTAACGATCTCACCGGCACCCCTATAACGGTTGCCATCACTTTCGTCGACGAGGATGGACATCAGGGCACGGTCAAGAATACGGTGGTGGTAAACAAGTAGATATTGTCGTCAGAATGGAGTCAAACGTCTTGGCGCGTCGTTGCTTCGCGAGTCCGCACCGACGACTCTAACTCCGCTCGACCGAGGTTCGGATAAACGGATCTATGCAGACCGTCGAGAGTTACGACCGTCGGTGCGTCAACGGCTACGACGAGACGGTTTTCGACGCGCTCGACGAGCGGCTGCCGCGGACCGGCAGAGCATCCTCGTCCTGTTCGCGGAACGAGGCGTCGTCGCACCGTCCGAGCCGGACAATCCGTCCGGTGCGAACGGATCGTGAGAGACGTCAGGCGCGGCGGGCAAGTAGCGGCCGCTCCATGCCTGGTCGCGATCTCATGCAGCTTCTGAAAAGAAAGTCTCCGCGCGAAGCGGCCGGTCGAAGCCGTCCTTCG
>DATLCL010000084.1:0-18382 GCA_035526415.1 Aeromicrobium sp.
CAGCCGCGGCGCCCAGATCGACTTGCGAATGTTCCAGTTGGTCTTCGGCATGTCCTCGGCGTTCCATCGCCGGCCGGCTTCGAGGACCCCGACGCGGTAGCCTTTTTCGGTCAACCGCAGAGCCGAGACGCTGCCGCCGAAGCCGGACCCGACGACGATGACGTCGTAGTCGTAGCCGGCCATCACGCCCCCTCCCTCATGACACGGGCTCGTAGTCGGCGGGATCGAACTTCGCCTGCTTCCGGTACTGGATGCCGAGCCACGGCCAGTTCGTCGGGCTCCGCCCGTTCGCCTGGCGATACCCCGACGCGCACCGGCTCCACACGCTTCCGGACAGCTCCTTCTGGATGCGGTCGTCATAGGCCTGTTCGACGTCGGCCCGCACCGCCATCGGCTTGCCGGTTTGGGCGAGCCGGTCGACGAAGTCGCCGAGGTACTTCGCCTGTGTCTCGAGGAAGTAGATGATCGAGCCACCGCCGGTGTTCGTGTTGGGCCCATACATGACCAGCAGGTTCGGGAAGTTCGGAACGGTCAGCCCGTAGTAGGCGCGTGCTCCGGTGCGCCACTCGTCATGCAGGTCACGTCCGCCGGCGCCCTTGATCGCCATGGGCGCGAGGAACTCCTGCACCTTGAAGCCGGTGCCCCAGACGATGACGTCGGCAGCGTGTTCGGTGCCGTCGGCGGTGATGACCCCGTTCGCGGTGATCTCGCTGATCTTCTCGGTCACCAGGTCGACATTGGGCTGCGCCAGCGCGGGCAGGTAGTTGTCGGAGAACAGGATCCGCTTGCAACCAACCGGATAGTCCGGCCAGACCTTCTCGAACAGTCCGGGCTTGGGCTCGGTCTGCCTGCGCATGTGCCGCCGGGACCATGCGTTGACCGCGCGGGCCAGCCGCGGCGAATAGACCCACGCGATGCTCAGCGACTCCGTCACGCCGTACCAAGTGAGGCGTTCGGCCAACTCCGTCACGGGCAGCTTCTCGAAGACCTTGTGGTGCCGCGCGTGCCATTCGCGGTCCGGCCGGGGGATGATGTACGGCGCGCTCCGCTGGAACACCGTCATGTGGCCGACCTCGGGCTGGATCGCCGGAATGAACTGGATCGCGCTGGCACCTGTGCCGATCACGGCCACTCGCTTGCCGCGCAGATCGACATCGTGATCCCACGTCGCGGAATGGAACGCCGGGCCGGCGAACCTTTCGCGACCCGCGATCTCGGGATAGCCCGGCCGGGACAGCTGCCCCACGGCGGAGACCAAAACATCGACGACCACGGGCTCGCCGTTGCTGACTTCGACTGTCCACGTGCCCGATGACTCATCAAAGGAAGCCGCCGTCACCTCCGTGCCGAACCGGATGTGGCGGCGCAGGTCGTACTTGTCGGCGACGCCGTGCATGTAGTCGAGGATGGCCGGCTGCCGGGAGAACCGGTGCGGCCAGCGCGGGTTGGGCTCGAATGAGTAGGAGTAGAACGGAGACGGAACATCGCACGCCGCGCCCGGGTATGTGTTCTCCCGCCAGACACCGCCGACATCCTCGGCCTTCTCGAAGATGACGATGTCGTCGTATCCACGCTTCTTCAGCTCGATGGCCGCGGCGAGGCCGCCGAAACCCGTTCCGATGACGGCGACCGTCGGCTTCATGATCGTCCTTTCCGCCCACCGCACCCTCAGAGCGCGGCGATTTGCGGCAGGCGCGGTGTCGATGTGCAGACACTAGCAACGTCCGCGGCGAACCGTTGCACTTGTACTGGCAGCATCACTACTTCGGCGTTTGGTTAGGTCGATCGGCGAAAATGGAGGATGATTGGAACACCATGGCTTCCCTTTCCCGTCGGCATCTGTCCTCGAGTCCGTTCGCTCCTCCTGCCGAGGTCGACCATCCGACCTACGCGATCGGCGAGCGGGTCTGCCATGACACGTTTGGACTCGGCCGCGTCATCGGGGTCGAGGGCACCGTGGCCGTCAGTATCGATTTTGGTTCGTTCACGCGGCGGATAACGCTTCCAGCGTCGCGGTTGTTCGCGCTCTGAAACCAAGAGCTACGCACTGGGCTGCGCTAGAGGTGGCCGGCGCTCAAGCATCTGCAAACGCTGGGTGACGGATACAAGACCTTCGAGATCGGCACACGCCAGTCTTGGGTCGGGTGGAGCATAGGAGATTCGAACTCCTGACCTCTTCGATGCGAACGAAGCGCGCTACCAACTGCGCCAATGCCCCAAGAGCATCGAGAATATCAGGGCATCACTCGCCGGCCGCACGCCGCTGGTCGTCGCTCGACGACCCTTCGGCGGAGTCCAACGGAAGCTCGATCTCTTCACCTTCGACGTGCCCAGACGTCCAGACGCCAGGTGCGTCGAAGTCGATCGTCCTAACCGTACGTCCGGCCCTCGGCTTGGTGACGTACGTCGGGAGCGTCACCGGTAAAGGGTCCCAAACCAGCTCTCCATGGCTCGCCGCGGAAGGGACCGCGATGACGAGCTGCTCGTCGAGCGCATCGGCCTCGAGCGGGGCGTTCTCCATGATGTGCTTGCGGCCGGGATCGACGTCCTCGAACTGCCCGGACACGATGATCGTGACGGTGTCCTCGTCCTCGACCGCGTAGCCAGCCAACCGACCTAGGCGAACCCGCGGCATACGAAGTTTGGGCACGCGAACCCGCGACTCTCGAGCGCCGCCGGTGCGGCTTTGCGGCTTCGCGGCAGAGGAGACGCCGTACTCACTCCGCACCTGGATGCGGCAGGCGACCAGCCAAGCGACCAAGAGGCCGGCCGGGATGGCGACCGACCAGAGCGGGATGATCGCAAACTCGACGAGCGCACCGACGACGACGTTGGCGAACAGCAGCGTCAGAAGGACACGGCGGCGCCGGCGCGCGGCAAGACGAGCTGCGGCCCGCGTCAAGCGAGGCGAAGGTGAGGCTTGTGCATCGGCGTCTGCCGATGAGGCGGCAAACGAATCCGCCCCGCGCCCGGAATACTCGAAATCCTCCGCGGTGTTGCGCGCCGGTGCGCGCCGGATGACACGGCTGAGCGGCGTGAGGACTTCCAGGGCGGAGTGGTTGTGCGCCTCGTCGTAGCGACGCAGCGCGAGCGGAACGAAATAGGCCGCCCACACGGTGACGACGAATGCCACGATCAAGCCGGTGCCCACGGAAAAACCGTAGGCCCGCCGCGCCGCGAATCGCGGCAACCCGGCCGTGTCGCACGCAACTTGTGTGACTACTGAGGTTCGCTGACACGGTCTATCACGTGGCCCTCGACCTCGTCGACAACCAGCTGGTACACCACATGGTCCCGCCATTGACCCGCGATGTGCAGGTAGCTCGGCGCCAGACCAACCTTGGTGAAGCCGAGCTTCTCGACCACGCGCAGGCTGCGGGTGTTGTCGGGACGGATGGCAATCTCGATCCGGTGCAGCTCGGCCACCTCGAACAGGTGGTCGCAGACCATGGCAACTGCAGTCGGGATGATGCCGCGCCCGGCATGCGTCCGTGCGATCCAATAGCCAAGGTTGGCGCTGCGGCTCGACCCAAGGGCGATGCCGTTGACCGTCAGCAGGCCAACCATGGCGCGGTCCCACGTCACGACGAAGGGCAGCGACTGGCCGGCCTTGGCGCGGGCGATCATCGCCCGGACCATCGCGCGGTGCGACGCAAAAGGAGGTTGAGTGCCCGGCGGCAACGTCGCCTCCCAGGGCCCCAGCCAGTCCACCTGCGCGCCCCGCAACTGTTGCCAGGTCGCGGCGTCGCGCAGGCGCAGCGAGCGGACGCCGACATGCCCATGCGCCATCGACGCCGGCCACGCCGCGTTCAGTGGTCCACTCCGCGGATCTGGCTGACGGCATGCGGAACGATCTCGGCCAACAGCTCGATGGCGTCGGCCACTCCCCCGCGCGATCCCGGCAGGTTGACGACGAGGGTCTGCCCGGCCACGCCGGCCAGCCCGCGTGACAGCGCAGCGGTTCGGACGCCCTTCGCCACACCGTGGGCGCGAAGCGCCTCGGCGACTCCGGGCACCTGCCGGTCCAGCACGGTGGTGGTCGCCTCCGGCGTCCGGTCCGTCGGGCTGATCCCGGTGCCGCCCGTGGTCAGCACCACGGCGACGCCGTCGTCCACCGCGGCCCGCAGCGCCTCCGCCACCGGCTCACCGTCGGGAACCACGATGGCCGACGGCGTGGTGAACCCCCAGTCGGTCAATGCCTGCACCAAGAGGGGCCCGGTTTCGTCGGTGTAGACGCCGGCCGCCGCCCGGTTCGAGGCGACGATGACGCGCGCGTTCACTCGACGCTCCACGTCCCGCTGCGGCCGCCCGACTTGGCGATGACCTCGATTCCGGTGATGGTGGCATGTCGGTCGACGGCCTTGACCATGTCGATGACGGTCAGCGCCGCGACGGCCACCGAGGTCAGTGCTTCCATCTCGACGCCGGTCCGGCCGGTCGTGCGCACCTCGGCGCGGATGTCGACTGAGGTGTCGGACACCTCGAGGTCCACCGTCACCGCCTCGATCGCCAATGGATGGCACAGCGGCACCAGGTCCGGCGTCCGCTTGGCCGCCTGGATCCCGGCAATGCGGGCAACTGCGAGGACGTCGCCCTTTGGCACACCCTCCCCGCGAAGCAGGGCGACGACCTCGGCCGAGACTTCGACACGACCATGCGCCGCGGCCGTCCGGACCGTGACGTCCTTGCCCGACACGTCGACCATGCGTGCGGCCCCGGAGTCGTCGACGTGGGAGAACATCAGAACGGCCGATCCAGGACATAGGTGCGCACAGTGTCGCCCATGTTGAGGGCGGTCTCGTCCTCTCCGACGACGATCAGTGCGTTCGACCTCGCCAAGGCCCCGATGCGATGCGACTCATGCCCCTGAATGGGCGTGACCTTGGCACCGCGATGCGTGACCTCGAAGAAGGCGCGCACGTACTGACGGAAGCCGGGCCTCGACTCGATGTCGGCGGCGAGCACGGCGTGCACCATGGGCCGGCGATATGGCGTCCGCCCCATCAGTCGCCGGATGGCCGGCAGTACGAAGACGTCAAACGACACATACGCCGACACCGGATTGCCCGGCAGCGTGATGATCGGCGTCTCTTCTTCGAAGAGCGTTCCAAATCCTTGAGGTTTGCCCGGCTGCATGGCCACCCGATCAAACCGAACTGTCCCCAAGGCCGACAGCGTCTGCTTGACGATGTCCCTTTCGCCTTCGCTCACGCCGCCGCTGGTCACGACGAGGTCAGCGCGGACGAGCTGCTCGGCCAGTGCATCGCGGAACACCCGCGGGTCGTCGGCTACCGCGCCGACCCGATACGCGATGGCGCCGGCCGCGCGCACGGCCGCCGCGAGCATGTAGCTGTTGCCGTCATAGATCGAGTCATAGTCCAGGTGGGAGCCCGGTTCGCGCAGCTCGCTGCCCGTGGACAGGACGACCACGCGCGGCCGAGGACGGGCGCGGACCCGGGACGATCCCAATGACGCCAGCAGGCCGATCTCGCGCGGCCCGAGAACGGTTCCTGCCGGTAGGGCCAGGTCGCCAGCCTGGACGTCACTGCCGGCCAATCGTATGTTCGCGCCGGCCGCGACGGCTGCGTTCACGTCGACACTGGCCGAGCCGCGGTTCGTCTGCTCGAACGCGACGACGGCGTCGGCTCCGCGCGGCACCGGCGCGCCGGTCATGATCTTGACGGCTGTGCCGGCGCTGATCGCGAACGGCTTGGAGCCTCCGGCATGGATCTCGCCGACCACCGGAAGCGTGACCGGGCTGTTGGTCGATGCACCGGCGACGTCCTCCGCGCGCAGCGCGTAACCATCCATCGCCGAGTTGTCGAACCGCGGAAGGTCGATCGGCGCGATCAGGTTCTCGTGCAACGGCAGGCCCAGTGACTCGACGACCGGCTGGTCGTAGGCCTCGAGTGGCCCGAGTGCGCGCAGGATGCGCTCGAGGTGATCCTCGACGGTGATCAAGCCTTCGGGCACGCTGGACGGCCTGATCCGCACCGCGCCGTCCGAGGGAGTCGACATGCCAGTCACCCTAGTAGCCGCGCGCCGTCCGGGATGCGCCGTCCGGGGCCCTCATCCTCGAGTCGCACATCGCCCCGAATGACGACGTCCGAGCCGATAGTCCAATCACCCTCGACGGTGAACGACTTCGCCTCGCGCAGCGACGGGGCGACGGGGATCCGCGCCTCGAAATCGGTGATCGTCTTGAAGTAGCGCGGATCGAGCCTGACCAGCGGCGGATCAGCGACCGACTCGACGACACCGTCGGGCCCGAATTGGTACACGTCTGAGCGCAGCACCAGCAGGTCATCGGTCGACTTGACCGGGCGATGGCGGGAACGTTCGACTTCGAGCACAGCGGCGTCCTCGAACACCTCGATGGCCGCACCCATCGCCGACTCGATCTGCACCACCTTGGGCGAAGACGGATCGGTCGGGTCGACCGTCTTCACGTTGCGGATGAGCGGCAGTCCGAGTACGCCGCCACGGTCTGCCAGGGCCGTCGCGATCTGCTCCAGGTCGAACCAGAGACTGTTGGTGTTGAAGTACCGATGCCGGTCGATGTCGGCGGCGAATGCGGCGTCCTCCAGTGGCGTCTGCGCGGTCTCGCGCAGCACCAGACGGCCATCGGAGCGCCGCACCACGAGCTGCCCGCCCTTGACGTCGGCCTCCGTGCGTCGGCACACCTCCATCGCGAAGGGAGCACCAGTGGCCGCGAACCACGCCATCATCGCCGGGTCTGGAACGGCACCGAGGTTGTCGGAGTTGGAGACGGTCGCATAGCGGAAACCGGCGTCCAGCAGCGCCTGGAGAACGCCGGACGTTTCCAGGGCCGTGTACAGGTCGCCATGTCCCGGCGGGCACCATTCGAGGCGCGGATCGGCCGGCCACGAGACCGGTGTGAGGTCATCGAGGAGCAGCTTTGGCTCCTGGTTCTGCAGGAACGCGAGGGGCAGGTCGCCGACCGCGAGGTCGTGTTTCGCGACCGCCGCCATCGTGTCGTCGTGGGTGGCGAAGCTGTTCATGAAGACGATGGGCAGCGCGACGTCGAGCGTCGTGCGCACGTGCTTGACCTGTGTCGCGGTGACGTCGAGGAACGACAACCCGTCGCGCACCGGCACGAGCGACTTGGCCCGGTCCAGCCCCATCGTCGTGCCCAGTCCACCGTTCAGCTTGACGACGACGGTCTGCGCCGCGGCAGCGCGAGCGGACTCAGTTCCCACGTACCTGCGCACTTCCTCGTCGGCGCGGGCCACGTTGGCCAGACCGTCGACCGAATCCTCCGGGATCATGCCCGTCGCGCCCTCGACCAGCTCGCCGTAGTAATAGGCGAAGACGTCGATGGCCCGCTGCGGAACGCCGGCCGCGCGCATCTTCTGCATCGCGCGTTCCAAGCCGCTCCCCTGTTCCACCGGCATAGGTTAGCGTCGCGCCATGCAGGAGCCGGTGGCCGACGGTGGCGGGAAGGGCGCACTCCGCGCGTCGATGCTGCAGCGACGCGCCGGCCGGAGCGACGACGACCGCGCCGCGGCCGCAGTGGCAATCGCGGCGCATCTGGCCACCGCGGCGTTCGCGCAGGTCCCAACGGTGGCGGCCTACCTGTCGATGGGCACCGAGCCCGGGACCGGGGCGCTCATCGACACGCTTCTGACTCGCGGCACCGAGATCATCGTCCCGGTCACCGCGGCGCAGGGGGTGCTCGACTGGGTCCGCTACACCCCCGGCGCCCATCTGACACCGTCGGCGCTCGGCGTGCCGGAACCGGACGGTCCGCGGCTCGGGACGGACGCCATTTCCGGTGCCGGGTTGATGATCGTGCCTGCGCTGGCGGTCGATCAGGCCGGCTGGCGACTCGGCCGCGGCGCGGGTTATTTCGACCGCGCCCTGGCACATGCCGGCGGACCGATCTGCGCGCTGGTTTATGCCGACGAGCTGCTCCCGGTCGTACCCCATGAGGACCATGACGTCCCGGTCGACCTCGTCGTCACCGAAGCTGGAATCTTCCGCGTCCCATGAGAGGGCGCCTCACCGCGTCGGCGAGCTGAGAGTCAGCGTGCTCTGGGCCAGCTTGTTGACGGCGGCCACGGTCGAGGGCCACGGCAGGTCCCGGCCGGCAGCCCAGATGTCCGCCTGGTCGGTGTAGTGGTCGGCAAAGGTGTGACCGGATGCTCCGGTGGACACGATCCACCGAGAGCTGTCCGGCGCTGCCACATGCATGACGAGGCGCGCCGCCGGTGCCGTCACCGCCGGATAGCCGCGTGCTGCGTTCCATGACGTCGCCTCGACGGTGTCGTTGGACCCATCCAACGCAATGGGTCCACGTTCGAACAGCCGGCCGGACAACGTCGGGTTGCGCAGCGGCGGGCCGTGCAGCTCCGACCAGTCCCACTGTGAAACGTCGCGGGCCCGAAGCCGCGTCAGCTCGTCCCGCGCATCCTCCATCGCCTGCCGCAAGATGTCGTCACGCCGCTCGACTCTGGCCGGCGTCGACAGGTTGTCCCACCAGGCCGCAGAGGGATGGGCCAGCAGGCGCCGGATCACAATCGTCCAGCGCGCACCTCCGTCGGGCCACTGGGCCTTGGGCAGCTCATCATGGAACGTGAGGGCAAGGACGTTGCGCCACACGGCGGCGAAGTAGGCGGCCGCGGGCGTGTCGGCCGCCATCTCCCGGTTCCACGTGCGGAGCGTGTCCTTGCCCTCTTCGGCGAAGTGGGTCCCGACCTCTACCGGCAGCAGGCTCGGCACGAGGAGATCGGCGAGCGGACTTCGCTCGGTCGGCGCTACGGGAGGCTCCGGCTCGCTCGGCACCTGGCCTGCGTCCCCGGAGGAATCGGCCCACACCAGAGCGAACGGCACTGCGAGCCGGTCGGCAGCGGCCTTGACGCCGTCTTCATCGCCCACCCGGTTGAGGGCAAGCAGCCCCGAGATATTGCTGCGCCGCGGATGCTGCTTCCACCGCAGCGCCACCTTGGCTCCGCTGGACAGGCGCGTGACTACATTGCCCTTGGTCTTCCTCTTCGCTGGCACCATGGCCAGCCGCGCACCCGATGGCAGCGCCGGACCCAAGCCCCACGCCACTTTCCTGTTGTGGCCGACGACGACACCCGGCACGCCGGACAGCGACAGCCCGCCCACGTCGTAGGGACATGCCTTGGTCACACGGGCGCAGCGCAGCCGGATTTGGTACCACGGTCCGGGCAGGCTGATGGAGGCGGCCACGGTGCTCGTCAGGACTGGGCCTCCCTCCTTGGGCTGCTCCACTCGCGCCATCGTGCCCACGGTCGCCGGCAGGCCGCTCACCCGGGCAACGGCGGCGATAGCGTCACGCAGTCGCTGCAGCCGTTTCACGTCGGTGGTCGCGTCGAGCCAGCTCGATGACCGCATGGCGGCCGAGTCGGACATCCGGTATCCCGGATACAGATCGCCAATGCGCTTGGTGGATACGTTCCGCGCGATCAACATGCGGTCGATCTCGTCGGTGAGGTGGCCGTCGAGATCCCAGCTCAGTAGACGGGCCCCGCCAACGGAGTCCAGGGATGTCCACAGGTCGGGGCGGTAGTCGCGCCCGATCAGCGACTTCGCTGCGTACTCCAGGGACAGTGCCGACCCCGGCTTGCCCACGATGTACGCGTTGACGCCGCGGCTGTAGGCATCGAGCGCCCGTCGGGACTCCGCCGGCAGGCGCTCCAGCTCAAGTTCGGCGGCGTCTCGAAGACCCAGCGCCGTGGTCAGGTGGTCGATGTCGCGGCCCTTGCGGCCCACCAGCGCGCTGAAGGTCCCGCCGGCCACGCGTCGCCGCACGTCCATCTCGTGGAAGCGATCCTGTGCATGCACGTATCCCTGTGCGAAAAACAGGTCCTCGGCAGTTCCGGCGACGATGGACGGAATGCCATAGCGATCACGGCTGACCGTGACCGTTCCGTCGAGGCCAGTCAGGCTGACCGTGCCCGAGGTGTCCGGCATCGGCTTGCGCACGGCTGCCACGACAGTGATTCCGATCCCGGAAACGACGACGGCCAAAACCGCTGCCAGCGTGATCACGATCCGGCGCATGCGCTCATGGTGTCAGCAACAGCTGGGGCTCGTGGTCAGTTGCTGGCAGCGCGGATTTCGCCGACCAGCTCCTCAAGCACGTCCTCCAGCATGACGACTCCGGCCACCACTCCCTCTGCATCGGCGACCCGCGCCATGTGTGAGCCGCGCGCCTGCATCGTCCGCAGCGCTGCCGAGAGGCCGGAGTCGAGACGCACGGTCGCCAACGGGCGCACCCATTTGTCGGCGATCGGTTCTGATCGCGACTCCTCGTCGGTTTCGAGCACGTCCTTCAAGTGGAGATAGCCGGCGAAGTCACCAGAGGCGTCGAGCACCGGGAATCGGGAGAAGCCGGTGGCGGCACAAGCCCGCTCCACGTCGACCGGTGTGGCGCGCGGCGAGATCGTCACCAAGCTCTCGCGGGGAAGAACGACGCGGGCGACCGTGCCTCCGTGGAACTCCAGTGCGCCGGTCACCAATTCGTACTCGTGCTCGTCCAAGAATCCCTCGCGGTGCGACTCCTCCAGGATGCCGGCGACCTCGTCCGCCGTAAACGCCGACGTCACTTCGTGCTTCGGCTCGATGCCGACCATCCGGACGGCCAGACGAGCGATGGCGCTCAGGGCCACCACGATCGGACGGAACACGGCGATCACGGTCAGCATGAACGGCGCCAGGATGCGAGCCGCTCGGTCGGGCCCGACGAGCGCGAGGTTCTTCGGCACCATCTCGCCGAGCACCGCATGAGCGAACGTAACGATGCCGAGGGCAATGACGAAGGAGATGACGTCAGCGGTGGTCGGGCCGATCCTGAGCGCGTCGAACGCCGGGTCGAGGAGATGCACCACTGCCGGCTCGGCCACCGCGCCAAGGCCGAGTGAGCAGATGGTGATGCCGAGTTGCGCTGCGGCGATCGCCGTCGTGAGGTTCTCGATGCCGCGCAGGGCCATGCGGGCCGTGCGAGATCCCGCGGCCGCCGCCGGCTCGAGTTGCGTTCGGCGGGCCAGGATCAGCGCGAATTCGGAGGCGACGAACAAGCCGTTGAGGGCGAGCAGGACCGCGGCCAGGACCAGCGCGGTGACGGTGCTCATGAGCGCCGCTCGTTCGACGAGCCCACACCTGCACCGTCAGCGCGCGGCGTCCGGGTAAGGACGATGCGGTCGATCCGGCGGCCCTCCATGCGCTCGACGGTGAGGCGCACTGGCACGGCGGGGTACGTGACGTCGTCCCCGTTCTCCGGGACCGGCACCGCGTCGAGATCGACGGAGTCGCCGCGCTCGGCAATGCGGCCAAGAATGGCGTGCATCAGCCCACCGATCGTTTCGTAGTCCTCGCTCTCGGGCAGCAGCAGTCCGGTCTGCTCGGCGACCTCGTCCGGTCGGAGCAAGCCGGACAGGGACCACGTCCCGTCGCTGCGGTGCCGGCTGCGGGCGGACAGCCGGTCGTGCTCGTCGGCGATGTCACCGACGATCTCCTCGACCAGGTCCTCGAGCGTGACGACGCCGTCGGTGCCTCCGTATTCGTCGACGACGACGGCCATCTGCATCCCCTGCTCGCGCAGAAGGGTGAGCAACGGGTCGAGTTCGATGCTGTCGGGGACCGTCGTCGCCGGGTCGGCGATCTCGCTCAGGCGGACGCTGCGCCGTCGTTCCGGCTCGACGCTCACCGCCTGCTTGATGTGGACGATGCCTACGACGTCGTCCGGGCCCCTGTCGATGACCGGGAACCGGGAATGCCCCGTCGCACGTGCCGCCTCGATGACGTCGGCGGCCGTGTCCTTGGCTTCGAGAAATGTGACGCGGACGCGCGGAGTCCGCACGTCGGCCGCGGTGCGGTCGCCGAAGGCGATGCTGCGGGCGACCAGTTCGGCGGTCTCGTCGTCGATCGCGCCTTGGGCCGCCGACCGGAGCACCAGCGAGCGCAGCTCGGTCGGCTGCCGGGCCGACCGGAGCTCCTCCTTGGGCTCGACGCCCAGCATCCGCACGATGGCGTTCGCAACCCCGTTCAGCACACGAATGGGCCACGCCATGACACGGGTGAAGGCCCGCTGCGGCCACTGGGTCGCGGCCGCCGTAGCCATGGGGAGGGCTACGGCGATGTTCTTCGGGATGAGCTCACCGACGAGCATCGTGACGATCGTGCTGACGACCAGGGCGATGCCGTAGGCGACTGTGTGAGCCATCGCGTCCGGGGTACCGACCGCGGCCATCGGCCCACGCAGCAGCGTGCCGAGCGCCGGTTCGGCGAGGAAGCCGATCGTGAGATTCGTGATGGTGATGCCGAGCTGCGCCCCGCTCAACTGTGTGGACAAAGACCGGAGAGCAAGGAGCGTTCCCTGCGCCCCACGGTCGCCGGACGCGGCACGACGCTCGACGAGCGGTCGATCGACGGCCAAGAAGGAGGACTCGGCCGCCACAAACAGGCCGCAGGCGCACATGAGGACAGCGGAGACGCCCAGCAGAATCCACTCCACGATGGCGGCAACTGTACTCTTGGACATCGTGCCGACCTATCAATACAGCTGCACCGAGTGCGGCGAAGCGCTGGAAGTCCAGCAATCGTTCGCGGACGATCCTCTGACGGTGTGCCCTGCCTGCCAGGGCCGGCTGCGCAAGGTCTACAACGCGGTCGGCGTCGTGTTCAAGGGGTCGGGCTTCTACCGGACCGACAGCCGAGCCAGCGCCGGCTCAAAGGGCTCATCGTCGACGTCGGATTCGCCGTCGACGTCAGAATCGCCCGCGGCGTCGAAGTCGGCATCCCCGTCCTCGTCGAAGGAAGGCTCCGGCAGCAGCGCGCCCGCGGCGTCCGGAGCCACCAGTCCCGCCAGCTGACCGCTGCTGTGGATGGCCGCCGCCATCCGCGCCGATTTCGACGTACGGTCCGGCGATGGACCAATTCCTCCGCTTCATCTTGCGTCACCGCCGATCGCTGGCGGCCGCGGCGACCGGATTGGCCGTCTACTTCGCCCTCTCCGCGGTGACTGCCGATCCCGATGGACGTGCCGTCGTCCTCGCCGGCCGCGATCTGGACAGTGGCACGCGACTGCGTGCGTCGGACGTCCGCGCGACGTCCCTGCCGCGTGCGGCGGTGCCGGCCGGTGCTGCCCTCGACGCGCGGGACGTCGTCGGGCGAACGACGTCCGGTGCGCTGCGACGCGGCGAAGTGCTGACCGACCGCCGCACGATTCGGGCGGGACCACTGGACGGCTTCGGGCCTGACCGCGTCCTGTCCGTCGTGCGCGTCACCGATCCCAGCGTCTTGGCTCTTCTCCGCGCTGGAGATCGGGTCGATGTCGTCGCCGTCAGCGGTGACAATTCGCCGAAGGCGTCGCGGGTGGCTCGCGGCGCCATCGTGGTAACCGTGCCGCGGCAGCGCTCCACGTTCTCCGAGGGCGCGCCGATCGGCCTCGCGGTAACCCACCGGGTGGCGCTGGACCTGGCCGAGCGAACCCTGGACTCGCGCCTGGCAGTTGTGGTTGCCCAAGCCCCGTGACTTCGGCCGAGATCAGGACCCGTGATGGGGCGGGACGTCGCGCTGGATCTCGTCGTCTCGCGCCTCGGCGCCGTCGCGCTCGCCCCATGCGTCGCCAGACTCATCCCGCGTCTGGTCCGGGAGCAGGCCGCCCAAGAGCCGCTCGGCCCGTCGACGACGCGCCCGCTCGGCAGTGCTCTCCGACTTGGGCTTCGGCTTGCTCACATCCGAAGCGTAGGCGGTGGGGCACCTCACCTCATCCCGATAGGCTCGCGGCGGGCCCCCGTAGCTCAGGGGATAGAGCGTCGGTTTCCTAAACCGTGCGTCGCAGGTTCGAATCCTGCCGGGGGCACACGGCGACGTGTCGGCCCGTAGGACCGGCTCGGCGTCGTGAGTCTTTGCGCTAGGGATTGGGACGTGGGGGTGCCCCCTGCACGAGCGCCGCAGGGCGCGAAGTGCTTGGGGGAGAATCCTGCCGGGGGCACGCGAGGTCGCGCAGGCCTGCACCTCCTACTGGCAGCGCAGCAATTTCAGCGGGTTGATGATGCCGAAGCCGATGGAGGAGTACTTCGTCGGATAGTTGGAGGCTGTCGTCTGGAGCCTGCTTCGGACGTCCCGCCCGGACCATCGGCAATGCTGAATCGCCAACACTGCAGCGGCCGAGACGTAGGGCGTGGCCATCGACGTCCCGCTCATGTACTTGTAGCCACCAGGGATGGTCGACACGATGTTCACACCTGGTGCGGCCACGTCGACCCAGCTGCCGTAGTTCGAGAAGCTCGCCGGCTTCCCGCCGGGATCCACCGCTGCGACACCCACCACTCCGGAATATGCCGCCGGGTAATTCGCGCGGTTCGGCTCCGCGCTGTCGTGGTTGCCGGCTGCGGCGATGACGACCCGGCCGCGGTTGAGGGCATAGGTCACCGCGCTCTGCTCGGCGGAGCTTGGTTGAGTGCTGCCTAGCGACAAGCTGATGACGTGGGCGTTGTCAGCGGCCCAGGTGATTCCCCTCGCAACCGATGCGGCGGTGCCCGAGCACCCGCTGAGGAGGGTGCTGCTCAGCACCTTGACCGGACGGATGTATGCGCGCGGAGCCATTCCGACGACGCCAACGCCGTTGTTGAGTCCCGCCGCGATGATGCCGGCCACGTGGGTTCCGTGCGCGCAATTGTCCGACGCCGAATCCTTGGACAGCGCAGTCCCGTTGATGGCGTTGTAGCCGCTGGCCATGTGGCTTGCAAGATCCGGGTGGTTGCCCTGAACACCGCTGTCGACCACGGCGACATAAGGACGCGGCGCGTCGTACTTCGTGACAGACCAGATCTTGTCGAAGTAGAAGTGCCGGTAATCGAGGGCCCACTGCTGGGGGTAATAGGGATCGTTCCAGCCCAGCGCCTTGACCCGATGGTTCATCTCAACGCTCTGAACTCCCGGTTTGCCGAGCAGGTCGGCGACGACGCGTTTGGCCGCCACGACGTCCGGCACGTTGACCGTCTTGAACTCCGGACGCCCGTTCGGCCCGCGCGAGGTGACCAGGACCTCCATCAGCTTCGGATCAGCCTTGGCCACGATGCGATCGACCAGGGACTGCTTGTCGCCGTCGTCCGCAGCGGCTGGACCGGTCAGCGTCAGGCCGACGCACGCAGCAAGTACCGCAGCCAGAGTTGCCCTCGCACGAAGCATGACGAATCTCCTCAGTCCACCCGGTCTGGTGCTGAGATTACGCGACCGGACGCCGGTGCGCCTCCGGTTCTCGACGGCTCGCCTTCCCGGCGCAGGTGCACGCTCAGCCCTGCGCGTGGGCGATGAGCCGTTCGGCCAGCCGGCCCAGGAAGCGCTTGAGGAATCCAAGCCAGAGGTAGCCCGTCCCGGGGATGCGCTCCGTGAACTGGCCGCTCCAGCGCACCGTCAACTCACCATCGGGGTCCTCAATGAAGTTGACGACGGAGGCGTAGTCACGCACCGGCCATTTGGCGGGGATGCGGTAGCCGTGCGTGTGTGGGGCTTCGTCAATCGTGATCACCTCCGCGGCAGGGAACCGACGCTGTCCGACCAGGCGGGTGCGACCAACCACGCTGCCGTCGGCGCTCCCGCCTTCCTTCCACGCTGAATACGTGATCGGCGGGCCGGCCCACCGGACCCACGCTTCGGCGTCCCGGATGAGCGCGAACGCCGTGGCCGCCGAAGCATGGCCGCGCCGCTCGATGACGAACGAATATGTGCGAGACATGGTGATGCTCCTAGTTCGGGCGTACGCCCCAGATGTGGACGAAGTCGACCTGCATGGTGGCCGGCAGGTCCGGCGGGTCCTCCAGGTCGAAGGCCGCCTCGCTGACGCCGAGTGCCTCGAACATCGAAAGCACGAACGGCTGGTCGAAGGGTGCCGGCCGCTGCAATGTGGTCCCCTTCGACCAGGTCGTCGACAGGCAACGCCGGCCATCGACGAAGGCCTCGATCCGGCTGGGCGTCCACTCCAGTGCGTAGCGGTGGAACTGGTCCGGGCCGTCCACCTTGCAGGTTTCGCTGGTCTCCGTCGGGTCGTCGCCGGGATGGTCGTAGCGGACGTATGGGATGACGCGGCGCGGCCACTTCGTGAAGTACTCGGCGATGTCCATCTCACCCGAGCTCTGGCCGTACGTATTGTCCTCGGGCGAGAGGATCAGCGAGCTCTGCAAACCGGAATCCTTGTCGGTCGGGAAGCGCGCTCGAATCTCGTACCGGCCATACGTCTGCGCCAGCCGATTCCTGGTGGAGACCGCGCCGCCGATGTACTTCGTGGGCTGGGTTGCCGCGCCGCCACACTGGATTTCGTCGTCGAGCTTCACCACGGAGAGGCGGAGGTATCCGCCGGCGACCGAGATCGTGCGTGGGTCAGGGATGTAGCAGGCGTAAGCCGGCGGGATCCCGGAGCTGAACTCGTTCGCGGCCGTCGTGACCACCGACCAGCGCGTCAGATCCAGCCGCGATCCGTCGAACTCATCGGACAGCACGCACCGCCACAAGCTGTGGCCAACGGGACGCATCAAGACGCCTCCACAGCCATGGCGGGCACGTTCGGCCAAGGCCAACGGTGCCGGCAGCGGGATCTTCCGCACCGACGACGCGGGCTTCTCTTCGCTGGACGCGACCCCCACGCCCATCGCTGCCCCGACCACGAGCAGGAACGCGACGACCCGAATCATTCAGCGCATGCTACGTGACGCGATTACCGATCGGACGACGCGGAACCCGGGTACCAACGCTTGACGCTGTAGGCGAGGAGGGCCCCTCCGGCGACACCGGACGCGATCAAGCCGATTCCGGCAGCATTGCCGCCAGGCAGACGGGGGCCGATGTGCCAGCCCCACCACGTGAACACGGGTATCGGTGGGGCCAGGAGCCACACGGCGCCGACAAGGACGAGCCAGAGCACGCCGGCCAAGCTCATCAACACACGTGCCTTCGTCTCGACGCCCTTCTGCGCGGTCTCGACGGCATGGTCATGCAGGGGGTCGAAGATCCGCCGGGCCCAGGCGTAGTGCGGCGCCAACAGCGCGATTCCGGCGACCAGCGCCAGCAGGCCGGGCCCCGGGAGCACCAAGAGCGCAAGCCCGACCGCGACGAGGACCCACCCGAGGACCTCGCTGCTCGTACGTCGGAACCAGCTCGCCATCGCGTATCAGTTGGACACGAAGATGTGATTGGCCGCCTCAGCGTCGATCTCGGCTGACTCACCTTGGCGGGCGATGATGACGCCGTCGTGGCCCTTGGAGACGAGGACATCGTTGCCAGGGAGGGCGCCGACCCGGCGCAGGACCGACAACACCTCAGGATCGGACTGCAGCTCCTCCGCGATCCGCCGGACGATCCGGCGAGCCGGCTCACCCGTCACCGACTCGGTCAACGGCCGTACGCCGTCGAGGAACATGTCGGCCGGGCCACCCACGATGCCGGGCTCGCCGAGCTCTTCCAGCCCCGGAATGGGATTCCCGTAGGGAGACTCGCTCGGATGCTCGAGCAGCTCCAGCAGCCGGCGCTCGACGTGCTCGGACATCACGTGCTCCCAGCGGCAGGCCTCCTCGTGGACCAGCTCGATGTCGAGGCCGATGACGTCGAGGAGCAGCCGCTCGGCCAGGCGGTGCTTGCGCATGACCCGCGTGGCCAGCTGGCGACCCTTGGGCGACAGCTCCAGATGGCGGTCGCCCTGGACGGTGAGCAGGCCGTCGCGCTCCATGCGGGCCACGGTCTGGCTCACGGTGGGACCGCTCTGGTGGAGCCGCTCGGCAATCCGCGCCCGCAGCGGGACGATGCCCTCCTCCTCCAACTCGTACACCGTGCGGAGATACATCTCGGTGGTGTCGATGAGGTCGCTCACGCGCCCATTCTGCCTGACTGGCGGTAGCGGCACCCACCAGTACCGTTGTGCCATGGTCACGATCCCGGCCCAGTTCAACGGCCCGCTCAGGTCCGGCAACGGCGGCTGGGTCTGCGGTCTCCTCGCAGATGAATGGGCACGGCGCCACGGGCCGACCGTCGTGACCAGCAGGCTGCTGCAGCCCCCGCCGCTGGACACGACGCTCACCTGGGAGGAGGACGACGAAGCCGGTGAGCTGCGTCTCCTGACCGCCGGCGGGGCAGTCATCGGCACTGCGAGCCCGGGCCGGTTCACCGCCGACCCGCCCCCAGTGGTCTCACGGGCTGACGCCGACGCGGGTGCGGCGGCCTACCCGGGCTACACCAACCACCCCTTTGACCACTGCTTCACTTGCGGCACGGCCCGCGACCCCGGCGACGGGCTGCGTGTCTTCAGCGGCCCGATCGGCGATGACCGGACGGCGGCCCCGTGGGATGTCCACCCGGCGTTCGCTGACGATGACGGACTGATCGGGACGCCGGTCACCTG
>DATLCL010000087.1:0-4025 GCA_035526415.1 Aeromicrobium sp.
CGCCGCCAGCCCTTCGACGATGCGCTCGTGGCGCAACGTGAACACGCCGGGCTCGGGATGGCCGAAGAACAGCCCGCCGATCACCTCGCCGGAACGGGATATCACGGGGACCGCCAGGTAGCTGGTCACCGGCAGATGGCCGGGGGGCAAGCCATGATGGGGCGCGTTCTTGCCATGACGTGAATCCTTCTTCACATCGTCGATACGGATGGTCTTCTCGCCGCGAAACGTCGGCCCGAAGAGAGCCGTGGCGCGCGGCATGGGAAAGTTCGCAAAGGCCTCGCGGTCCACTCCCGACAGCGTATACAGCATGTAGGAGCCGCCGCTCGCCTCATAGACGTTGTAGAAGAACGAGCCGAATTGGGCGCCGGTCAGCTCGGTCGCGGCATCGGTCACCGCCTGGACGAGCCGCTGCTGGTCGAGCTCCGCGGATAGAAGCTGTCCGATCCGAATGATCGTTTCGAGAACCTCTCGTTCGTGAACGATTTCCTCGGCATCCGCGGGGCCGGCGTTGGTAGCTTTCTCCATGCAGGGGTCTCCATTCAGGCGCCGCAGAGCATAGCAAGCCCGGTGCCATCGCGGAGGCCAATGTCCACTCCCAGCCCGGATTGTCGCCATACAACCGGACAGTCAACGAAACATCCGACACGGGAGGTTGCATGACCACGGAACAGAGACCTTTTCGCGCGCTCTTCGCCGGCCTGGGCAGCCTGGCGCTCACGCTTTTTCTCACGCCCGGCGCCTTCGCCTTGCCGACCGACACCGACGGCGACGGCGTCGTCAACTCCATCGAGTGCCCCGGCGGGGCGTTCGTCGACACGGACGGCGACGGCATCGGCGACTGCCAGGACGTGGACGACGACGGCGACGGCATCCATACGGCCTACGAGGGGACGGGGGACACCGACGGCGACGGCGTGCCGGACTACCGCGATTCGGACGACGACGGCGACGGCGAACCGACCCTGGACGAGATCACTCCCAACTACTCGGACGGCGACGGCGACAGCATTCCCGAGCATCTCGACGCGGACGAGGAGGACGGACCGTTCGGCGACCCGGACAACGACGGCCTGACCAATGCCGAGGAGGACTGCCTGGGGAGCGACCCCGACATCTCCGATACCGACGGCGACGGGGTTTACGACAACGACGAGGTCGACCTGCCCTGCACCACCGCTCGCGACACGGACGGCGACGGCCTGCCCGACTTCAACGACGCGGACGATGACGGCGACGGCATCCCCACCTCGGTCGAGTACGACACAGGCTCCTACCCGAGGGACGTCGAGAACAGCTGGAACGACGTCGACGAGGACGGCGTGCCGAACTATCGCGACCTCGACTCGGACGGCGACGGCAAGAGCGACAAATCGGAGTTCTTCGGCGGCGGGATTCCGAACATCGCTGGAGTGCCGGTCCAGGTGACGATCAGCATTCGGGTGAACCCGACCACCCACGTGACGGGCCAGAGCTTTCAGGTGCCCGACGGCGATGCGGACGGCATCCCCAACTGGCTCGACTCCCAGGATGAGGACGGGCCGGAAGGGGACGCCGACGGCGACGGCATCGTCAACTGGCGGGAGGAGAACCGGGGATCCAATCCCTACAACCCGGACACCGACGGCGACGGCCTGGAGGACGGCGACGAGCACGGGGACGCCGACGGCGACGGCGTGATCAACCGGCTGGATGCTGACGACGACGGCGACGGCATCCCGACCCACGAAGAGGGGACTTCCGACGTCGACCATGACGGCATCCCGAACCATCTCGACCTGGACTCGGATGGCGACGGCCGGCCGGACGTCATGGACGCCACACCTCTGGGACCCTGCATCGGGAACGCCTTCGAGGTGCCGGACGGCGACAATGTGGAGCTCGGGTGGTGCACCGACCGGGACTGCGACGGCATCGCCGACAACCAGGAGTCACGGGAGGAGTACTACGTCAACAACGGGACCCGCTGGTTCTCCCGGGATAATGCCGGCCATTGGCAGCCGATCTGGCACGACAATGGCACGGTGCGGCCGGCGCTCTGCGACGGTCCCTGTGCCCTCCAGGACAACGACTGCGACTTCATCCCCAACTGCCAGGATCCGGACTGGACCAACGGTCCCTGCGCGCCTCACTAGCGCCGTGATGCGAAGCGGGCAACGAGCTCCGGGTCTGCCATCCCCCAGCCGGGGAGCGTCGCGGCGCAGGCCCGGAGCTCGCGCGGTGCGGCCCTCGCCCCGCTCGCTTCCTGGGCGAGGCGAAGCGCGCACCGCGCCTCGATCACTTTGGGTCCCCGCTTGCCGCTCGCGAGGCGGAGGTCCAAAGCCTCCTGCAGCACCTCCACAGCTTCCGACGGCTGCCCCGCTTCGAGGAGGGTCACGCCCAGGGCCACCATCGCGTCGGCCGGGACGGGATCGAGCGGCCCCGGTGACAGATCGGCCAGCGTCCGGGCGGCGGAGCGCAAGTCGACCAGAGCCCGCGGGCTGTGCTCTACCAGCCACGCGGCCCGGGCCGTCTGGTACCCGATCCCGGCTCGTTGGCGCGGCGTGGCCCGGTTCGCGAACACCGCCGAGGCGCCGCGCAGCGTAGCCAGGGCTTCGGGGTAGCGGCGCTGGAGCTGCTGCACCCGCCCGACGTTGCGCAGAGCGTTGGCGGTTTCGATGTGTCCGGAGCCCAGGCGGGCGGCAAGGATGTCATGACCGCGCTGGAAGGCAGCCTCGGCCTCGCCATGCCGGCCCTGCATCGCAAGGCTCAGTCCGAGCTTGTTCGACGCGTACGCCTCTGCGAGGTTGCCGAGCGGCTGTTGCCGTGCCCGACCCGCGGCGAACCAGGCCATGACCGCCAGAGCCAGCCCGGCAAGAGCCATCAGGGCAACGGCGAAGGCGTGCCGCTTGACGAGCTTGCGGCTGAGATAGGCCCAGGTCTGGCGGCGGGCCTGGACCGGCTCTCCCGCGAGATGGCGGCGGACGTCCTCGGCGAGGAAGCCGGCGGCGGCATAGCGGTCCTCCGGCCGCCGCGCCAGGGCTTTGGTCAGGATCGATTCGAGATCGCCGCGCAGCTCGCGCGGCACCTGCAACGGCTCCTCTTCGCCCTGGAAGGGAAGGCGGCCGTCGAGCAGCTCGAAGAGCAGCACGCCCAGGGCGTAGACGTCGGTCGCGGTGCAGACCGGCTCGCCGCGCATCTGCTCGGGGGCGGCCCGCCTTGGTGTGAAGACCCGCACCTCGGCGCGCGTCGGTTCAGCGCCGTCGAGCAGCTTGGCGATCCCGAAGTCGAGGAGCTTGCTGGCTCCGTCAGGGGTCACCAGGAGATTGGAAGGCTTCAAGTCGCGGTGCACAACCTGCCGGGCATGGGCGTATTGCACCGCGTCGCACACCCTGGCGAAGAGCTCCAGCCGCTCACGAAGGGTGAGCCGGTGCTCCTCGCAATATTCGGTGATGGGCTGTCCGTCGACATACTCCATGACCAGATAAGGCTGGCCGTCGTCGGTGATCCCGCCGTCGTACAGGGTGGCGATCCCCGGGTGGCGCAACGAGGCCAGGATCTGCCGCTCCTGCCGCAGGCGCCGCTCCCGCTCTCCTCCCAAGATACCGGGGCCGCCGGCCAGGAGCTTGATCGCCACCTGGTCCCGATACTCGCCGTCATCGCGCTCGGCCAGATAGACCTCGCCCATGCCGCCGCGCCCCAGCAGGCGCACCAGGCGATAAGGCCCCACGCGCTCCCTTAGTGGATGTTCCGGCTCTTTCCCCGCGGTGAACAGCCGCTCTTCGATGGCGAGCGGCCTGGGATCCTCATGAGCGGCGATCATCTCGTCCACCTCGCACCGCAGCTCCGCCCGTCCTTGACACGCCTCGTCGAGCCACGGGCCGCGGACCTCTGGCGACAGCTCGAGAGCCGCGAGAAAGGTTTCGGAGACCTCGTCCCAGCTCAGGCCAGGCCGCGTAACAGCTCCTTGCGCAGCCAGGCGCGGGCCGCGATCCAGTCGCGGCGGACGGTCTTGGTCGAGACTCCGAGAAGGGCGGCGGACTCTT
>DATLCL010000098.1:0-3733 GCA_035526415.1 Aeromicrobium sp.
CGAGATCGCGGCTCGTGCCGGCGTCAATCACGCCCTGGTGCATCGCCACTTCGGCACCAAGTCCGACGTTCTCAGGGAGATGCTCGCCCTGGATGCGGCGGCCGTGGTCGCCGCCGTCACCGAGGCCGGCCTCCCGACGCGTGGCACGGCGGGCGCAGATGTCGTGACCGAGCTACTCGAGGTGCTGGCCGCGCGACCGTCCTACTGGCGGGCGCTGGTCCACGCCGTTCTCGACAGTCCGCAGGCCGCGGTACCGGGCACGGCGGCAACCACGGAGCTCTTCTCCGGTCTTTGGAGTGGTGCCGAGCCGGACCGGGCGGTCTCGACGTCGGTCGCGGCGGTGACGACGCTGGGCTGGCTCGTTTTCGGCCGGTTTGTCACCGATGCCATCGGCGGTGACGCCGAAGCCGTGCGTCGGGCTGTTGCCAAGCAGATCTCAGCGCTGGCGTCGGAGCCGACGTAGTTCATTCCAGCCAGGGCGCGGTAGCCGTGAGGCGTTCGTCGGAGGATTCGCCGGACATCGCGAGAATTCCGAGGACGGCTCGGCCCAACGTGATCAGGTCGGCGGGGTTGCGCTTGTCGAGGCCTCCGATGAGCTGCTTGACGATCGTGAGCTGATCGAAGTAGATCCGCTCGGTCACGAGGTTCTCGTCGGAATCGAAGACGAAGTACGCCGTCATCCGGGTGCGGTGCCTCGATCCGGTCGGGGGAATCTTGCCGAGCGGTCCCTTGTGGGTGCCGAGCAGCCAGAACTCAACGATGACTGCATCATGGCTGTGGCGCAGGTCGATGATCTCGTGATCCTGGTCCGGGAACGCAACCCTCGTGTCGTGGTAGTACTCACGCACTTCGGCGTCACCGTTGTGCACCCGCATAAGCGGAATCAGCTCATAGTGCGGATGCGGAAAGGTCGACAGCGTCGCGTCCCAGTCCTGACGGACCTCATCGTGGAAGTGGTCGAGCACCACCTTCTCGCGTGCGCGCAGAACCTGCTCCGGCGGAAGGGAAAATCGGGACATGGCGACCTCCTGTGATCGCCAGTGTGCCGTAGGTCAGGCCAAGCTCCCGTGGGCGCGTTTGAGCGCGGCGGCGGCCGCGGTCACCACGCGGTCGATGAGTTCCTCGCAGGACGGTAGGTCGTCGATCAGGCCGACGACCTGGCCGGACGCCAGCACACCGGCATCCGGATCGCCCTCGACGAGCCCGGCCTTGAGCATCATCGGGGTGTTCGCGGCCAGCACCATCTGCGCCCACGAGCGATCGGATCCGCGCTTCATGGCGCGGCCGTCGGCGGCGAGCTGACGCCAGGTCATGCCGCTCAACTTCTTGAAGGCGAGCGTGCGTCGCGCCGTTGGGCCCAAGCGCCTCAGGGCGCTCGTTTCCTCGACGGACTCCACCAGGTCGGTCCGCAGCATCCGATGTGGCATGCCATCAACCTTGGCCGTGACCACGGTGTCGGTGAGCCCAGCGGACAGGTAGCGCTGCTTGACGGTGTCCGGCACCGTCGAGTCGCTGGTGAGGAGGAAGCGCGTACCCATGCCGACACCCGCCGCGCCATAGGCGAGCGCGGCAGCGAGGCCGCGACCGTCGAAGAAGCCGCCGGCGGCGACGACCGGGATGTCGACCGCGTCGAGCACGGAGGGGAGCAGCAGCGTCGTCGGCACTGGACCCGTATGGCCGCCACCTTCACCGCCCTGAATCATGACGGCATCGGCGCCCCATTCGGCGACTTTCTGCGCGTGCCGCGCCGCCCCGATGGACGGCATGACGACGACGCCGTTCTCCTTCAGCTGCGCGATGAGCTCGGCTTTCGGGGCGAGGGCAAACGACGCGACCTTCACGCCGTGGTCGATGAGCACTTTGCAGCGATCGCCGGCGTCCGCGGCGTCGGCGCGTAAGTTCACGCCGAACGGCTGATCGGTGCGGCCCTTGACCTCGACGATCGCCTGTTCCAGCTCGGCCAGCGTCATCGTGGCTGACGCGAGGATGCCCAGCCCGCCGGCATTGGCTGACGCGGAGACCAGGCGCGGTCCGGCCACCCATCCCATCCCGGTCTGGACGACGGGGTGTCGGACGCCGACCAGTTCGGTGAGGGGGGTCTTGAGAAGTTGATCGATCATGAGGGAACCTCCCGCTCGCGCAGGCGCTTCGGGTCGAGCATCTCCCGGATGACCACGAGTTCGGCGTAGCTCGGAGTTCGGGTCTCGGCGATGTCGTCGACTACCGCCAGCTCGAACCCGGTCGCCTCGCGCACGTCCTCGACTGTCACGCCCGGATGGACGCTGATCAGCCGGACGGTGTCGCCCGGTCCCTTGACGTCGAGGACACCGAGGTTCGTGACGATGCGGTGGATGTCATTGAACCGGCTGGCCTCCTTGCCGGCTGCTTTGGCGCGAGCCGGACCGACGCCGGTCACGACGTCGACGCGCTCGACGAACACCCGCGGATTGTGCTTCGGCACCCAGAACGAGGTGCGGTTGTTCACGGTGTTGCCGGGTGCGCCACGTGAGCCGAGCAGCTGTCGTTTCGGTTGCGCGAAGTCGCCGATCGCCGAGATGTTCTGGTTGCCCTGACGGTCGATCTGGGTAGCGCCCATCATGACGTGCCGTTTGCCGTAGGCGACAACATCGAACACACGGCGGAACGGGATCCAGCCTTCGACGACCTCCTGCTTGGCGTGGATCGGCGGGACACCCCCGAGCCAGAGCGACTCACCATCGCTGATCACCAGGTCGGGGTTGGACGTCAGCTTCGCGAGCCGGACGCCGAGCATCGGCATCGTGCTCATCGGGCTGGCGAAGATCTCACCGTCGTCGGCGAAGGCGTCCGCGACGGCGGCCGCGCAGATCTCGGAGCGGGTTGCATCCTCACTCACGATGCGTTCTCCTTCGCGAACTCGGTGACTGCCGCTTGGTAGGCAGCTTCGTCGCCGCTGAGGAAGCGCTGCTCGAAATCTGTCCATGCCTCGTCATCGGCGGCCGCAGCGGCGTAGGCGCGCTGGAATGACTCGTCACGTTCGTAGTCCGGAACGCAGTTCGTGAAGTGTGCGCCATTCGGCGTCTCGACGACGCCGTCGACCATCATCCGGCTGATCAGCAGGCGCTGGACGGGCGCGTCGACGGTCAAGCCGGCGGTGTCGACGATCTGTTCGCACGAGACGTACGCCTTCGTCGCAGCCTGGACGAACAGGTCGTCGAAGTACGGGTCAGGACCAAGGTACGTCGCGTTGCCGTGCTGGTCGGCGCGGTTCAGATGCACGAGTGCGACATCGAGATTGAGCGCCGGCACGGCCACGAATTCACCGAACTCGCCGTCCTGGTCTGCGTATGGGCTGGTCACGGTCTTGATCCACGGGTTGTTGACCAAGACGTCCGAGCCGAGGCCGGCCCGAATCGGCAGGAAGGGGAGCCGCTGGGCGGCGGCATACAGGCCGGTCTGGAACATGCCCTCGTCGAGTTCGACGACCTCGGGGATGGTGGCGTTCTGGCGCGCGCGCTGGAAGTTCGGCTCGAGCGGGATCGTGTCGAGGGACACGAACGCATAGACCAGCTTGCGGATCTTGCCGGCGCGGGCCAGCAGGCCGACGTCGGCGCCGCCCCAACTGACGATGGTCAGGTCTTTCAGGTCGGATCGCAACATCGCCCGGACGAGTGCCATCGGCTTACGCCGGGGACCCCAGCCGCCGATGCCGACGGTCATGCCGTCGTCGATCTGGGCGACGACCTCGTCGATC
>DATLCL010000111.1:0-2410 GCA_035526415.1 Aeromicrobium sp.
CTGGGAGCGACCACCGGTGCGTTCTCGGTCGGGACGTGGCTCGCCGGCAAGGACCTCGCCGTCGTCGTGAGATTCACCCTCGGCGCGTTCGCGCTCGCACTGGGCGCATTCGGCGCCAACCACTTCCTGCCGTTCGCCTTCCCGCTCGCCTACGCGGTCGGCGCCTGCTACTTCACGACGGTCACGTCGTTGAACACGTTGCTCCAGTCCAGCCTCGCCGAAGCAGTGCGCGGCCGAGTGATGGCGCTGTGGATCATGGCCTTCGGCGGCGTCATTCCCTTCGGTCTCCAATGGGGTGGCTGGCTCGCCCAGCGCACCTCCATGACGGTCGTGACGACGATCGGAGCAGCCGTGCTCCTGGTGCTGGCGCTGACGACGGACCTACACGGAGCTCGTCGGCTCGAGCGGCAGCAGGTCTGACGCCAGGCCGAAGAACTCGAGGCACGGCGCGAGGTTCTCGATGTGGACCTCGATGGCGCGGTGGGCCTCCCACCGCTCACGCGTCAGGAGCAGCCCGATCTGGCGATCGGGGTTGCCGAGACGCTCGGCGATGTCGACGCCGTTCTCCTCGTACCCGAGGGCGCGGCTGACACCGAGCGAGGGGGCGTTGTCGTGCCACGCGCCGCTCACCGCGTATCGCGCTCCGAGGCCCGCGAACGCGAGATGCAACATTGCCGCCCGCATCTCCTTGCCGATGCCCTTGCCCTGGTGGTCGCGACCCAACCACGATCCGCTGTTCACCGTGCGCAGCACCGGGAACTTTCGTCCCCCGAAGCCCTGCGTTCCGACGACCTCGCCATCGCAGATGACCGCGAGCGGCAGGTGCCAGTTGTCGGCCGTCCAGTTGGCCCAGGCCCTCCAGTAGTGCTGCACGGCCCCGCGCTCGAGCTGCGGCGAGGGCTGGATCGACCACGGGACCGCAAACGGGAGCCAGTCCGGATCGTGGATGCCCCTGGCTGCCAGTGAGGCCAGCGCGATGGCGTCGTCCTCACCGACGGGGCGCAGCTCGAGCCGCTCGGTGCGGACGCGAAGGTCGAACAACGGCCAGTACGGGTGTCGCATGCTCCAGTGTGCGCGACCGGCGCGCCCGCGTGCGAGCGCTTTGTCTCGGTCAGTCGACGAGGCGAAGACCGGAGGGAGCGACCGAGGACGCAGCGGCTTCTCCCGCCGCCAACTCGACGACGAACTCCGTGCGGTGCGCGGGAAAGACGTGCTCGGCGAGCAGCACCGGCTGGCCGTCGACATCGGTGGTGACCCGCTCGCACCGCAGCACCGGTGACCCGACAGGAATCTCGAGCACTTCGGCGTCGGGTTCGTCGGCTGCGGCCGCGCCGATGGTCTGGGTGGCACCACCGAAGCGCACCGGGAGCAGCTCCTGGAAGGTCTGAGCTTCGACCTGCCCGAGCGAGAGACCGCGGCCCAGCTGGTCGGGGACCCACACCGTGACCCGAGCGAAGGGCTCACCATCGGCCAGATTCACGCGCCGGACGCGCAGCACTCGCCTGCACGCGAACAACTCGCGGGCGCGACGGGGTGCGGCGACGAATCCGAAGTCGAGCACGCGCCGTTCCGCCACGACGCCCGACTCGGACAGCTGCGCTTCGATCGTGCCCAGGCGGCCGAGCGATTGGCGGAAAGGATCCGCCGGCACGAACCAGCCGAAACCCTGTCGAGCATCCACGAGCCCGAGCGATCGGAGCTCGTCGAGGGCTTTCCGGACGGTGACGCGGCTCGCCCCGTACGCTACGGACAGCTCGGCTTCACTCGGCAAGAGCCGGCCCGCGGTGAATTCCCCCGCCTCGACCCGACGGCGCAGCTGTTCGGCGATGGTTCGATAGCGGAGCTGCCTCACTTGTCCTATACTTGTATTAAACGGAGCGAAGAGCAAGGGGACCGGCATGGCAGCCAGCAACGGGTTCGGGAATGCAGCGAGCACACCGATCGAGCTCATCGACGAGGTGTACGGCCGGCTCCACGAACGGGTCACCGTCGGCCGCTCCCGTCTCGGTCGCGGTCTCACCTTCGCCGAGAAGATCTTGTTCAACCATCTGGCGGACGCGGGGGCACAGGAGCTCGAACGCGGCCGGAGCTACTCCGAGCTCTATCCCGACCGAGTCGCCATGCAGGACGCCACCGCGCAGATGGCCCTCCTGCAGTTCATGACCGCCGGCCTGCCGCGTGCCGCGGTGCCGACGACGGTGCACTGCGACCACCTCATTCAGGCGCGCGTCGACGGCAAGACCGACCTGCTCAGCGCGGAGACCACCAACGCCGAGGTCTACGACTTCCTCGGCTCGGTGTCCGCCAAGTACGGACTCGGCTTCTGGAAGCCCGGCAGCGGGATCATCCACCAGGTCGTGCTGGAGCAGTACGCGTTTCCCGGCGGGATGATGATCGGCACCGACAGCCA
>DATLCL010000130.1:0-2742 GCA_035526415.1 Aeromicrobium sp.
TCCGATGGCGTGCGGATCGGGACCGAGCGGCGACGTCACACCTCGGGGGATGGCCGCCGGGATTATGGCGAGACCGATGAGGAACACGATCACCAGTGATCCCGGCGCAGCCAGATACACGCCAGCCCGGCGTGCGACCCGTTTTGCTTCGCCCAATCGCCGCGCGGCGTCCTCATTCATGCAGAACAGGCTCGCATCGAGCGGGATCGCTCGGGCCAGCGGCACTCGTTTTATGCCTGCTCGCTCGCTGCGGGTAGTCGCCTCGCTGCGCGACGCTTCGACCCTTGCTCGCTCGGTGCATGCACTCGTGCATGCTCGCTCGCTCACTGCGGGTAGCCTCTGTCGGTGATCAATGTCGCGGGGGTGGAGCTGCGTTTCGGCGCCCGGCTCCTCATGGAGAACGTCTCCTTCCGCGTCGCTGACGGTGACAAGATCGGGCTGGTCGGGCGCAACGGCTCGGGCAAGACGACACTCACGAAGATCCTGTCCGGCGACGGCCAGCCACACGCCGGGGCGATCACGCGGTCTGGCACCATCGGCTACCTCCCGCAGGACCCACGGGTCGGCGACACGACGATCAGCGCCCGCGACCGCATCCTGTCCGTGCGTGGGCTGGATGACGCGCTCCGCGGCTTGCGCGAGGCCGAGGAAGGCATGCAGTCCGAGGAAGGCGGCGTCGTCGAGCAGGCCATGAAGAGGTACGCCAATGCCGAGGCGGCCTTCCTCGCCGCAGGTGGCTATGCCGCCGAGTCAGAGGCTGCGACAATCGCCGCCAGCCTGGGGCTGGACGACCGAGTCCTGGGCCAGGAGCTCGGGACTTTGTCCGGGGGGCAGCGCCGCCGCGTTGAGCTCGCCCGCATCCTGTTTTCCGATGCCGACACGCTGCTGCTCGACGAACCGACCAACCACCTCGACGCCGACTCCATCCTTTGGCTGCGCGGATTCCTCGCCGATTTCTCCGGTGGTCTCGTGGTCATCAGCCACGATGTCGAGCTGCTTGAGCAGGTCGTGAACAAGGTGCTGCACCTGGACGCCAACCGCGCCGAGATCGACGTGTACAACATGGGCTGGAAGCGCTACCTGGAGCAGCGTGAGACCGACGAGCGTCGACGCAAGCGTGAACGTGCCAATGCCCTCAAGAAGGCCGACCAGCTCACCGAACAGGCGAACAAGATGCGCGCCAAGGCCACGAAGGCGACGGCAGCGCAAGGGATGCTGAAACGGGCCGAGAGGCTGCGGGCCGGCCTGGAGGACGAACGCGCGGCCGACCGGGTCGCCAAGATTGCCTTCCCGGCACCTGCGCCCTGCGGCAAGACGCCGCTGTTCGCGAAGGAACTGTCCAAGTCATTCGGTTCGCAAGAGGTCTTCACCGATGTGGATCTGGCCATCGACCGGGGGAGCAGGGTCGTCGTCCTCGGTCTGAACGGCGCAGGCAAGACGACGCTGTTGCGCATCCTGGCCGGCGTAGAGCAGGCGGACACCGGTCAGCTTGACCCTGGGCACGGCCTGCGCATCGGCTACTACGCGCAGGAGCACGAAACGCTGGACACGTCGAAGACGGTGCTCGACAACATGCGCGCGGCTGCGCCTTCGCTCACCGACACGGAGGCACGGAGCGTGCTCGGCGCCTTCCTGTTCAGCGGCGACGACGCATCGAAGCCCGCCGCAGTCCTTTCCGGCGGTGAGAAGACGAGACTTGCCCTGGCCGGTCTCATCGTGTCCCGCGCCAACGTCCTCTTGCTCGATGAGCCGACGAACAACCTCGATCCGGCATCCCGCGCGGAGGTGCTGGCTGCCATCCGGGACTACGCGGGTGCGATCGTGCTGGTGACCCACGATGAGGGCGCGGTGGCCGCGCTGGAACCGGATCGTGTCCTGCTCCTGCCGGACGGCGACGAGGATCTCTGGAACGACTCCTATGCGGACTTGATCGCCCTGGCGTGAGGCTCGCGCCCGAACCAGAACGGCCCGATGAGAGCGAGCCCGGCGAAGAACCACCACTGCAGTGCGTAGAAGAAGTTGAGCGCGTGGCCGACGTGGGGACGAGGTTCGGGTGCGAGGCCTGTCATGGCGGGCTGCTGCAGGTTGATGAATCCCGGCAACAGCTCGCGCCCGACGTACTTCTCGAGGCCGTGGCTCGCGATCGCACGAACTTGACGGTCGACCGGGACGACGGCGTTCTCGCCGGCTTGATTGTCCGGCCGCAGCCAGCCCTCGACCGTGACCCGGCCGGGCGGAGGCGTCGGGATGTCGGTTGGCCGCGCATTCGTGTTCGCCGTGGGAATCCAGCCGCGGTCAACGAGCAGCGCTGAGCCATCGGGCAGGACGAGGGGAGTGACGACGTCGGCACCGGCCCTGCCGTCTCGCGGCGTGAACTTCACGGTGACCTGGCCGCGCGTTTCGAAGGTCCCGGTTGCCCGCACGAGCGTCCATTCGTCGTCGTCGGCCACGGCACGTCCGGGCCGGAGGACGGACTGGACCGGGACGGCGTCGACGCCGAGATGCCGTTCGATGATGGCCTGCTCGTGCTTCTTGTGCTCCATCCGATGCCACTGCCAAAAGCCCAGCCGAACGCAAAGCGCCGCAAGTGCGAACGCCCCGAGCGTGAGCAGGATCGTCCTGCGGTTCAGCATGGCGCGAGGCTACATGTGGCGCGAACTAGACTGACCCCATGCAGCTGGCAGACCGCCACGGACGTGTGGCCACGGACTTGCGGGTCTCGTTGACCGATCGCTGCAACCT
>DATLCL010000138.1:0-4267 GCA_035526415.1 Aeromicrobium sp.
CGATCCGAATGTGGAGGCGTCAGCGTGGGATCTCGACGCGTGGGTCGGTGCGTACGTGGCCGACGCCAGTTCCGACGCGAACGTCGAGAAGTTCGTCCAGGCGGTCGACAGCGCCATCCTCGAGCAGATCCCCGAGATCGCTGAGAACGCGCGGCTCAGCGAAGAGCTTCACGCCAGCACCAAGTCGCAGTGGCGGTCATTCCTCACAGTGCTGGAGCGGGAAAACCCGGACCTCCTCCTCCCACCGCAAGCGGTCGACATCGCTGTCTCCATGGCACGGCGGGGCATGGACGTCGGCATTCTCCTCAAGGTCTACCGCGTCGCTGCCGATGCCACGTGGGAGTTCCTGGTGGGAGTCGCTGACGCGGTCCCCGACGACGGTCCCGAACGCGCTGATGTCCTAAAGTTCCTTTGGGGCCGGGCCAGCCGCTGGATCAGCGATTCGATCGACCGGCTGGTTCTGACCTATTTCACCGAGCGCGAGGCTGTCTTCGAAGGTGCCTTCGCCCGCCGCAACGAGACGGTCCAATCGCTCCTGCGTGGTGATTCGATCCCGGTTGACACGGCCGCAAAGGACCTCGGTCATCCGATACGAGCCCAGCAAACCTGCCTTGTCTTGTGGTTCAACGACGCGGCCGCGGATGGATCCTCCACGGATCTGGAAGCGATCGCCCAAGCGATAGCCCGCGAGGTCACCGCACCGCGACCGCTCACGGTGGCACCCGGCAGCCGCGAACTGTGGGTTTGGCTGGCCACCCGGCAGGCGCCCGACATGGCCGGCCTTCCTGCCATCGTCGAGCGGTACGGAGCCCGGGCTGCGATTGGAGGCCCTAGTCCAGGTCTCGCCGGCTTCAGGACCAGCCATCGCGAAGCCGTTGACGCGCAGCGGCTCGTGCTCCGGGCCGGCACCGGCAGCGCGGTCACGACCTACGCCGACGTCGAACTCGCCTGCCTGATGTCGGAGCAACCCGAGGCTGCACAACAGCTGATCGAGCGCGAACTGGGCAAGCTGGCGGAGCCGGACCCCGCTCTCGACATAGTTCGGGCAACGCTGAGTCACTACCTGCGCAACGGGTCGAACATCGTGTTGACGGCGTCCGAACTGTTTGTTCACCGCAATACCGTGCGCTACCGCCTCGACCAAGCTGAGGAGCTGGTCGGCCATCCCCTCACGGAACGGCGAACGGAAATGGATGTCGCGCTGCGGTTGGTGACCGCGGGATTGGGTCGCTGACAGAAGCACCCCCAACGGGATTCCCCCCAAGCTCTCCGCTTCGCTCCGTGCAGGGGACCCGCGCCCCAAATCCCCTGTAGAAGCTGAAATGTCGGCACCACCCTCCGGGTGGCACCGACATTTCAAAGCACCCCCAACGGGATTCGAACCCGTGCTACCGCCGTGAAAGGGCGGCGTCCTAGGCCGCTAGACGATGGGGGCCAGAACGCGAGCCAGCATAGTCGGTGGCGTCAGAACGCCACTGCCGTAGGGGTGCGTCGGTCTAGTGGCGCGATCGCCGTGAGGACCGGGCGACGGACTCTGCGTGCGCCGCGCACACGGCCAAGGCCAAACTGAGGCCGAACGGCACGGCGACGACCGCAGTCGCAGTCCCGAGGGCCGCCAAAGCGACGGCAGCGAGCATCAGAAGCAGGCCCGGCACGGCGAAAGTCTCGGATGTCATCTCTTCACGCTGATGCACCGACATGGCCACAACGTGAACAGTGCGCGAGAAGTGACTGAATACTGGCCGGTGTGACCGCGGTCCACCCATCCCCAGACGCTGGGAGGTTCGCGCCCTCGCCGTCAGGTGATCTCCACATCGGCAACCTCCGCACAGCACTCTTGGCTTGGCTGTGGGCGCGGTCGACCGGCCGCCGTTTCGTCCTGCGCATCGATGACCTGGATCGAGTCCGCGCCGGAGCCGAGGAGCGCCAACTCGCCGACCTCACTGCTCTCGGCGTCGACTGGGACGGCCCGATCCTGCGGCAGAGCACGCGGCTCGATATCTACCGCGATGCAGTCACCACGCTGACCGAGGCGCGACGCACCTATCCGTGCTTCTGCACGCGGCGCGAAATCCAGGAGGCGCCGTCCGCGCCGCACTCCCCGCCTGGCACCTACCCGGGCACCTGCCGAGACCTGACAGCCGACGAGATCCGCGCGCGCACCGAGGAACGGCCGGCTGCGCTTCGACTCCGCGCCGACATCGACAAGTGGTTGATCGAGGACGAGCGGCACGGAACCGTTAGCGGACCCGTCGACGACTTCGTCCTCCTTCGCAATGACGGAGTCCCGGCGTACAACCTCACCGTCGTCGTCGACGACGCAGCACAGAGTGTGGACCAAGTCGTCCGCGGCGACGACCTGCTGGCGTCGGCGCCCCGGCAGGCCTATCTCGCCAGCCTGCTGGGGCTCAGCCCGCCGACGTACATCCACGTTCCGTTGGCACTCAACAAGGCTGGCGCCCGACTGGCCAAGCGGGACGGCGCCGTGACCTGGACTGAGCTGGAGCGGCTCGGCATCGACCGCTTCCGGCTCATCGCGAATTCGCTGGGCTTGGCGGGATCGAGCCCGACCGAGTTGCTGACTGAGTTCGACCCCGCCGTCGTCCCCAGCGACCCGTGGGTGTTCGAGCCCCCGGCGTAGCCGGGCCCTACTTGACGTACTCGGCCACCCACTCCTTGGCCAGGGCGGCCGGTGCCTTCTTGTCCTTGCCTTGATTCGCTTGGTTGAGCTCCAGCAGTTCTTGCGTGGTGAGTGCGGCGGAGACAGCATTGAGCACCTCGGCAACCTCGTCGCTCGCCTTGTCCTTCCGGATGAGCGGGACGACGTTCTGGGCCGCGATCAGGTGCTTCGGATCATCGAGGGTCACCAGCTTGTTCGCCGCGATCGACGGCGTCGTCGAGTAAATGTCCGCGACGTCCACCTTGCCGCTGACCAGAGCCTTGACCGTCGCCGGACCGCCACCATCGCTGATCGGCGTGAACGCGATCCCCTTGATGTCGTAGACCTTCTCCAGGCCGGGGATGCCGTAGGCGCGCTGCTTGAACTCGGGGTTCGCCGCCAATCGCAGCCCGTTCACCTTCGCCAGATCGGCGATCGTCTTCACTCCGTTCGCCTTGGCGAAGGCGGCGGTCACGTTGAGCGAGTCCTTGTCCTCAGCAGGGGCCGGCTTCAACACCGTCAGGCCGGTCGGAACGACCTTGGCCAACGTGGACGTCACGGCTTCGGGTGCCGAGGCGGTTGCCTTGGGATCCAGATATGTCAGCAGGTTTCCGGTGTATTCGGGGATGAGGTCGATCTCGCCGTTCTTCAGCGCTGGGATGTAGACCTCGCGGGCGCCGATGTTCAGCTTTTTCTTCACCGCGATGCCCTTGGCCTCCAGGGCCTGGGCGTAGATCTCGGCGATGATCTCGTTCTCGGGGAACGCGGCCGACCCGACCGTGATCGCCTTCGAGTCGCCCGCGGGCGACTGCTTCGTCGGGTCGCCTGCGCACGCGGCCAAGCTGAGGGCCACCGCCAGCGCGAGGGTGATGTGACGCAGTCTCATGATTTCTCCTTCAAGGTGCTGAGACGTTGGGCGCCGACGAAGACTCCGTCGGCGATGAGTGCAAGAGCGATGACCAGGACAGACCCGCTGACCATCTGGGGGTAGTCGCGATACGCCTGGCCGTCGATCAGGTAGCGACCCAGGCCGCCCAAGCCGACGTACGCGGCAACGGTGGCAGTGGCGATGACTTGGAGCGCGGCCGAACGGAAGCCACCGACCAGCAACGGCAGCGCCAACGGGATCTCGACCTTGAACAGCACCTGCCATTCAGTGAAGCCCATCGCCCGGGCTGCGTCGACCGTGGGACGGTCGACGGACTCCAACCCCGCGTACGTCCCGGCGAGCAGCGGCGGAATGGCAAGAATCACCAGAGCCAGGATCGGTGCGGCAAGGCCCACGCCGATCAGCAGCACGAACCAGGTCAGCAGCCCGAGCGTCGGCATCGCCCGCAGGGCTCCCGAGGTCGCGACCGCGGACCGTTGCCAGCGTCCGGTGTGGCCGATCCACAAGCCGATCGGCACGGCCACCAGTGCAGCCAGGGCAACCGTCAGGGCGGAGTAGGCGAGGTGCTCGACGAGCCGATGCGGGACACCCTCGGATCCAATCCAATGCGCCTGGTCGGTGAGCCAGGCGGCAGTCTCGCCGGCGACGCCGGCCGAGAGGCTCATGCCTTGGCCTCCGGCGTCCATGGCATCAGCAGGCGGCCAAGCAGGACGAGGATC
>DATLCL010000140.1:0-15246 GCA_035526415.1 Aeromicrobium sp.
TTCCGGTTTGGGAGTACTCACGAGGAACTGGGGCGACGAGGGGCATGGCGTCCAATCCGAACGCCGCCAGGACGACGACGAAACACACCACTGGCTGCAGCAACTGCACGAAGACCGTCCGGAACGGAAACGACACGGCCACGAGAATTGCGATGACAGGACAGACGATCGCAAACCGGATGATCATTAAGCGGCCGACGTCGTCGTCGACGACCAGCGGATCGAGTGCCCCGAAAGCGCCGTAGAGGACGACTGCGAGGAGTCCCGCCACCCGAATCTGATTGACCGCGCTGTCGTTATCGAACGCCCTGAATGCCCGATCGGCTTTTCTGTCCGCAAATGCCAACGCGAAGGGGCGATCAGCCATCAGAACCTCCAGTAGCGAACGTTACGCCGCGAGTGCCGCTCATAGCCGAATTCCCACCTGCCGACGCCGGCGTCAGATTCGGGCTCAGATGCCGCAGATACGTCACCTGCGAACGGGGAAACTGCCCAGATCCGCGCACGGCCTCTCTGCAAAGCTTGCGGGCGACCGCGCCGTCGACGGCTGTCGAGTCCGGCCCAACGATCGAGGATCATGGCGGTCACTCCGATGGATGTCGTATTGGTGGCCGGCCGATCGTGGACCTGGCGAGAGGCGGCTCACCGGGCCGCCCCTAGGCTCACAAGCCCGTGATCAGACGGACGAGGAAGGGACACGATGACCAACATCAGGGTCTTGGTATCAGGCGCGAGCATCGCGGGTCCTGCGCTGGCCCACTGGCTGCACCGACGGGGCGCCGAGGTGACCGTGGTGGAGCAGTCGCCAGGACTGCGCCCGGGTGGGCAGGCTGTGGACGCTCGCGGCGTTGCCAAGGACGTCATCCGGCGGATGGGCCTGGACGCAGCAGTGCGGGCAGCCTGCACTGACACCGCCGGCGCGTACACAGTGGACGCCGACGGGAACGTGCTGGAGACCTTCCGCGCGGAGGACAACGACGGCGACGGGTACATCTCGGAGATCGAGGTCCTGCGGGGAGACTTCTCCCAAGTGCTGTACGACGACACCAGCGACAGCGTCGAGTACGTCTTCGGCGACCGGATCGCCGAGGTCACTCAGGACGCGGACGGAGTCGATGTCACCTTCGCAAGCGGCGACCGGCGGCGCTTCGAGCTCGTGATCGGCGCTGACGGGCTGCACTCGGGCCTGCGGGCGATGGTCTTCGGCCCGCGCGAGCAATTCGTGCGCCACCTCGGGCTGGTGCTTGCCTTCTACAGCGTGCCCAACGAGTTCGGGCTGGACCGCTGGCTGATCGACTACCAGGAGGCGGGCCGCTCGGCTGGGCTGCGGCCCATCCATGACGCCGACCAGGCGATCGCCATGATGTCGTTCCCCGCCCCCGACTTCGACATCGACTACCGCGACATCGAAGCGCAGAAGCGACTTCTGCGCGAGAACATGGCCGGCTTCGGCTGGTTGACCCCACGCATCCTTGCGCACCTGGACGACACCCCGGACTTCTACCTCGACCAAGTCGCCCAGGTGGTGATGGATAGCTGGTCCAGCGGACGGGTGGGGCTCCTCGGAGACGCGGCGTTCAGCGCGTCGCCGATGTCCGGAGCCGGAACCGGACTGGCCCTGGTCGGCGCCTACATGCTGGCCGGAGAGCTCGCCGCCGCCGACTGGGACCCGGCGGCTGGGTTCGCCGGCTACGAGGAGCGGATGCGTTCGTACGTCGAGGCCAATCAAGAGATCGGTCGGATGCACGTGCAGATGCTCGCCGCCCCCGACCCGGACGCCGGGCCGCCCCCGGAGCCCGACATGGAGGCCATCACCGCCCTCGTCGAACGTGCGGTCAACGGGCCCGAGCTGCCTGACTATGCAGGCGTGCCCGACTCCGGGACGCGCGCCGGTACGCCCTAACCCAGCCCGTCCATCTTCAGCAGGACGTACTGCCCAACGGTGGTCGCGACCTCCGTGCCGGATTCATCGGTGAGCGAAGAC
This sequence comes from Aeromicrobium sp., assembly GCA_035526415.1. Lineage (GTDB taxonomy): Bacteria > Actinomycetota > Actinomycetes > Propionibacteriales > Nocardioidaceae > Aeromicrobium. Next base: position 1,985 of record DATLCL010000140.1, read on the forward strand.
GACAGCGGGAACCGGATCTTCGGTTCCCCAGCCGCAAGCTCAGCGCGGACACGCTCGAGGTCCTCGTCGGCCACCGTGGCCGTGGCACGGATCGTGCCGAAGGCGGGACGACGGAACTTGATGTCCAGGCCGGCGACGACCGGGACGTAGCCGGCGATGTCCCAGGTCACCGGCGGGAGCAGTCCGCCGAGCAGCTCGCCCAGCGTGAACAGCGAACCGGCGTACATCATCCCGGCGTGGTTGATGTTGGGCTCAGGCGGCGCCTCGATCGCGCCCGTGCCGGGAGCCAGGCTGACGACCCGCACACCCATGGCGGCCGTGATCGGAATGTTCGCCAGGATCGCCATCGACGCGGCATCGAGGTCGGAAGTCATCGGGTCAGTGGTCATCGTGCTCTCCTCAGCCTGTGCGCTCACTCGACTACCTTGTCAGTACGACTTGGGCAGTCCGAGTACCTGGGTCCCGATGTGGGCCAGGACGAGTTCCTCGGCCACCGGGATGTTCTTGCCGATGCGGGCATCGCGGAACATCCGCTCCACCGGGTATTCCTTGCTGTACGCCATGCCGCCCAACGTCTGGAACGCCTGGTTCGCCGCCTCCCAGGCGACCTGAGCGCCGGTGAGCTTGGCGATGTTCGCCTCGTTGCCGCACGGCATCCCGCGGTCGAATAGCCACGCCGCCTTGTACGTCATCAGACGGCCGAGCTCGGTCTTGGCCTTGATCTGTGCGAGCGGGAACTGGATTGCCTGGTTGGCGCCTATCGGCCGGCCGAACACCCGCCGCTCGCGGGCGTAGTCGACCGCCACGTCGAGTGCTGCCTGCGCCGAGCCGACACCACCGGCCGCGGCCAGGATGCGCTCCGGATTGAGCACGTCCCACAGCACGGCGAAGCCCTGGTCGACCTCGCCGATGACGTTCTCGGCCGGCACTCGGACGTCGTCGAAGAAGACTTGGCTCGAGTAGAGGATGTTGCTGCCCATCTTCGGGATCGGCTGATAGGTCAGCGTCCCGGCGGCCAACGCTTCCTTGACGTCGACGAGGAAAAGCGTGAATCCGGCCGTGCGCGGCTTGGCGTCGCTGGCCGGAATGGTGCGGGTGACCGCGACCATCCACTCCGCCCGCTCGACGTTGGAGATCCACACCTTCTGGCCGCGGATCAGGAAATCGTCACCGTCGCGGCGCGCCGACGTGGTGATCTCGATGGCGTTGCTGCCCGCGTCTGGCTCGGTGAGCGCGAGACAGAACTGCGACTGACCCGTCGCCAGCCCGGGCAGGATGCGCTGCTTCTGCTCCTCGGTGCCGTGGCGGGTGACGGTCATGCTGCCGAAGCCCGGTGTCGTGACGTACAAGAAGGAGCCCGCCGTGCCACCGGATGCGCACAGCGTCTCGTTCGCGATCGCCAGCTCGAGGATGCCCTGACCGCCACCGCCATACTCCTCCGGAACGGCCAGCCCAAGCCAGCCCCCGGCGGCCAGGTCGTCGTAGGCCTCCTGCGGGAAGCGATGCTCCTCCTCGCAGCGCGACCAGTAGGCATGGTCGTACTTGGCCGCCACGGCGGCCACACCCTCGCGAACGGCGATGGCGGTGTCGGGAAGCTCGAAGTCCATAACCCTGACAGTACCACTGTAAGTATTTCTTACTGGAACTGAAGCTGCACCATGTCGTCGACCAGCCAGGTTCCATTCACCCGGACCATCGTCAGCTCGACGCCACTGCGGGCATGCAGCGGCGCCGTCTTGTCCTTGCGAATGTCCTTGTCGGTCAGCGTCTGGTCGGTGAACAGCAGAACTGTGACGTGGTCGGCATCCGAAGCCGTGGCTGCCGAGTTCACGACGCGGCCCCGGCTGATGAGCTGGCGCGGCCCGATGATGCGCTTGCGCATGCCTTCCAGTGCCTCGGCCGAGAAATCCTTCTTGAACTTGGGCGTCCCGCTCTTCGTGATCCACGTCATGTCGTTGTGGTAGGTGCGGTAGTCGTAGGTCAGCCAGTTGACCACCACCCGCTCGGCCGCACGCGTCGCCGTCCGATCAGCATCGATCCGACCCTGGCTTTGGGCCCGGCTGACGGCGAGCCCTACACACGTGACGAGAGCAACCACGAGCAGGCCGGCCAGCACAATGCTGATCCGCTTCCAGTTCCGGCCCCCGTCGGCGGGCGCCCCAGTTGTGACGCCATCCGTTGCCCCACCTATTGCACCGTCAGCGTCGTTCGTCATTGCTCTCCCCTGTGCTCACGGGCACTCACCATAAGGGACCCGGTGCCCACTGGGCCCCACGCTGAGTGCCGGGCCATTCCCGCGGGCAATGGCCGTCGTCCTGGAACGGCTGGCGGGTCGTATCCAGCGCCTCATGCTCGTCCTGGTTGTAGCCGCAGTAGTCGAAGTGCTCGAAGAACGCATTCAGGTGGGCGGCGCCTCCGTGGATGCCAGCGCTGAGCGCCCGGAATCCACGCGGGTAGTTCTGCAGGAGGGCGCGCAGGTGCGGCTCCCGGGCGGCGTTGATGTCCGCCAGCGTGATGTACGGATCCAGATAGCTTCCGAGCACCTGATCGGCGTCGCGAACCAACCGACGCAGCTCCTCGATCTGTCCGGGTCCGTCCTCGAGCATGTCGACCAGGACCGGATCGATCTTGCGGAGCCACGCGGTAAAGGTCTCGGCGTCGTCGGTGATGGAGTTGAAGTCCGGGATCAGGTCGGCACCGAGACGCAGCAGGCGGTCACCGTTGTTGATCAGGCGCTCGGTCTGCGGCCATCGGGCATTGAACTCCTCCAGCAGCTCCAGACCTTGGACGAGCAGCCGCTGCAGGTCGTCTTCGGACCCCTCAAGGCCCTTCGCCGTTTCGGTCAGCACCACCCGGACTGTCGCCGGGTCGATCTGCTTAATCAACTTGTCGAGGTTGATCGCGGTCGTCGCCAACGCGGTCGGCAGGTCCGCCGCTGTCCCCTGCACAACGTCGCCGCTGGCCAGGAAGGGGCCCTCCGCCGATCCCGGCTGGAAGTCGATGTACTGCTCACCCACTGGCGACAGGCTCCGAACCTTCGGTCGTGCGTCCGTCGGCACCTGCGCCGAGCTGTCCAGACGCACCATGGCCCGGATACCTCGGTCGGTGAGGTTCAGTGCGGTCACCCGGCCGACGCGAACGCCGCGATAGGTGACCTCGGAGCCCTTGTACAAGCCGCCACTGCGCGGAAGGCTCACGCTGACCTCGATCGGCTTCTCTGTCAGAGGCGCCTTCAACGCGACGGCAAAGATGTAGAGCACGCAGAGCACGAACACGGTGCCGATGCCGGCGGCGCTGACCAGATGCTTGCGCGTCATCACTGACCCCCCAGCAGGCCGCCGAGATCCAGCAGCGGCTTCTTCGGCTGGTTGCTACCCGTGCTCGGGGCCGCCTTCGACAAGATGTCCGTGATCGACTTGACCGTGTCGGACAGAAGGTTCGGCGCCTTGTCGCCGAGCAGCTTGCTGGCCTCCGGGCGGCTGGCCCCGGCGACTTTGGCTTGGGCATTCTGTGTCGTGAGGCCGTCGATCTGCGTCTCGTCGACGTGGACCAGCGCCAGCAGGGGGAGCGTGTCAGCCGGGACCGTCCGTCGCAGCTGCGCGGCCACCCTGTCCAAGTTGATCAATCCCGGACGAAGTTCCGGCTGCGTCGCGAGGACGGCGTCAGCAATCGGTCCCAGCTGGGCGAGGATCTGCAGCAGCGGGTCGTCGACCTTGATCGCCAGACGTTGGCCGGTGCGCGCCAGCTGCTCGGCGCGTTTGAGCAGAGTGACGATCTCGTCAGTGTTCTCGCTCAGCTTCTCCGTGGCCGGCGCGAGGTCGTCGAGCGCCTTCCGAATCGTTGGCCGCTCGTCGTCGAGAACCTCCGACACGTCACGGAGTGCTTCGAGCGAGCGCGTCAGGTCGCCGGTGCTGGCGTTGGCGTCCTTCAGGAACGAGCTCACCTGCTCATTGGTGTGCCGGATCTTGTCTTCACGCCCACCCAGGGTGGTGTTGAGTTCCTCGGCGATGATCTGAAGCTCACCCAAGTCACCGCCGTTGATCAGCGTCGAGGCCGCGGACAGCGTGTCCTCCACCGTTGGCGCCGTCGTCGACTTGTCCGATCGGAAGTGGTCGCCGTCGGCCAGATCACGGGCTGAACCACCCGGAGTCACCTGGATGATGAGTTCGCCCAAAGGTGTGTCGTAACGCAATCGCGCCGTGGAGTCCTCCGGGATCGATGAGCCTTTCCGGACGTCCATGGTGACCACGGCTTGATAGTTCTTCGCTTCGACGGAGGCGACGCGGCCGACTGAAACGCCGTTGATGCGCACTTGGGCGCCCTGCGCGAGGTTAAGGGCCTGGTCGAACGTCGCCTGCACCTGGTAGACGTCGCCACGAACCTTGGAGCCAGGCAGCGGAAGCTGCTTGTATCCGATGCCGCAGCCGGTCAGGCTCGCGGCAACCGCGACGGCCAGCCCCGCACGCAGCAGTGATCGCGTCATGGCGCCACTCCCCCGAGCAGGTTGGTCAGGTCGGGGAAGGTGGCCAGATTGCAGACCGGGCCTACCGCTTGGCACAACTGTTCGAACTGTGGGCCGAGACCCAGAATCTGCGCCGGGACCGTACGGACCCAGATGTGGTTGTCCGGGGCCAGGGTCCTGGCGACGTTGTCAGTGGCCAGTGGCATGACCTCCAACGTTTCGACCAGGTCAGCACGGCTCCGTAGCGTCGTCTCCAGCAGGCGCGTGACGTCCTGGACGCTCACCTTGATGGCGCCACGGTTCTCCTTGCTGACCTCGGTCAGCTTCTCGAGCGTGTCCGACAGAGCGCGCAGGACACGACCTATTTCGTCGCGCTCGGAGTTCAACAGATCGAGCGCGTCGCCGAGGTTCTCGACGAAGGTCTCGATCAGCTCCTTCTTGTCCACCAGGTCGGTGGCCAGTTCATCGAGCGCGTCCGTGGTGTCGAACAGATCGGAACGATGGCTGTGCACCGTGTCGACGACGCCGGCCAGCCCGTGAATCGCACTGTTGAGGTCGTCAGCGTTGCCGGTGAATGCGGCGGCAACGGTCTGGAGCACCTCGCTGAGGCTGTTCGTGGCCTCGGGCGTGTTGGTCAGGTCCGAGGCGAGCTCCGACAGCGAGCCGAGCACCTCGTCGAAGTCGACCGGCGTGCGGGTGCGCTCCAGCGGAATGACCGTGCCGGACGGCATGACCGGACCGCCGTCGTAGACCGGTGTCAGTTCGATGTAGCGGTCGGTCGCCACCGATCGGGAGACCACGACGGCCGCCGCGTTCGCGGGGATCTTGATGTCCGGATCGGTGACCTTCAGGGTCACCTTCACGACCTTGCCGGCCGGCTCGACCTTGGTCACCTTGCCGACGGGCACGCCAAGGACCCCAACGTCGTTGCCGACGTAGAGGCCGGCACCGTCGCCCAGCATCACGGTGATCTCGCGCGCACCAGCACCGGGAAGCGAGCACCCACCGAGGACCGCGATCAGCGCGATCGCGATGCCGGAACCGAGTAGACGCTTCATCTCAACACGACCCCGGGAGGCCACAGCGGAGCTTGTTGGGGATGCTGTCGGTGAAGTACAGGTTGATGAAGGGGCCGTCGCCGGTGGCGTTGGCGAAGTAGCGAGATCCGACCGCCAGGTTGTGGAGAGCCGTCCGAAGCTCGTTGTCGCGAGCGTTGAGGACGGTAGTGATCGCTTTGAGGTCCTTCAGCGTCGGGCCCAGCTTGTCGGCGTTCTCGTCCAGGATTCCCTCGATGCTGGCGGTGATCGAAGACACGTCGGACAGCAGGTCCCGGATGGCATCGCGCCGCTTGATCAGCTCCTCGATCACGAGATTGGACTGACGCATCAGCTCGGTGAGGTCGCCGGTGCTTTCCGACAGTTGCGTGGAGATCGAACGCGACGCCTTGAGCAGTTCGGCAATCTGGGCGTCCCGCTTCGTGATCACCTCGGAGATCCGGGTAACGCCCTCGAACGCCGGTCCCAAACTGGGGCCCGCCGCCTTCAGCGTGTCGCCGACAACACTGAGTGATTCGGCGATCTTGGCGCCGTCGAGCTCCTCGACCGCGTCGGTGCCCTCGTCGATCACGTCCTGCAGGTTGAAGGGCACGGCCGTGCGGGCCAGCGGGATCGTGTCGTTCGGCAACCTGCCGGTGCCGTGCGGCTCGACCGCCAGGTAGTGCGTTCCCAGCAGAGTTCCGACCTTCACCGCCGCCGTGGTCTGTGCACCGACCCGTACGTCCTTGTCGACGGTGAAGACGACGTCGACATGCCGGCCGACCACCGCCACGCGCTTGACCTCACCGACCTCCACACCGGCGATCTGCACGCCTTCCTTCGCGCGAAGCCCAGCGGTGTGGGCTAGTTGGGCGTGATAAGTGCTGGCGCCGAACGGGATGATGCTGACCACCAGGATCAGGGCGCCCAAGACACCGAGAGCGACGAAGGTGGCGATACCGATGCGGAACGGGTCGTCACGGGTGAAGCGCTTCATCGGCACACCGCCGAGTAGTCCCCGGGTAGGTCACTGGTCTTCAGTGTGTACACGCCGAGGTCGAGATCGAGCGCGCAGAAGTAGTTGGTCAACCCGTTGCGGTACGACAAGACCCGAGCCAAGGTCTCCATCAAGGAACCGAGACCTTCGATGGACTGGCCGAGCCTCGGCGCCTCGGCCCCGTACATCCGGAGCAGCCTCCTGGTCTTCTCGACATCCGTCGCCAACGGTTCGCGGATGTCGCTCAGCAGATCGTCAGTTGCGTCGACGACCTCGGAGATTTCCTCGATCGACTTGCCGAAGGTCTTTCGCTCATCGGCCAAGCCGTCCATGAACTCGCCCAGGGCCTGCACCGTCTCGCGCAGTTCGTCGCCTTGGCCGGCGAGGTCGTTCAGCACCGGCGTCAGGTTGTTGAAGACGGCGCCGAACAACTGATCCCGATTGGCGAGGTAGTTGGTGAGCTGCGCGGTCTGGTCGAGCAGGTCGGCCACCGTCCCGCCTTCACCTTGCAACACCTTGATCACCGACTCGGTGAGCTTGTTGACGTCAGCGGGCTTCAGGACGTCGAACAGCGGACGGAACCCGTTCAGCAGCTCGGTGAGGTCGAACCCGTCACTTGTCCGATCGATCGGCACCACCGAATTTTCCGGCATCACCGCGCCGTGCTGCTTGGGCTGCACCAGGGAGAGGTACCGCTGCCCGAGCAGGTTCTGATAGCGCATGACCAGCGTCGCATTGGACCGCAGGGGTTGATCCCGTCGGAGCGTGAAGCCGACCAAGGCCGTGTTGCCGCTTGCCGGATCCACCTCGACGGCAGTCACCTTGCCAACCTGGACTCCGGCGACGCGCACGTCGTCGCCGGTGCGTAAACCGCTCACCTCGGTGAACCGCGCGTCGTAGGAGAAGGTGTCGCCGCCGACGTCATCAATCATCGTGTTGACGAGCAGCAGCAGCATGACCGCGGACAGCGCGAAGAAGGTGATGACCTTGAAGTAGAGGGACCGAATACGGAAGCTCGGAAGACGACTAGTCACAGTTGTCCCCTTCCAACGAGCCGTAGCGCGGGCAGTCGGCACGGGTGTAGTCGGCCGGACCGCTGGTATGGATGTATCCCTCGACCCGTCCGTAGCCGTCTTCCAGGACCGACAACAGCGACCGCGAGACGCGACCGGTCTCCAAGAGCGCACTGCGCAGGTCGGCCCGGCCGTCATAGAGGGCGTCGACCAGGGTCACCGACAGGCCGAGCGCCTTGAGGTAGTCAGCCTCGTTGGACGTCAGGAACGCATTTGACTCCCGCATCAACGCCGTGCCGCCGTCAAGCAACTCCTCGAACTCGTCCTGGCGATCGGCCAATCGATTGAGCGTGATGCGCGCGTCGTCAGTGGCCTCGAGCAGCTCCGGCGCGTTGCGACGGACCGCCTCAAGATTGACCGCGAGAAGACGTAGGTCCTTGCGGACCTTTGGTACCAGCGGTTCGAATCGGTCGACCAGGATGGTGAATTCGTCGATGGCGCGGCCGAGGTCGTCGCCGCGACCATCCAGCACGGACGCCACCGTGTGCAACGCCGTCGCCAGCTCACTCGGGCCGAGCGCGTCGACCAGCGAGTCGATGCTGTCCAGAGCGGTTTGCAGTTCAACGGTGGCCTGCGAGGAGTCCTGCCGAACGACGTCACCTGGCTGAAGCGGCGCGGCACCGCCCATGCCGTCGGGGATGACGAGGTCGACGTAAGACGTCCCAAAGACCGACGCCGGCAACACCCGGGCTTGGACGCTGTTCGGGATCCGGCCAGCTTGCTTGCGGTCGATGTTCAGGTCCAGCACGACGTGGCTGCCCTCAGCCGCCAGGCCACCGACCTTGCCGACCGCCATGCCACGCATCTTGACGTCGACGCCCGGGCGCAACGACCCGCCGACGCTCTGCACCTCAGCGGAAACCGGGATGGTGGCGTCGAAATCGCCTTTCAGTTTCATGGACAGCAGGCTGCCGAGCAGCACGGCAACCACCACGAAGACGACGCCCTGAATCGCAAGATCGCGCTGGGTGGGCTCCCGGTGTTTGCGTGACCAAGACATCCGCGGGGCCATCAGCCGGACAACCTGACGCCGGGGTCGGTGCCGTAGAAGAAGAGCGTGAAGAACATGTCCATCACGATCACGGTGACGATGCTGGCGCGGATGGCGCGGCCGGTTGCTTCGCCGACGCCGGCGGGACCACCGGCGGCGTTGAAGCCGTACCAGCAATGCAGCAGCGCCACCAGGAGCGTGAAGACAAGGATCTTCAGGGTCGAGATGGCCAGATCGCGCCCAGAGATGAACTGACTGAAGTAGTGATCGTAGGTGCCGCCGGACTGGCCGAAGAGCAACACGACGACGCCCCTGGACGCGACCCAGGAGCCGATCAGGCCGATGTAGTAGAGCGGCAGGATCGCCGTCATGGTCGCCGCAACCCGGGTTGTCGCGAGGTAGTACGTCGGCGGGACGGCCATGACGCTGAGCGCATCGATCTCCTCGTGCAACTTCATCGAGCCGATCTGCGCCGTGAACCGGCAGCCCACTTGCGAGGCGAGCGCGATCGAGGCGATGAGCGGGGCGAGCTCGCGGGTGCTGACGCCGGCGTTCACGGCGCCGGCCAGCGGCCCGAGGCTGAGCAGCTCCAATCCGCTGAACCCCTCGATGCCGAGCGACGTGCCGGCCGCGACCGACAGCAGCACCATGATGCCGATCACGCCGCCACCGACCAGCAACGCGCCCGTGCCCCACGCGATGTCAGTCAGGTGGTTCATGTACTCGCCGGGATACCGGCGCAGCGTCGACGGCAGTGCGCGCAACACCTTGACAGAGAACGACCCGAAGTCGCCCATCCGGGCTAGTCCGCTGACGGCACCCCCGGTGAATCGCGTGAGAGTCGCGCCCGCCATTACGCCAGCCTCTGCGGGACGAGCATGACGTAGACCTGCGTGATCGCGACGTTGATCAGGGCCAGCAGGATCACGCTGAGAACCACGGATTGGTTGACCGCGTCGGCGACGCCCTTAGGTCCGCCGCGCGCGTTCATGCCCTTGTGCGCCGCGACCACGACAGCCACGAACCCGAAGATGATCGCCTTGAGCACGGCCATGAAGATGTCGAGTGTCTGGCCGAACGAGATGAAAGCGCCGAGGTAGGTGCCCGAGCTGACCGAGCCCGATCCGACCACGATCATGTAGCCGGTGACGATGGCCGTCGTGGCCACGACGGCGCTCAGGCAGATGCCGACGAGGACCGCAGCCACCACGCGCGGCGCGGCGAGCCGCTGCACCGGTGAAACGCCCATGACACGCAAGGCATCCAGCTCCTCGCGGATTGCGCGGGCACCCAAGTCGGCCGTCACGGCAGAGCCCACGACGCCGGCGATCATGATGGCGGACACCAAGGGCGCCGCTTGGCGCATGACACCGATGGCGTTGACGGCGCCGATGAATGATTCTGCGCCGATCTGTTTGGCCACGCCGCCGACCTGCACCGAGACGATGACGCCGAACGGGATGGACACCAGGATCGCCGGGAGCAGGGAGACCCGGGTCATGAACCATGCCTGCTCGAAGAACTCGTCCCAGGAAAACTCGCCGCGAATGATCGAGGTGAACGCCGAGACGGCCGCATCGATGGCCAGCAGGACGATCTCGCCTGCGGTGTTGATGCCGACACGCGTGTGGCCGATGAGGAAGTCGGTTACACCACGGGTCCCGGTCAGAACGCTGGTCACAACCACACTCGGCTTCGTTTGGACAGACCCCAGAACGCCACCCAAGAACGCGTTCTCACAGGTGCTAGGGAGGGAATTTGCAAAACTGTAATCAAAATCACGTGGTCACGCGATCGATTGCGAAATTTACACCACTGCATTTTCATTGGGAAGGGCCCGACTGCCGTTGCCGAAGCTGCTCAAGCCGCTTCAGCGTGATGACGATGTCCGGTTTCGGCCGCATGATCTTCACTGGCTTCCCCCACTTCGTCCAGGTGAAAGTCGCGCTCCCGGTCTGGGCCAGCTCGGTCTGACGACGCACGACCCGGCCGTGGCTGTCGAACCAGAACTGGGTGACCGTCGGATGCTCAGAACCCTCCTTCGCGGCGTCCTGCTTGGCCGCCGGCTTCGTGACCACCTGGAAGCGTCGTGTGCGGACACCGCCGACCGTCTCGACGCCGCTGAAGCGGACCTCGTCGACCGTGTCGCGAAGATCGTCGAGGGACCGGCGCGGATCGGCTTCCTCGGCGAGATCCGCACCGGGGATCCCGCCACCGGCCTCGCTGAGGTTCACCCACAGCCCGCGCGACTCAGGAACCCGCATGTACGTCGTCCCACCCACGGTGCGGATGTCGATGGACGCACCCTCGACCTGCCAGTCGTCAATGCGCAAGCTGGCGTCCATGTCGTCCGCCGTATAGCGGACCGAGCCGCCGCCGCGCAGACCTGCTCCGCCACGTACGTCGAAGCGCACCGCCGCTGTGGAACCACTGCGGAAGCTGCTGCGGAGCGCGCCCAGGAAGCTCTCCGGATCCACCCGATCGCCCGTGACCGGGTGGTCGAAGGTGGGCAAGGCCTCGTCGCTCCCGCCGCATGCTGATGCCAGCAGGGCAAGGGTCAGGACGATGACCGTCGTCACGCGCCTCATGGATCTCCGCTCTGCCGTGTCGGCACCGTGGCCGTGCTGGACAGGATCTGGCGATATTGACACTTTGTCAACAGACCTAGAGGATTCTGGCATGACCGCCGAACCGACGCCAGCACGCCTCCCGCCGGAAGAGCGACGCGAGCAGATTCTGGCGAGCGCCATCCGGCTGTTCGAGGAGCGTCCGCACACCTCGGTGAGTACCGCGGAGATCGCCGCCGCGGCCGGCGTCGCGCGGCCGTTGATACACCACTACTTCGGCACCCGCCGCGACCTGTACATCGAGGTCTTGCGGCGGCTGTACTTCATTCCACCGATTGAGCCGGCGGAGCTTTCGGGCGAAACGCTCCAGGAGCGGGCCGGGCACCTGCTCGATAGATGGCTGGCCGGGGTGGCCCGGCGGCCGAACATCTGGCTGACGTTCACGGCATCCGGCGGCCCCGGGGCCGACCCCGCTGTCGCGGCCGTGCTGCACGAAGCCGATGCGCTCGTCGCCCAGCGGCTCGTCGACGCACTCGCGCTCGGCGAGCACCCATCCGCCGACCGACTGCTGCCGTTTGTCATCGCGTGGGGCGGACTGGCCAAAGGGTCCATCCACCAGTGGCTGGCCGAGAAGACCCTGACCAGGGACCACGTCCGCGCTGTACTCGTCGCGACGCTGATGACCGTCCTCGACGTCGCGTCAGACCAGCCGTAAGCCCAGTCGCTGCCGCATGCGCATGTCCCAGAGGAGCAGGCGAAATGGGAGCGCCCGTAGGAAGCGCGGCATCCGGCGCTCGGCTCGGCCGTAGCGCCGCATCAGCCGGTCGAATTTCGCCTGGTCAGCGTCCGTCCACGGCAGCTTCATCGCCTCGCGGAAGGGTGGGGGCAGGAAGCCGGTCGCGATGAACACGCCGAAGGCGGCGCTGCGCCTGTTCTTGAGCCACCACGGCATGTTGTCCAGCCGGACGAGCGTCATCAGCATCTCGCGCACGGGCTCATCGATGCGCACCTCGGCCAGGGAGTCCTCCCAATACCGGTCGAAGGCCGCACGGTCGGCCGGCCACGCCTCGGCCGGCATCTGCAGCGTGGTGCCGAATCGCGCGCCGTGGGCGTACAGTGCGTCGGCGGTGGCGTCGTCCAGCGGGCCGTGCATCTTCTCGATCATGTCCACGGTGCCGTAGTAGAGGCATGCGGCGACCCAGGTCTGGAGCCGCGGGTCCGTGGCCCGAGATTGGACGGGTTCGTCGGGGGTGGAAACGACCTGCGCGTGCTGCCGGTTCACCGCCTGGCGGTAGACCGCGCGGTCCTGCTCGGTTCCGAGCATGGCCACGGCGAGATAGGTGAAGGTGGTGCGGGACCTCTTGATCGGATGCTTGAGGGCCGAGCCGCTTTCGACCCGGCTGTTGAGGACGCCGTAGCCGACGCCCGGCCAGGCCAGCTGCATCGTGAAGTTCGCCGGGCCGGCGAGCCGTGCGCCGATCATCGACATGTGCCGCGCCATCCTGAAGCCCTCGGGCACCGGGACGTCGCGCACAGGCGAGCTCGCTGACTCCGTCGCGCTCATTGATGGGGCCTCCCTCATGTCCACCTGACGAGCAGCATAACGTTATTGTCAGTGTGTCAATAGAGCCGCCTCGAGTCGGCGCCCATCTATGGTTGCGGCCATGGGTAACCGGTGGACGCGTGCTGAGCTCGAGGCCGCGTTCGAGCACTATCAGGAACAGGTTCGTAAGGCGACCGAAACCGGCGACTGGTCACTATTCGCCGATCTGTTTACGGCCGACGCGACCTACGTCGAGCACGCCTACGGCACGTTCCGCGGGCGAGACGCGATCCGCGACTGGGCGATCAAAACGATGACCACTCCACCCGGAAGCTGGATGACCGGATTCCCGCCGGCGTGGTCCGTGATCGATGAGGAACGCGGGCGGATCGTGTGCGACATCCGCAACCTCATGCCGGACCCCGGCGACGGCAGCGTCCACGAGGCGACCAACATCACCATTCTCGGCTACGCCGGCGACAATCTCTTCGACTACGAGGAGGACGTCTACAACCCGGCCAAGTTCGTCGCAATGCTGGAGTCGTGGGGCCGCGCAGCCGACGGCAACGGCGCGCTACCGGAGGGCGCGGCCGAC
>DATLCL010000145.1:0-7719 GCA_035526415.1 Aeromicrobium sp.
CTCGAACGCCTCGGGCTGGACCACGTCGACCTCTACCTGGTGCACCAGCCGTTCGGCGACTACTACGGCGCCTGGCGGGCGATGCAGCGGCTGCTCGCCGACGGTCGAGTCGGTGCCATCGGCGTCAGCAACTTCTATCCCGACCGATTGGTCGACCTGCAATCGCACGCCGATGTCACACCGATGGTCAACCAGATCGAGACGCACCCCTATTTCCAGCGGACCGAGGATCAATCGGTGATGGAAGAGATCGGCGTCCAGCACGAGTCGTGGGGCTCGTTCGCGGAAGGGCGCAACGACATCTTCGAAGACCCGACGCTGAGCGCCGTCGCGACAGCGCACGGCAAGTCCGTGGCTCAGGTGATCCTCCGCTGGCTGATCCAGCGTCGGGTTGTCACCATCCCGAAGTCCGTCCACGCCGAACGCATGGCCGAGAACATCGACGTGTTCGACTTCGTGTTGACCGACGACGAGATGGAGCGGATCGGTGCACTTGACGGCGGCCAGAGTGTCTTCTTCGACCATCGCACGGTCGGCGCGGCGCGACTGCTGAACGGCTGACCGCGGGGGTTCTCAGGTTCTACGATCGGTGGTTGTGACGGTCACCAACGCCGAAGCTCACCGGATCGCCCGCGAGAAGGGCGTGAGCGGGCCGCTCTATCTGTTCGTGAAGTACACGGCTGCCTTCGTCTTCCGTCTCGTGTGTGGGTTCACCGCGACGGGCAAGGAGAACGTGCCGAAGAAGGGTCCGGTCGTCATCGTCCCCAACCACAAGAGCTTCTGGGACCCGTTCTTCGTGGCGATCGTGCTCCGCCGGCCGGTGCACTTCATGGGCAAGGCCGAGCACTTCGACGGCCCGATGGCCACGTTCTTCCTTCGGCTGGGTGCCTTCCCGGTGCAGCGGGGCGAGTCCGACGAGGAAGCGCTGGAGACCGCTCGCGCGATCCTTCGGCGCGGGGACGCTCTGGCGCTCTTCCCGGAGGGAACCCGGGTGCGTGAGGAGGGCCTGGGCGTCCCGAAGCGCGGCGCCGCCCGGCTTGCGATCGAAGCCGGCGCACCGCTGGTGCCGACCACCATCACGGGCACGGAGAAGCGACGTTGGCCGCTGCCGCGGAAGGTGCGCATGGCCTTCGGGACACCGGTTCCGGTCGAGGGCCTCGAGGCGACTCCCGAGGACGCGGCCGAGGCCATCGGACAGGCCTGGCCCCAGATTGAGGAGGAGTACGCCCGCTGGCAGGCTCGGCCAGGCGTCCTCCTGGCCGGCGCGGCCGCCATCGGACTCGGCGCCTTGGTGGCGTCGCGGCGACGCAGGCGTTAGGTATTCGCCGACGTAGGATCCCGTGTCATGAGTGGGGGCACGGCGGAGTCGTCACCTGGGGCCGAGCGGTATCACGTCAATCCGGACACGGGACAGCCCAACAAGTGCCTCGACGGCGACACCTGTGTGTTCGGCGGCGACGCCTTCCACTACGCCAGCCGGCATGACGCGCAGATTGCCTGGCAGGCGCGCCAACTGGAGCGCGGTGTCATGGCGTACCGCAACGTGATGCGGGCCAAGGAGAAGGCGGAGGAGGAAGCGGCCCTCGAGAAGCTGGCCGGCAAGGCCAAGGGAGTTTCGAAGAAACTGTCCTGGGGCGTCGTCCGATCCGTGGCCGTCAAGAACCTGTCCAAGTACGCGGTCAACATCTTGGGCGTTTTCATGGCCTACGCCGTGGCCTCGGGCAAATGGCTGACGGACGACTGGATTCGCCGACTGCTGCCCACCGTGGCAACTGTTGTGCTCGTTGCACTACTCATCTGGTTCGGACTGAAGTTCGCTAAGGGCAGCAAAAAGGCGGCGGTGGCCGTGAAGAAGCGGCGCGTGAAGCGCGCCGTTCGCCGCACCGGCGCGCCCTAGTGCGGCTCGCACGCAGGAAAACGACGTGAGGCTTGAAGAATGACTGACATCCCGCTGTTCGCGCTCCCTGAGGAGCACCAGGCCGTCAGGGAGGCCGTCCGCGCGATCTGCGACGCCAAGATCGCGCCGCACGCCGCCGACGTCGACGAGCAGGCCCGGTACCCGCAGGAGGCGCATGACGCCCTGCTGGCGACCGACTTCTTTGCGCCTCACGTTCCGGAGGAGTACGGGGGAGTGGGCGCTGACGCGCTCGCCACCGTCATCGTGATCGAGGAGGTGGCGCGCGCCGACGTCTCCGCGTCCCTCATCCCGGCGGTCAACAAGCTCGGTTCGCTGCCGGTCCAGATCGGCGGCTCCGAGGAGCTCAAGAAGAAGTACCTAGGTGCGCTCGCGCGCGGCGAAGGCTGCTTCTCCTACTGCCTGTCCGAGCCGGATGCCGGCTCCGACGCCGCCAACCAGAAGACGAAGGCGCAGCGATCGGATGACGGCTGGCGGCTGAACGGCACCAAGCGATGGATCACGAACGCCGGCGTCTCGGAGTTCTACACGGTCCTCGCCATGACCGACCCGGACAAGAAGTCCAAGGGAATCACCGCGTTCGTCGTCGAGAAGTCCGACCACGGTGTCTCCTTCGGGGCCCCGGAGAAGAAGCTGGGCATCAAGGGCTCGCCCACCCGCGAGGTCTATCTCGACAACGTCGAGATTCCGGGCGACCGCATCATTGGCGAAGCCGGCCAAGGCTTCGAGATCGCCATGAAGACCCTTGACCACACCCGCATCACGATCGCCGCGCAGGCCGTTGGTGTCGCACAGGGTGCGCTGGACTATGCGCTCGGCTACGCCAAGGAGCGCAAGCAGTTCGGCCGCCCGACCGCTGACCAGCAGGGCCTGCAGTTCCTGCTCGCCGACATGGGCATGAAGGTCGAGGCGGCCCGGCAGATCACCTATGCCGCGGCCGGCAAGTCCGAGCGGGGCGACAAGGACCTGACGTTCTTCGGCGCGGCCGCCAAGTGCTTCGCCTCCGATGTGGCGATGGAGGTCACGACGAACGCCGTTCAGGTGCTCGGTGGCTACGGCTACACCCGCGACTATCCGGTCGAGCGGATGATGCGAGACGCCAAGATCACGCAGATCTACGAGGGCACCAACCAGGTCCAGCGCATCGTCATGGCCCGCCAACTGCTCGCCGGCATCCAGTCGCAGATCTAGTCAGCTTCAGGCAAGCCTCCAGAAGTAGCGGCTGGTCGGCACCAGATCGAGGCCTTGGTCCGCGCCGAACGTGGCCACGCTGGCCATGAGCTCTGTCATGCGTCGGTTCAGCTCGGCTTCGTCACCGCCGCTGCCGTAGAACGCGTGCGGATCGGTCAAGGCCGCCATCGGAAAGTGCTCCTCGACGATCGCCGCGATCTCGGGTGAGCTCGGCGTGAGCACTTCTTCGACGATGTTCTGGACATAGCCCGATGTGTTCTGTGTGCGGATCGCGATGGGCGTGTGATGCACCTGCCAGTACTCGAGGTATGCGTCTGGGCTCAGGTGCTCGGGTCGGCGCAGCAGGGCCACCTGCGCAAATGCGTCCAGGCGGGTGCCATCGGCGACGGGGTGGGGATCGAGTCGGACCTTCTCGGTGACCCGGTACGCATGCAGCTCCGGCTCGTCGATTGCGCTGGCGACCGCCGCGACGACTGGTGCGGGAGCGGACGATCCCAGCCACACCGAGACCACGGCGCTGATCGGCTCGGCCGGCCCGAACCGCAATGCTGCGGCGACGTCGGCGTCGTCGAGATTCACCGCCACGGCTTGGGCGCCGGCCGCCGAAAGCGCCGTGCGAAAGTCGGTTGAGCGCAGGACAGGCCCGGCGTCGGGCCGGTGGAGCGCAAGCATCACTTTGGTCATCGGGTGAGCGTAGGACACGCAGCGGCGCTGGCATTCCGGTTCCGCGCTCGGCGTCGAGTGGCTACCGTGTGGCCATGGCGGTCGAAACCAAGGTGACCTACTGCCGAATCTGTGAACCCTTGTGCGGCCTCATCGCGACGGTGGACGACGGCACGGTCACGCAGTTGCGTCCGGATCCGGATCACCCCCTGTCGCGCGGGCAAGCTTGCCCCAAAGGCATCGCCTTCGTCGACATCCAGAACGACCCGGACCGTGTGCTCCATCCCTTGCGGCGCACCGAGTCAGGGGAGTTCGAGCGCGTCTCCTGGGATGACGCCCTGGCTGACATCGCGGCGAGGCTCAAGAAGCTTCCGCCGAACTCGATCGGCGGCTATCTGGGCAACCCGCCGGCCTTCTCCTACTCCCACTCGATCTGGTTTGCCGCATTCATGCGGGCGCTCGGAACGAAGCACTTCTACACCGCCGGCAGCCAGGACATCAACAGCCGCTTCGCCGCCAGCGCACTCCTCTATGGCGCGGTCACGCAGTTGCCATTCCCGGACCTTCCGCGCACGGATTTCCTGCTCATCGTTGGCGCCAACCCGTTGGTTTCGCACGGCAGCGCGCTCAACGCGCCTCGGATCAAGGACCAGTTGAGCGGCATTGCCAAGCGTGGTGGCCGCGTGGTCGTCGTGGATCCACGGCATACCGAGACCGCTAAGGCCTTCGAGCATGTCTCCGTCCGGCCCGACACCGACGCATGGCTGCTGCTCTCCATGCTCCACGTCATCTTCGGCGAAGGGTTGGCCGACGACGCCGCGCTGCGCGATCAGTCGGTGGGCGCCGATGAGTGGCGCAGCGCCGCGACGAAGTTCGCACCCGAAGACACCGCGCCAATCACCGGCGTGCCAGCCGATGTCGTACGGAACCTCGCGCGCGATTTCGCCGCCGCGCCGAGTGCCACGGCCTACGGGCGCACCGGCTCCTGCCTCGGCCGGCACGCAACGCTGGTTGGGGCGCTGATCGACATCCTGGCCATCGTCACCGGCAACCTGGACCGACCCGGTGGAACGTTGTTCTCCCGCGGAGTGATCCCATTCGAGGAATTGGCTGAGAAGTCCGGCTTCGTGACGTACGGCGTCGACCGCTCGCGTGTCGGTGACTTCGCCGACGTGCTGGGAACCTTCCCGGCCGTGATCATGGCCGACGAGATCACCACTCCGGGCGACGGGCAGCTTCGCGCGCTCTTCGTGACGGCAGGAAACCCGGTGCTCTCCGTCCCGAACGGGCCGAAACTCACTGCCGCGTTACCGGCGTTGGACCTCCTGGTCGCGGTCGATCTCTACATCAACGAGACCAGCCGAAAGGCCGACTACATCCTCCCGGCGACCACGTGGCTCGAGCGCGAGGACTTCCCGATCGCCATTGCGTCGGCCGCGCCGACACCGTTCATCCAGATGTCCGAGGCCGTTGTACCGCCGCGCGGCGAGGCGCGCCAGGAATGGGCGATCTACGACGAGATCGCGCGTCGCATGGGCATTGACCTGTTCCTGGCCGGGCCGCTGAAGAAGCTTGCCCCGGTGACGACCCGGCTGCCTCGCCTGATCAAGCCGCGCCCGCTGATCGAAGCGATCCTGCGGATCGGGCCCCACGGTGACCGCTTCGGGCTGCGCCGCGGTGGCCTGAACCGGAAGAAGTTGCGGGAGCACCCGCACGGCATCATCCTCGATGAGTTCGCCGCCACCGGCCTCCGCGCGCAGGCCGTCAGGCACGCGGGCGGCAAGGTGCGGCTCGACGCCCCGGAGCTGCTGGCTGAGGTCAAGCAGCTCGGCCATCGTCATGTGGATGACCCGGCGCATCCGCTGCGCATGATCGGCTTGCGTGAGCTGCGATCTCACAACTCGTGGATGCACAACAGCGCGAACCTGATGAAGGGCGCGAACCGCACGCATCGGGCCCGGATCAATCCCGCCGATGCGGCCGACGCAGGCGTCGCCGATGGGGGACCAGTGCGAATCCGCTCGCCGTTCGGCCAGATCGAGACCATCGCGCTGCTAACTGACGACGTCGGCCCGGGCACCATCGCCGTGCCGCACGGGTGGGGTCATGAGGGTGGCAGCTGGGAGCGAGCGAACAAGGCCGGCGGCGCCAACAGCAATCAACTGGCCTCCAGCGAGCCCGACGACGTCGAACGGCTCGGCGGCATGGCGCACCTCAACGGCATCCCCGTCGCGATCGAACGGGTCTGACATGGCGTTGAAGGCAATCCTGGGTGCCACCGCGCTGGCCGGCGTCGTCCTGGTCGGAGTGACGACGCCGCCCGTGGTCGCCGTCGAAACGCCGTGGCCGCTGACGTCGGATCTGATCAACCCGAAGCCGCTCGATCCGGCCATCGCGCTGCTGCTTGCTCTCCCTACTCCGTACACGCCGTACACGGGAACAATCTGCCCCGGTGGTGAGGACGCGTGCATCGACGACGTCATCGCCGAGATGGAGGAAAGGCTGGAGCCGCTGGCGGAAGCCTGCAGCCACCACGCGATCTTCTCGCTGGCCTACCTGCGCGTGACCGAAAACGTCCGAGACGCCAACCGGTCCGGCTACTTCGCCGACCGGGCCTGGCTGAACACGCTCGACACGATCTTCGCCGATATGTACTTCCGCACGATGGACGACTACAAGGCAGGCCGCCCGGTGGCGCCGGCATGGAAGGCTGCGCTCGACGACAGCGAGAATCGCACGCTCAACGGCCTCGGCAACTTCATGATGAACATGAACGCGCACATCAACAACGACTTCCCGCGGGCGCTGGCCCAGGACGGATTGACGGCCGAAGACGGCACCTCCCACAAGGCCGACCACAACGCCTACAACCAGCGTCTGGACAGCCTCTACCGTCCGGTGTTCATCGAGGAGTCCGATCGCTTCGACCCGGCCTTTGACGCGTATCACCTCGGGCCTGTCGAAGGCACGGTCGCGGGTGTCATCATGCGCGCCTGGCGCGAAGGAGTATGGCGAAACGCCGAGCTGGTCGCCAAGGCCAAGACTACGGCGCAGCAGAAGCTGGTGAGCGACTGGATCAACAACTACGCGCTGGCTCAAGCACGCCTGATCGAGTCGATGCCGATCTTCCGGGCGACCCCGGCCAGCAACGCATCGCGCGACGCGTGGTGCGCTGCGCATCACGGCTGAGGCGCCGCACGCCGGAGTTCCAGCGCATGGCTATCGTGCCTTCATGACTGACTTGGTTCTGTTCGACGTCGCCGACCGCGTCGCCACCATCACGCTGAACCGGCCGGAGGCGCGCAACGCCCTCAACGGCGACCTGTTTGAGGCGCTCACCCAGACCCTGGCCGCAGCGGATGCGGACGATGCCGTGGATGTCCTGGTGATCACCGGGGCCGACCCGGCCTTCTGTGCCGGGCTGGACCTCAAGGCCGTCGCGTCCGGCGACCCACGGCTCCTCGGGACCGCCCCGACCAAGGACACGCCGGTGCTGGATCGGGGGCCGTTCGGCACGTTGACCAAGCCGCTCATCGGTGCCATCAACGGCTACGCAATCACTGGTGGCTTCGAGATCGCGCTGGCCTGTGACTTCCTCGTCGCGTCGGAGAACGCGCGTTTCGCGGACACGCACGCGCGAGTCGGGCTGCAGCCGTGGTGGGGACTCACGGTCGCGTTGCCGCAGGCCATCGGTTACCGCCGGGCGCGTGAGATGAGTGCGACCGGCAACTTCATTGACGCTCAGACAGCGCTCGACTGGGGCTTGGTGAACCACGTCGTCCCGCGCGAGGAGCTGCTGCCATTCACGCGCAAGCTCGCCGCCGACATCGTCTCGAGCAATCAGCCGGCGGTACGCCGCATCCTGGCGACCTACGACGACGGCGAGCTCCTGGCCGGCCGCGAGGCTTGGCTCCTCGAGGCCGATGTCGCCGAGGGATGGATGAGCGGTT
>DATLCL010000149.1:0-3899 GCA_035526415.1 Aeromicrobium sp.
CATCCGTGGGGTATGGGAGTCGATGGCCATGCTTGGCGCGCTTGCCGAGGCAACGACCCGCGTTGAGCTCGGACCGCTCGTCCTGTGCACGCCGTTCCGCAACCCGGGAATGGTCGCCTGGGCGGCAAACAGCCTCGATGAAATCAGCGGCGGCCGCTTCGTACTTGGCCTTGGGAGTGGCTGGCATCAGCCCGAATTCGACGCGTTTGGCTTCGAATTCACGCGACGCGTCAGCGTATTTGCCGACTCGTTGGAGGTGATCGTTCCGCTGTTGCGCGAGGGCGCGGCCGATTATGAAGGCGATTTTGCGGTCGGAAGGGCAGAGCTGCGACCGCCGGGACCGCGCCGCGCCGGGCCACCGATCATGATCGCCGGCACGAGGCCGCGGATGATGGGCCTCATCGCGCGCTGGGCCGATCGCTGGAACGACGTGTGGTTCGGCCTTCCCACCGAGGAGTTCCGCGACAACCGGGCGCGGCTCGTCGAGGCGTGTGCGGCGATCGGGCGAGACTCCTCGACGATCGAGGTCAGCGCGGGCATCCAGATCAAGGACCCGCGGACGGTCGATGTGAACGACGGCGAGCAGATCGTCGGCCGGGCCGAGCACATCGCCGAGGCGCTGGCGGCGTGGCGGGCGGAGGGCGTTGACGAGGTCATGTGCCGCCTGGAGCCGCCGTCCGTCGGAATGATCGAGGAGATCGCCGAGGCCACAGCGAGGTTCCGCGCCACCTAGTTCTACGATCGCGAAATGAGGGACGCTCGCATGCGCGATTTTGGACGGCTTCTCGGCGTTGCCGTGCCGACGCTGGCCCTCGCGACGGCGGCGATCGCAGTGCTACAAGACAGGCTCGGCGTCCCCAACCCATCGGCTGTCTATCTCGTCGCGGTCGTTGCCACGGCCATCATTTCCGGCACGCTTGGCGCAATCGCCACGTCCGTGGCCGCGTTCGTGCTCTACACATACCTGTTCACCGAGCCGCGCAACACATTCCACATCGAGGACCCCGGTGTCCTCGTAAGTGTCCTGCTGCTCTTGTTCGTCGGCGTGGTGGTCGGGCAGCTCACTGCACGGCAGCGGTCCCGTGCGGACGCCGCGCGCCAGCGCGAACAGGAGGCACGCGCCCTGTTCTCTATCAGCCGCCAGCTGGTAACGCGTGACTCCGTCCAGACCGTGCTCGGTGAGATTTGCAGGGCCCTACAAAGAGACGCGCGGATGAGCGCCGTCTGGGTCACTCTCGGCCTGGCCGAAGGCGGCGATTCCATTGGGGTGGTCAACCAGCTACGGCGCATGCCGGCTGAAACGCCGCCCCAGTGGGTGCGCGTCCACCAGCCCGCCGGACGGGCACGCACGCACAAGGATCTCGACACGTTCCGGGTAGCCATCGAGTCGGGCACCGACATGGTCGGCGCCATCTGGGCGTCGCGGCCGCGTGACACCGGCCCACCCAACGCACACGAGACCAGGCTGCTAGCGGCGACCGCCGATCAGCTGGGTCAAGCGATCGCCCATGACCGGATGGCGGCTGATTCCCAGTCGGCAGAGGTCGCTCGGGCAAGCGATGCGCTCAAATCCGCCTTGCTCCAGTCTGTTTCGCACGATTTGCGCACTCCTCTGGCAACGATTCGGGCAGCCGCCGGCACCTTACGCTCGGGCACGGTCGATTTCCACGCTGACAGTGATGGTCATGAGAGCCTGGATGCAATCGATCGCGAGGTGGAGTACCTCAACCGTCTGGTGACGAACCTGCTTGACCTGAGCCGCATCGAGGCCGGCGTCCTGCGCCCGGAGCTGGACACGTTCGAACTGGACGACCTGGTTCGGCCGACCATCGAACGCCTGGGTGCACGGCTCACGGGCTGGACACTTCAAGTGCAGGTCGGGGCGCACCTTGTCGAGGCCGATCCCGTCCTCTTCGATGCCGTGCTTACCAACGTTCTTGAAAATTCTGTCCGGCACACCACGCCCGGCACGACCATCAGGCTCTCCTCGGCCGATCCAGGCGAGATGACTCGCCTGGTCATCGAGGACTCGGGCGCCGGAGTGCCCGACGACCTCCTGGACACCATCTTCGAGAAGTTCTACCGCGCCCCGACCCGGAATTCGTCGCGGAGCGGCACGGGCATCGGGCTTGCGGTCGCGCGCGGATTCGTCGAGGCCATCGGCGGACGGATCGAAGCTCATCGGTCGGAGCTCGGTGGACTGGCGATCAATATCGACCTCCGCTCGGCACAGATGCCTGCGGACACAATCGGCGCGCCGACGACGGGACTGTCGTGAGCGTCAGGCGCCGTGTCCCGGCAGCCACGGTCCTGGTCGTCGAGGACGACGATGAGACGCGCGCCGCTCTGACGCGCGAGCTAACGACACGTGGCTACCGCGTCGAGGAGGCGCCGGACGGCCGCACCGCTCTGGGACGCTGGGCTGCACGTCGTCCGGACGTCATTCTTCTCGATTTGGGGCTTCCAGACGTGGACGGCGTCGAGCTGATCGGACGCCTTCGTCGCGAGTCGAGCACGCCGATAGTGATCCTGTCCGGTCGCTACGACGAGCGCGAGAAGGTCGCGGCGCTGGAACGTGGCGCAGACGATTACGTCACGAAACCTTTCGGTGTCGAAGAGCTCAACGCGCGACTGCGTGTGGTGCTGCGCCGGTCAGGTGGCCCCACTAGTGGAGCAACTGGCAGCTTCAACGTCGGCTCACTCGTGCTTGATCCCGCTGTACACGAGGTTCGCGTTGGTGGCAGCCGGGTCGATCTGACCCCGCGCGAATTCGAGATTCTCCGAGTCCTGCTATTGCACGCCGGCCGCATCGTCACCAAAGGCCAGCTTCTGCGACAGGTTTGGGGTGAGGCCTATCGTGGCGAGGACAGCTACGTATACGTCCATGTGAGCCAGCTGCGCCGAAAGCTCGCCGCAGCCGATGTATCAGGCGAGCTGCGCGAGCTCATTCGCACCGAGCCCGGCGTTGGCTACCGGATCGGCTTGGACGCCGACGGCCCAAAAACTTTAGACGTCCTTTAGCCGAAGCCACACGGGGCGGGGCGGTTTTCTCTTGGACGCTCGGTGGATGCTCGAAGCGTGGTTGCTACGTACCGAGCGCGACTTGGTCGCCGCCAGAGTGAGGCCGTCCTGGAGCGTGAGCTGCTCCTGGCTCGCGAGGCCATCGCCATGGTCGCCTCAGGCGCATCGCCCCGGGTCGTGCTGGCGGGCATCCGGTTCGGCGACACGATCCTCGCACCCGCCCGTCGCATTGCCCTCGAATCGGGCGTGGTCAACACCATTCAACGGGCTGCTGATTCGGGCACAGACCTGGTCGTCGAACAGATCCTGCCGTGACCGAGCCCGAAGCACGGGCCGGGCGCCACCTTGCAGGCCGACGGCCCGGCGATCAGCGAATCCGTCTCGCTCGACCGCATACGCCGTACTTCCGGTACTCCGGCGAGCGCACCCTCGTGGCCAGGGAGGCTGCATCCGTGCCGCGTACGCGTTTCGGGCTTGGGTTGGCACGAGCGCGGGCGGCGATTTTCGGAAAGCCGCTCTCCAACGCCGACGAGGGCTCTGAGCGCCTGAACGTCGCGACCGGGCTCCCGGTCTTCGCATCGGACAACATCTCTTCGTCGGCCTACGCGACCGAGGAGATCATGCGTGTCCTGGCACTGGCCGGTGCGGGGGCGCTGGTGCTGACGATGCCGATCACGATCGTCGTGGTGCTCGTCCTGGCCATCGTCCTCACGAGCTATCGCCAGACCATCACGGCATATCCCAAGGGCGGCGGCTCGTACATCGTCGCCAGCGACAACCTCGGGACGCTGCCGGGACTCACGGCGGCGGCGGCCATCCTGACCGACTACGTCCTGACTGTCGCCGTGTCGATAGCCGCGGGCGTTGCCGCTCTAACG
>DATLCL010000156.1:0-2495 GCA_035526415.1 Aeromicrobium sp.
ACAGGGACGTCTCGAACAGGCACACAAGGGAACGCTGTTTCTCGACGAAGTCGGCACGATGAGCGCGGCGTTGCAGATGAAGCTGCTGCGGGTTCTGCAGGAGCGGGAGTTCGAGCGCGTCGGCGACTCGAACACCACGAAAGTGGATGTTCGCGTCATCGCCGCAACCAACAGCGACTTGACTCGAATGGTCGCTGCCGGGCAGTTCCGGGAGGACCTGTACTATCGCCTGAACGTGATCCCGGTCCATATTCCTCCGCTCCGCGAGCGTCGGGACGACATCCCGCTCCTGGTCCAGCACTTCCTCGACAAGTTCCGCGGCGATGGACGTCCACCCGCGACGGTGTCCCAGGAAGCGATGCGTCGGTTGATGTCGTACAACTGGCCAGGCAACGTGCGGCAACTGGAGAACGCCGCCGAGCGGGCCGTTGCGTTCGGTGGCGGGCGCGGCCAGATCGAGGCCGCCGACTTGCCTCCGGAGATGGGTGGCGCGGAACCACCGTCCTTATCCGGATCGCTGGCGCTGCCGGACGAGGGGGTCGACCTCGTCGCCTTCGTCGCCAACGTCGAGCGCGAGCTGATTCAAAGGTCGCTCGAACGGACCGGCGGTAACAAAGGCCAAGCGGCCAAGCTGCTCAACCTGAAGCGCACGACGCTGGTCGAGAAGCTGAAGAGAAACCCCTAAATCCTGAGATCCTTAAATTCTGAGATCCTTAAATTCTGAGATCCTTAGATCCTAAAATTCGAAAGTTCTCCATCCCATGCCTCCCCGCTACGCATATTGGACAATTCTGATCGACGGCACGGCAACGGCCTTTCGCGCCCGCGAGCGTGAGGAGCTGGTGCCAACCTTCAATCAGCTGGCCAGGAAAAACGCCGACATCGCGATGAAGTACTTCGCGCGCGGCAAGCTGTGGGATACGCCCGAGCAGGCGCAGTGGGCCGCCAGGAACCTGCCGCGTGAGGCACCGGGCGGCAAACGCAGTCGCGACTGGCGACCGGGCGGCCAACACAAGGATCCGCGAGCCCGGTTCCTGAAACCGAAAGATCGCAGCGCGAAGGGCGCGCCGCGGTTCCCGACTTCGAAAGCATCGGGCGACCCGCAGGATCCGCCCAAGCTGCCCGCCGACAGCTCGCGTCAGCCCTATGTCCAGCCCCGGGACCGCGACAAGCCACGCCCGAAATTCGAGCCGCGCCCCGACCGCACCGGTGAGGGCACGCCGAAAACACGACACCAGCCGACAACAGGTCTGCAGCGCACGCCACCATCGGGGTACGTGCAGCCAAAAGACCGCCGCCCGCTCGAGTCGCCATACGTTCAGCCGAAAGACCGGCGCACGCCCGAGTCGCCATACGTTCAGCCGAAAGACCGTCGCCAACCTGAAACGCGATACGTCCAGCCGAAAGATCGCCGACAGTCCCAGACGCCACACGTCCGGCCAAAGGATCGCGAGAAACCAGCGGCGCCCTACGTTCAGCCCAAAGATCGGGCCGAGCACAAAGCGGACCCGCGCCCGGGACCCGAGCGCGGACGCCGGAGTCCTCCGCCGCGCCGGAAGCCACGTTGAGGGGCGCAAGCATCTTCTGGTTCATCTTTTCGAGCGGCGGTATCCTTGTCTCGCTGCTGACCGGTGTCCTGTGGCTCTACGCGCGGCCCAGGTCTCGATGGCCGCGCGCGTTTCTCGCCGTGATCGCGATCGCCTATACGCTCGCGAGCGTGTACGCGGTGCCGCATCTGTTTGCAGGGTGGCTCGCCGACGGCTTTCGACCGCTGACCAGCGCCGACGTCCCGCCCGGACGCAGCGTGGTGGTACTGCTCGGCTCGGGAAGCTATCGCCGGTCGGACTGGGCCAACGCGTCCTACTCGGTGCTGGATCCGATTGGTGCCGAGCGGACCCTCGAAGCGGCGCGCGTCTTTCGTCTCATTCATCCCGAGCTCGTGATCAGCTCGGGAGGCTCGATCGATCCTGACGAGCCGGAGGATCCGTCCGGCGACACCATGAAAGAGCTGCTGCTCCGGCTGGGCATCCCCGACGAGAAGATCATCGTCGAGCGCGAGTCGAGGAACACGCGCGACGAAGCAACCGCCATCGCTGCCATGCTACCTACGCTCGGTGCCGATCATGTCGTGCTGGTGACCTCTCCGATTCACATGCGGCGATCGATGGGGATGTTTCGAGCGGTCGGCATCACGGCAATTCCCGCGATCGCGCGCGATCCCGAATATTCGAGCTGGACCGTGACGCTGCTGCCCAGCCAGACCGGGCTGCGGCTGACCTCCCTTGTCGTGCACGAGGCACTGGGACTGCTGTATTACCGGCTGCGGGGCTGGTACGTGTAGTCGCTCCTCGTCCGCTGGCTGCCTTCACGAAGCTTGGATGCTAAACGTTGGTAAACACTAAAGGTTAGGCTGGCTCGCGCCGATTCAATGACCAGCAACAACCGCATGATGCGACCGTTTCCCGGACTCCACTCGTGATTGCCGAAACCGCCAA
>DATLCL010000185.1:0-11450 GCA_035526415.1 Aeromicrobium sp.
CATCCACGTCGGCGGCGGCTACGGGGGTGACTCCGACTGGTCGCACGGCGTCTGGAACGGGCCCGGCTTCGCCGAGCGTCGCACGTACGACCTGAACGACCCGGAGGTGGCCGGGCGGGTTCCGTTCGGCTTGCTCGACCACGTCGGCCGGGCGACGGTTCACGGACCTGGCTCGGGCGTGCCCGACGGCTCAGAGGGATGGGGCCTGTTCGAGCACGGCGTACTGGGGCGGCACGACCCGAGCGGCTTCAAGGACTGGTTCGACGCAGTGTGACAGGCAGGCCGTGCCAGACTTCTTTTCGGCGGGACGTTGCCGGGAGGGACGCGTGACTGGCTACTTCACGAGCGATTCGATGGTGGTTCGCGCCTTGCGGCAGCGCGCCGTCGCCCTGACCTACGGACAGCGGGCGCTCGTCATGGGTGCTCTCCACCCGCGGCTCTTCGTGGGGACTGCGCAGCACACCGAGCACCGTGAAACGCCGTACACCCGCCTCGGCCTCACCGCGCGGCTGTTCGAGGCCGTCTTCTTGGGCTCGAAGGTGGAAGCCGACCGGGCGCTCCAGTTCGCCGCCAAGCGGCACGCTCGGGTGCGCGGCACGATGGACGTCGACGGTGGCAACGCACATCCGGTCGGTGCTCTGTACTCGGCTGCCGATCCTGGCCTGATGTGGTGGACGGCAGCGTTCACCCTCGATTCCGTCGAGTACATGTACGACGCATTAGTGCGCCGGCTGCGAGACCGCGAGCGCGAGGAACTCTTCGAGGGATTCGTCCGGTGGGCCGAGCTGTTCGGCATGCCTCGTGAAGCCGCGCCCCGCTCGTACGACGAGTTCCGGCAGGCGTTCGACGCATGGCTCGCCTCCGACCAGCCATTCTTGGTCGACGAGGCATACGTCGTCGGTCGGCACATTGCCGGAACGTCCGGCTACCACCTGGCCCTGGGTGCCGTCACCTCGCCGGTGCTGCGCACCCTGATCCAAGGCAGCCTCCCGTCGAAGGTGCGCGACGCCTACGACATGCGATGGGGGCTTCAGGACGAGCTGGCGTGGCGGACGCTGAGTACGGCGATCCGGACGGGCCACAGCCGAGTTCCGCTGGTTGCGCGCACGCCGCTGCTCCGAGGTCGCAGCGCCGAGTTCTACAAGGCGGCCGCGCGGGGTGAGCAGGCCGCCCTACGTCGAGGCGCGGTCAGCATTCCCGGCGTGTCGGACGTGGTTTCTGCTGCCACGAAGTCGGCCCGCACCTAGCGGACCCTCGGCAGCTAGTGGACGTTTTGAGGCCGCCGGACCAGCGCTGCTGAAAGCAGCCCGCCGGCCGCCAGCAGCCCGGCGCAGATCCACATCGCGATGACGAAGGCCGGTCGCAGCGTCGTCGCGTCGTCGAAGCCGTCCGGGCCGATGTGCGTGACGACCGGAAGGACGGCAATGGCGAGCAGGCCACCGATGCGAGCCACCGCATTGTTCACGCCACTGGCGATCCCGGCGCGGTGGTCGGGCACGGCCGCCAGCGCAGTCGCCGTCAGCGGCGTGACCATGGTGGCGAGACCGATCCCGAAGACGACGGCGGGAACGAGTACGTCGACGAGGTACGAGGTCTGGGCGTCGACGCGCGTCAGGGCGGCAACACTGCCCGCCATGATCAAGGGGCCGACGGTCATCGGGACGGTCGGGCCGATGCGGTCTGATACCGCGCCCGCCAGTGGCGACAGCAGCAGCAGGCAGGCGGTCAGCGGGAGCAGCGCGAAGCCTGCCTGCATCGGCGACAGGTCTGCGACCACCTGGAGGGTGACCACGAGCCACAAGACCATTCCGCTGAGCGCGGCGTACACGAGGAAGGTGACGAGGTTCGTCGCGCTGAAGGGACGGGACCGGAACACGTCCAGCGGCATCATCGGCATCGGCGTCCGGCCCTCATGTGCGACGAATGCGATCAGGAACACAACACCGATCAGCGCCGTCGCCAGTGACCCGACGGTCAGCCCATAGGTCAGGCCACCGAGACCAACCACGGCGCAGGCGACTCCGAGGACGTCAGATCGCTGAGGCGCGTCGGCGTCCTTCGTCTCGGGGATGTGCCGGGCAAGCAGCAGCACGAGTCCGGCAACCGGCAGGTTGACCAGGAAGACCCACCGCCAGCTGGCCACCTCGAGCAGCCAGCCGCCCAACAAGGGGCCGATGACGGCGGCTGTGGCGCCGAATCCGGTCCAGATGCCGATAGCGCGGCTGCGGTCCTCCGGCCGGAAAGACGCCTGCAAGATAGCGAGGCTGCCCGGTGTGAGGAGGGCGCCGCCGATGCCCTGGAGGCCCCGAGCCGCAACCAGCAGACCGATGGTGGGTGCGATGCCACACAGCAGACTGGCGAGCGCGAACCAGATCACGCCGAAGAGGAAGATCCGTCGACGCCCGAGCCGGTCTCCCAGCGATCCGCCGAGAAGGATCAGCGCGGACAGCGTGAGCGTGTAGGAATTCACCGTCCACGTGAGCCCGGCTGTGCCGGCGTCGAGGTCCTTGTCGATGGCCGGGAGCGCGATGTTGACGATCGTCGCGTCCAGGAGCGCCATCCCGGAGGCGACGATGGTTGCGGCGACCACCCAGCGTCCGCGCGGCTGGTCCAGGGAAAGGACGCTCACGCGTTGAAGCCTACGGTCCGGCTCCGTCAGGGCGTGACCGCGAGGTTCGCCACGATGGCATTGCCGACCGCGGTATCGCCGGTAACAGTGGCGGTCACCTGGTCGGGCATCCGTCGACCGCCGGACAGTACGATGAACGTCTCGAAGTCCATGCCGATGCGTGCGGTCGGATCGGCTGGGGCTTCATCGAGCCGGGCGGCCCGCCCGTCCTGACCGACCGCGGCGCTGAGTGTGGCCCGATGCTCACCGCTGACGTCGAGGACGACCGTGGTGCCGGGCGGTGGGGCGACACGCTTGCCGACGATGTAGGGGATGCTTCGGGAGAAGACGGCCATCGCGTGCGCTCCGCCCGGCCCGGCGAGGCCACCCGGCTTGTCGACGGCGCGGCGGATGTCCTGCTGATGCATCCACTGGTCGAGGACGCGATTGGACAACAGCGTCGCCCAGTCCCAGCCGACGACCGCCGCGAAGCCGTCGCCCGGCGCGGTCGGATCGACGGGCATCATCGCGTGCAATGCGTCGGCCCGCTTGGCAGCCGATGATTCGATTTCCTCGATGATCTGGTCGGTCGTCCAGTCGGCCCGCGCCAGCGGCCCAGACTCGGTGAAGACGCTCATCGGACTCTTGATATGGGGAGCCTCGGGGACGTCGACCTGCTGCTGCGGATTGCCGGCGAGCGCCGACTCCAGGTGGGCCAGGTGTGCGGCGATGTAGCGCACGTTCCAACCCGGCAGGTCGGTCGGCTTGGCCCAGTCGGTGGTGTCGAGTTGCCTGAGAAGTGCGACGTTCTCGGCAACCATGACCCGCCACACGTCGATGTACCGCTGCAGCTGGCCCACGTCGTTCATGTGGCCACATTAGAGGGCTTGCAGCCGATAGCGTGCGGACCGTGAGTGAGGACCTGATCGGCTACGACGAGTGGGGCGTGCGGTTCTTCGAAGCTGCGGTGACCGAGGAACGGATCCTCGCCGGCGTCAATGCCATGGCCGGCCAGCAGATCAACTTCGGGCCGCTCGGCGTCGGTCCTGGCCGCGTCGCCAAGGTCACTGCCGTCGGGGAGATTGGCACGGCCACCGGGCAACGGACCTCCACCGACCCGGTGCAGTTTGACGTGCGGCTGCCCGTCGCGCTGCGGTTCAAACTCGACCTCGGCGTGGATGTTCACCGATTCAATGCCGACGTCGAGGTCCCGCTGCGGATGACCGCGCGAGCTCGCGAGGACTTGGCGATCGTCATCGACGTCGAGCCGCCGACGAAAGACGACGTCACCGTCGCACTCAAGGCCCAAGGCCTGCGAGCCACCGTCGTCCAATACGCCGCGAACGTCGAGGGTGAGCTTCGCCGCTTCATCGCCAAGTACGTCAGCCGCGAGCTCGATGCGCCGAAGATCGTCGCGGCGCGAGTCGTCGACATCGGCGCGGCCATCGAGCGGGCGGCTGGCAGCGTCATCCCACGAGGCGACACGCCGGCCTGAGTCTGGTCAATCAGCCGCGTTGAGCCCCGCCAGAAGCGGCTCAAGGAGCGACTCAACGTTGCCACTGAGCGCGCAGAGCACAGCGTCCAGAGCGGGCGACGACGCCTCCGACCGACAGACGTCCGAGACGGTGCCGCCGTCGATGCCGGAGACATCCGGGACAGTCTTGAGCGCACGTTGAGTTACGAGGTTGGAGCCTCCAGCGGACGCCTCGACCTTCTCGATGAGGGCAGGCCCCGGAGCGCCGTGGTGCTGGACTTCAGCGTACGGACGGATCTGCCCGTTCTCGACCGCGAGACCCGCGGCCAGTCCGGCCGTGAGCGCCGCAGCGGCAGCTCCAGAGACGATCGCCGACACCTTCCAACGCCCCCTAGTGACAGGTGACGGATACCCCGGAACCGGGTGACTGAAACGCGTCGACAGCAGGAGTCAATTACGTTGAGCGCATGACGGAAACCGAAGCTGAAGCGGCCGCCCTGTACGAGGTCCGCGGCCGAGTCGCGATCATTACGCTGAACCGCCCGGACGCACTGAACGCGGTCAATGCCGCACTTTCCACCGCGGTGGGCGAGGGACTTGAGGCCGCGGTCGCAGACCCTGACGTCCGCGTCATCGTGATCACCGGGACAGGCCGGGCGTTCTGTGCCGGCGCCGACCTCAAGGAACTCGCGCAGGGCAGGTCGATTCATGCCGAGGGCCACTCGGAGTGGGGTTTTGCCGGACTGATCCAGCACTGGGTCGACAAGCCGGTCATTGCGGCCGTGAACGGGTTCGCGATGGGTGGCGGCACCGAGATCACGCTGGCGTGCGACTTGGCAGTCGCGGCCGACACCGCGAAGTTCGGGCTTCCGGAGGTGAAGCGCGGTCTCTATGCCGCCGCCGGCGGCGTCATCCGGCTGCAGCGCCAGGTCCCGATGAAACGGGCGCTCGAACTAGTGCTGACCGGCGAGGGGATCGATGCCGACACCGCCGCCGCATGGGGCCTGATCAACCGGGTCGTTCCCGCTGGCAGCGAACTGGAGGTCGCGCTCGAACTGGCGAACGTCATCGCCGCCAATGCACCGCTCGCCGTGCAGGTGTCCAAGAAGATGGTTCACCGCACCTGGTCGGGATCCTCCGACTGGAACGCCGACTGGTCGAACGAGGACCCCTGGCACGCGAATGACGAGGCGCTGAGCGTCGTGTTCACCAGCAACGACGCACTGGAAGGCCCCATGGCCTTCGCCGAGAAACGCGAACCGCGGTGGTCCGGGTCCTGACGTCGGACCGATGTGCCATGGTCTATCAAGTGAGGTCCCGTGTGGTCAGTGCTCCGGCGCTGCATGCCAAGGGAACGTCGTTCGCGGTCGAGGGCACTCTCGTCATGGGCGTCGTCAACGCCAGCCCGGACTCGTTCTCCGATGGCCAGGCCACTGACCTTGATGCGCAGCGTGCGCGCTGCGACGAGTTGGTCGCTGCCGGCGCTGACATCGTCGACATAGGCGGCCAGTCGGCGATCACCAACCGGTCAGAGGTCGAGGCCGGGGTCGAAGCGGACCTGGTCGTCCCGCTGGTGGAGTGGATGGCCGCGGAGCACCCGGGCATCCTGGTGAGCGTCGACACCTACAAGCCGCTCGTCGTCGATGCAGTGCTTGACGCCGGTGCGTCGATCATCAACGACGTCAGCGGACTGCTCCATCCGGAGATCGTGCCGTCCGTGATCCGGCACGACGCCGCTCTCGTGGTCATGCACACAGCGGCCAAACCAAAGGTGCGCCGGCAAGACCCGGAGCTGTATGCCGACGTCGTCGGCGAGGTGCGCGGGTTCCTGGTCGAGCGCCTCGAGCGGGTGATCGCCTTGGGGCTGCCGCGCGAGTCCGTGATCCTCGACCCGGGTCCCGACTTCACCAAGACGCCGCACCAGACTGTCGAGGTGCTGCGCGCGATCGACGCCGTGCGGGACCTCGGCCGGCCTGTCCTCCTGGCGCTGTCGCGCAAGGACTTTCTCGGGGCCATCACCGGCCGCAGCCCGCGCGGTCGGGATGCGGCCACGGCCGCCGCGATCGCCTTCTTCGCCAGCCGTCCGGGCAACATCGTGCGCGTCCACGACGTCGCTGCCGCTCGCGACGCCGTCGCCACGGTTGAGGTCCTCGCCGGCCTTCGTGACATTCCCCGCGACTATCTCCTCCCGGACGCCATCCGCCATGAGCCCAGGCAGTAGCGACCTCGACCCGCGGGCCCGGGCGTGGTTCGCCGCCCGAACGTCGACGTGGCAGCACTGGCCGGTGGCCGACGTCGTCGCCGCCAAGGGCGACCATCGCATCGCCGTCGTCATCCCGGCGCGCGACGAGGCGGAGACCATCGCCGACGTCGTCACCCAGATCCGGCGAGAGCTGGTGGCCGACGCCCCGCTCGTCGATGAGCTGGTGGTCATGGACTCGTTGTCGAGTGACGACACCGCGAAAGTGGCGGCGGAGGCCGGTGCCGTCGTGCATTCAGTCGCCGAGGTGCGCCCGGACCTCGGCGTCCGAGCGGGGAAGGGCGAGGCCCTGTGGAAGTCCCTATTTGTCACGTCGGCCGACCTGCTGGCGTTCATCGACGCCGACCTCACGGACTGGGGGCCACACTTCGTGACCGGCTTGGTCGGCCCGCTGCTGGCATCCGAGACCACGCTGCTGGTCAAGGGCTTCTACGACCGCCAGCTCGACTTCGGCGACGGCATTGCGGCCGAGGGCGGGCGGGTGACCGAGCTCGTCGCTCGGCCGTGGCTCGCCCTCAACCGACCGGAGCTGTCGGCCGTCGTCCAGCCACTCGCCGGGGAGTGGGCGGTGCGTCGGGCCCACATCGAGCGACTTTCCATCCCGGTCGGCTACGGCATCGAGATCGCCACGCTCATCGACACGGCCGATCGAGCCGGTGTTGATGCCGTCGCGCAGGTCGATCTCGGCCGGCGCGGGCATCGGCACCAGAACCTGCACGACCTCGGTGCGATGGCCTACGAACTCCTGGCCGTTGCCGAGCGGCGCAATGGTCACCGGGCAGCCTCGACGGCCGGAGTCATGCCCGCCATCACCCGCGACCGAACCTGGCAGCTTCGCACCGTCGACCTGACCGAGCGCCCGCCAGCAGCCGAGAGCTGACCTTTGACAAACGACGTGTCGATGTACCTAATATGACACATGGACGTAGAAATGTCTCAAGCAGCGCTACCCGTGGCCTACCAGCCGCCATCTGGGCCATCGTGGTCGGACCCGTGGCCGATGTACCGCGCGCTGCGTGACCATGACCCGGTCCATCACGTCGAGGACGGCGACTACTGGGTGCTGACCCGGCACGCGCACGTGTACGACGCGGTGCGCGACCACGAGACGTTCTCCTCGGCCCAAGGACTCACGACCGAGTACGGCGAGCTCGAGCGCATCGGCCTCGTCGACAACCCGCCGATGGTCATGACCGACCCGCCGGTGCACACCGACTTCCGCAAGCTGGTCAGCCGCGGTTTCACTCCGCGCCAGGTCGAGTCGATCGAGCCCGTTGTCACCGAGTTCGTCGTGGAGCGGCTGGAACGCCTTCGAGTGGCCGGCGGCGGCGACATCGTGCGCGAGCTGTTCAAGCCGCTGCCGAGCATGGTTGTCGCGCACTACCTGGGCGTCCCGCGGCAGGACTGGGACCGGTTCGACGCCTGGACTGATGCCATTGTCGCGGCCAACGCGCAGGACCCGTCGGCTGCACCGGCCGACGCCGTCACCGAGATGATGGGCTACTTCGCCGAGCTGATCGAGTGGCGCCGCGTTCACCCGGAGGACGACACGGTTTCGCATCTGGTCGCCGCCGGCGAAGGCGACGACCCGGACGGGATACTTCGCATTCTGGCCTTCACGTTCACGATGGTCGCCGGCGGAAACGACACGACCACCGGACTGCTCGGCGCGAGCATTCCGTTGCTCGAGCAACGGCCAGACCAACGTGCACTCGCGCTGCAGGATCTTCCCGCGGCCGTCGAGGAGCTGCTCCGCCTGACCTCACCGGTCCAGGGCCTAGCCCGGACGACAACCCGCGAAGTCGAGATCGACGGCATCAGGATCCCGGCCGGCCGCAAGGTGCTCATGGCATATGGCGCAGCCAACCGTGACGACCGTCAGTACGGCCCGACGGCCGAGGAACTCGACGTGACGCGGGACCCTCGGCGGATTCTGACGTTCTCCCACGGTGCCCATCACTGCTTGGGTGCCGCCGCGGCGCGCATGGTGGGTCGCGTCGCGCTCCGCGAGTTCCTCACCCGGATTCCGGAGTTCGAGGTCGATCACGAACGCATCAGCTGGGCTCCGGGGAACTATGTTCGTCGCCCGCTCTCTGCTCCGGTCACCGTTGTGGACGGAGGACGGGCATGACCTGGCTGGCGACTGAACGGTCTGAACTAGGTGCCGAGCGCATCCTCGACGCGGCCGCCCAGCTCTTCGTCGACCACGGAATCGGTCGGCCCGGCATGGAGGACATTGCTCGTGCGGCCGGTTGCTCCCGCGCGACGGTGTATCGCTACTTCGAGAACAAGCAGGCCCTGCTTCGCGCCTTCGTCCACCGGGAGGCACGGGACGTCACCGAGCAGGTCGCACGACAACTGGAGCATCGCGCCAACCGGCGTGACGTCCTCGTGGAGGCCGTCGTCGGCACGCTCGCCGCGGTGCGGGCCCGCCCGCATCTGGAGCCCTGGTACAGCGGTGGAGCCACAGATCTGCTCGAGGTGTTCCGGGAGTCCCCGGTCATTGCCGCACTGGCTAGCACCTTTCTGTCTCCCGGCGGCGAACCGGATGCCGACCTTGGCCGTTGGCTGCTTCGTGTCGTGATGAGCTTCCTGCGCGAACCAGGGGAGAGCCCCGAGGACGAGCGGCGGCTGATTGAGCGGTTCCTGGCGCCCGCAATCTTGACCCCTGAGGCATCGCGGGAGTAGGTATGGAAGAGGCCCATGGTCATGAAGGTGGCCATGCTGGTCTACCCGCTCGACAAGGACCGTTCCGATGACGACGACCATCGGCTCCATCCGCAAAGGTTCAAACGACGGCTCGTGGCTGACGTTCACCTACGCCGCCAGTAATTCGGACGCCCAACTCCTGATCGCCGACCTGCTTGGCAATTTCCACGATATTCAGGTGGAGACCGCGACGACCGGCGGTCAGCCGCTGGTCATCGTCGCTTGCCCGGATTCGGATCGCGCAGAATCGCTTCATGACGTGATCGTGACCCTCGACTGGGGCGCCCGTCCGACGCTCGCCCCCGTCGGCGTGATCAGCGACGCAATGACGGCTTAGTGTTCCGCAGCGGCTTTCAGATCCTGCGTGAGTTCTTCCTTGGACTTGGCTGAAGCGCCGCTGAGGTTTGCGTTCGCTGCCTGCTGCTCGAGCTCGTCCTTGGTGATGTCCTCTGGCATCTTGCCGAGATGGGCTTCCCGGCTGGCAAGGAACGCTTCGCCCAGTTCGTCGAGCCGCTCAGCCGACAGCAGGCTCCGCATCTCGGGCAGCACCGTCGTCTCCTCTTCCTCCATGTGGTGTGTGACTGCGTCGACCAGCTTGCTGAGCTTGTCCTCGAAGTCGGGGGCGTCGACAGCTGTGGCGGCGAGGTCCGCTGCGAGCTGATCGCATTCGAGGTGCTCCTTCTGGCTGTGCTCGACGTCCTTGTCGACGCCGGCGTCGTTCGCGGCCGGGTAGACCTCGGCCTCCTCGGCGCGGCTGTGGGCTGTCAGCAGCGACACCATCACCGGCAGCGTGGTTGCTCGTGCGTCCGGCTGGTTCTGCAGCTGGTCGAAAAGCCGCTTGAGCTCGCGATGGTCGGTCAGGATGAGGTCGACGACGTTCGGCATGAGGGTCTGCTTTCGTTGCTGTGGCGTGCGCGGTCGCGCCCCTGCCACATACCCGTTGGAGCGGCGGCGATGCATTGCGACTGATGGCCGCATGCGCGAACCCTCGGAGGGGTATAACACGAGGCATGTACACCCTTCTGTGGATCGTCGCCGCCGTGCTTGTCATCTCCGGGATCGTCGGCATCGTGCGCGGGCAAATCATCTGGGGGATCGCACTCATCGTCGCTGGGCTCCTCATTGGGCCCGGGGGCGTGAGCATCCTCACCTGACCAATCGACCTTCGTCGCGTGCCTCCTTCACGTCGTGAGGAGGTCCACGACTGCGCGGTCCACGCCGTTCTCCGAGCGTGCCGGGCGCATCGTGCGCCCGTCCTCGAAGAGGTCCGTGACCCGCGGGTCGACGTACGAGGCCCGAGCGACCGTTGGCGTGTTGCCGAGCATCTCGGCGGCCAGCGCGATCGCTTCGCGAACCTGACGGGCGCGGCCCGAACCCGATGTCGACCGCTCGACGTCGGCCAGCTGGCGCGCAACGGTCGTGGTTGCCTTCCAGGTGCGGAAGTCCTTGGCCGTCACGTCGAGCTTGAGTAGTTCGCGGATCCGCTCGTTCACCTCTCCGGCATCGAGCGGACGCCACCGGCGTCGCTCGCGACTGGCCAACAGCCGCGCATCGGCGCGGCGGTGATCGGTCAGGGCGTCGATGATGTCCAGCAGGGGTTGATCGACGATGACGATCTCGTGGTCGACGCCGCTCTTCCCGACGAACCGGAAGATCCGGGCTTTGCCGTCGCGCCGGACATGGCGCACCTGAAGGGTGGTCAGGCCGAAGCTGCCGTTGTCCTCGGCATACGTTTCCGAGCCGAGGCGGAAGCACCCCAGGTCCACGAGGCGAACGGCCGCGGCGACGACCGTGGCCCGGTCTGCCGGGTCCCGGACCAGGAGCGGCTTGAGCTCTGCACGTGCATGGGGGAGACGACCGCCGAGGTCGATGGCTCGATCGAACTTCTGCTCGTCGCGCTTGCGTCGCCATTCGGGGTGGTAGAGGTACTGGCGTCGCCCGGCGGCATCCGTGCCCACTGCTTGGAGGTGTCCTCGCTCGTCGGGGCAGATCCACACCTCGGTCCAAGCGGGAGGGATGACCAGTGCCTTGATCCGATCGACCTGGTCCGGCGCCAGGGCTTCGCCGTTCGCTTCGAGATACCGAAATCCCCGGCCCTGGCGTACGCGTCGCCAGCCCGGGCCCTGGCACGAGACGGTGCGCAGCCTCACGCTCCTGAAATACCCGCCGGCACCCTCGGCCAACCCTCAGCGGGCGCCACGGCCATGACGTCAGTCCTCGGCAGTGCTACGCCAGCCAGGGACAGCGACATCGAGCCTGTCGGCCGCGCCCTCCGGTAGCGCGCCGTTGCCGTCGGCTGCGCGGCCCCACGACTCCAGCATTGCGACGAACTTGGCCGGGTTGTAGACGTCCTCCTCGTAGTCGAAGAGATTGTCGCCGGCGTAGCCGAGAATGGTGAT
>DATLCL010000186.1:0-5076 GCA_035526415.1 Aeromicrobium sp.
TTGGCCGCGTCGGCGTCGGCGATGGCTTGGGCCACGTTCGGCGTTTCGGTACCGAACTGCTTGCCCAGGTTCCGAAAGTTGCCCTTGGCGGAGTAGTCGACGAGTTCGCCGGTGTTCGAGAACGAGTCGAGCGCGCGCACGTTCAGTTCTTCGGCGACTTCCGCCCGGAGGTCGGCGGTCAGGGCGTCGTAGGCGTGGGTCGCGACAACGGCGCGGCGCAGCGGCTGCCGCGTTTTGGACTTCGCCTCGGCCCGAGCTGCGCGGCCCAGCTCGACGATCCGGCGGGCGAGCGCCATCTGGGAGTCGAGCTCATCGTCGACAAGTGAGCCGTCGACGTTCGGCCACGCCGCCAAGTGGACAGAGGAGGGGAGCCGGTCCGAAGTAGCGGCGAAGAGGTCCTGCCAGACGCGTTCGGTGATGAACGGCGTCAGCGGGGTCATCAGGAGCGTGAGGACGTAGAGGGTTTCGTGCAGCGTCGCCAGTGCCGAATTGTCCCCGGCCCAGAAGCGGCGGCGCGAACGGCGCACGTACCAGTTCGACAGCAGGTCGACGTAGTTCGCGATGAGGGTGCCTGCGCGCTGGGTGTCGAAGTTCTCCAGGGACTCGGTGACCTGCTGAGCCAGCCGGTGCGACTCGCCGAGGATCCAGCGATCGAGCGCGGGCCGGTCGGCAAGGGCGGGAGTCGGCTCGCCGGGTGTCCAGTTGTTGGCGTTGGCGTACAGCGACTGGAAGGCCACGGTGTTCCAGTACGTCAGCAACACCTTGCGCACGATCTCGCTGAGCGCGGCGTGGCCGATCCGACGCGCCTGCCACGGCGATCCGGAGCATGCCATGAACCAGCGCAGCGCGTCGGCGCCGTGCTCGTCCATGAGCGGGATCGGCAGCAGGATGTTGTCGAGGTGCTTGCTCATCTTGCGGCCGTCCTCAGCCAGGATGTGGCCGAGGCACACGACCGACTCGTAGGGGCTCTGATCGAACACGAGGGTGCCGACCGCCATCAGGGAGTAGAACCAACCGCGGGTTTGATCGATGGCCTCGCAGATGTACTGCGCGGGATAGGCCTGTTCGAAGCGTTCGACCGAGCCCTCGAGGTGCGGGTAGCCCCACTGCGCGAACGGCATGGCGCCGGAGTCGAACCACGCGTCGATGACCTCGGGCACCCGTCGATAAGTGCCGTCCTCGCCGTCGATGGTGAAGGTGATGTCGTCGATGTAGGGCCGGTGCGGGTCCGTGTCCGTGACGTCGCGGCCGACGTACTCGGAGAGCTGTCGCAGGGACTCGACGCAGATCAGCTTGCTGGGGTCGGCGTCGTTGCGCCAGATCGGCAGCGGCGTTCCCCAGTACCGGTTTCGGGAAAGCGCCCAGTCGACGTTGTTGTTCAGCCAGTCGCCGTACCGGCCGTGCTTGATGGTCTCCGGGTACCAGTTGGTCTTCTCGTTCTCGGCCAGCAACTCGTCCTTGATGGCCGTCGTGCGGACGTACCAGGCTGGGAGCGCGTAATAGAGCAGCGGAGTATGACACCGCCAGTAGTGCGGATAGGCGTGCTCGTAGGGGACATGCCCGAATAGGAGGTTGCGGTCCGCAAGGTCGTCGAGCAGCACCGGGTTGGCGTCGCGGAAGAACAGCGTGCTGGCGACGCCCACGCCGTCCATGAAGTGGCCGCTCTCGTCGATCGGGTTGACCATCGCGACGCCGTTGCGCCGGCAGGACGCGAAGTCGTCCTCGCCGAAGGCAGGGGACTGGTGGACCAAACCGGTGCCGTCGGTGGTGGTGACGTACTCCTCGACGACGACGAAATGAGCCCGCGGCTCCTCGCTGCCACCGACTGCACTGTCTCGCTCTGGCCACTCGATGGCGTCGAATGGACGTTGGTATGTCCATCCGCTCATCGCGTTGCCGGTGAACCGCTCGCGGATCGTCCACCCTTCTCCCAGAGCCTTCTCGACCAGCGGCTCGGCGACCACGAGCGATTCCTCGCCATTGCTGGCCAGCACGTAGGTGACATCGCCCTTGACCGCGACCAGCGCGTTCGAGACCAGCGTCCAGGGCGTCGTCGTCCAAACCAGCAGCGATGCCAACTCGGCCCAGGGGCCCGAGGTCAGCGGGAACCGGACGAAGATCGACGGGTCCGTGATCGTCTCGTAGCCTTGCGCCAGCTCGTGGTCGGACAGCGTCGTACCGCAGCGTGGACAGTACGGAGCGACCCGGAAGTCCTCGGCGAGCAGTCCCTTGTCGAAGATGCGCGCAAGCGCCCACCACACGCTCTCGACGTATTCCGAATCCATCGTCCGGTACGGCTGCGACATGTCCACCCAGTAGCCCATCCGGCGCGTCATGTCCTCGAACAGGTCGACGTTCCGCAGGACCGACTCCCGGCAACGGTCATTGAAGGCGGCGATTCCGTAGGCCTCGATGTCGGGCTTGCCGTTGAAGCCCAGCTCCTTTTCGACGGCGATCTCGACCGGCAACCCGTGGCAGTCCCAACCGGCCTTGCGCTCGACGTGCAGGCCGCGCATCGTCTGGAACCGCGGGAAGACGTCCTTGAAGACGCGCGCTTCGACGTGGTGCGTGCCCGGGGTGCCGTTCGCGGTCGGGGGACCCTCGTAGAACGTCCATCGAGGGGCGTCGGCCGTGGCCTCCAACGACGCCGCGAAAGTGCCCTGCTCATCCCACCAGGCGATGATCTCGCGCTCCAGCTCCGGGAGGTCGATGTGAGCAGGCACCGTGCGATAGGAGGGGCGGTCAGACACGCGGGAAGTCTATTGGGGTCTCAGTAGTCGCGATCGGGCGCGCCCATTTGATAAACACCCACCGGGGGTCTACTGTCCCCGCATGCCGAGAAGCAGCCTGGTCGTTCGAACGGACGAGAAGCCGTGGACCATCGCGGAGGAACGCGAGGTTCGAGGCGCGCTCGAAGAAGACCTCGTGCGGCTTCGCGCCGAGCTCGACCTGTCTGCCCGTGACCTGCAGGATCTCCTGCGTGACGGTGTCGACAGCGCCGGCAACGACCAGGCCGACATCGGCTCGACGTCGCTGGAGCGCGACGCCGAACTGTCCTTGGCCGCCAACCAGCGTGAGCTGCTGCTCCAGACCGAAAAGGCACTGGACCGGCTCAGCAAGGGCACGTACGGCCTGTGCGAGTCGTGCGGCAACCCGATCGGCAAGGGCCGCTTGATGGCCTTCCCGCGGGCCACACTGTGCATGGACTGCAAACAGCGCGAGGAACGGCGATAGCGCCGTTGTCGTCGGCAGGGGCAATCCGCATCTTCGCGACGGCGGCGGCGTGCGTGTGGGGCCTCGATCAGGCCACCAAGGCGCTGGCCATCGCCACGCTCGATCCAGGGCGTTCGATCACGTTGGTTCCGCACGTCTTCTGGCTGACCTTGACGCGCAATTCCGGCGCCGCATTCAGCGCGGGTGCCCAGATGACGGTCATGCTGAGCGTGATCGCGATCATCGTCGTCGTCACGGTGATCCGGATGGCGCGTCGGCTCCGCGACCTCGGCTGGGCGCTCGGTCTCGGACTCCTGCTCGGCGGGGCACTCGGGAATCTGACCGACCGCATTCTCCGGTCGCCGTCGCCGTTCCGTGGTGAGGTCGTGGACTTCCTGCACCTCACGCACTGGCCAGTTTTCAATGTCGCCGACATCGGCCTGACGATCGCGGCCGCCGTGATCCTCCAGCGCGGATTGAAGGGGGCCACCATGGATGGCGGCCGCGACGGCGAACTCGAGCC
Organism: Aeromicrobium sp.; assembly: GCA_035526415.1. Lineage (GTDB taxonomy): Bacteria > Actinomycetota > Actinomycetes > Propionibacteriales > Nocardioidaceae > Aeromicrobium. Next base: position 3,737 of record DATLCL010000186.1, read on the forward strand.
TGACGAGCCACGCACCGAGAGCGCGTGACCGACGTCAAGATCGTCGCGATCCCCGAGGGTCTGGCGGGGGAGCGGGTTGACGCTGCCCTATCTCGCCTGGTCGGCATTTCGCGGACGCGAGCTTCGGAGCTGGTGGCCGAAGGTCTTGTGGTCATTGATGGACGGGTGCCCCAGAAGTCTGACCGGGTCCACGCCGGCGATCTGTTGGAGGCCACCATCCCGGCGCCCCGGACCGCGGAGGTCGTGGCCGAACCGGTGGAGGGCGTACGGATCGTCTTTGAGGACGACGACATCGTTGTGGTCGACAAGCCATTCGGTGTCGCTGCGCATCCGGGGGTGGGTTGGGATGGGCCGACCGTGGTCGGCCATCTGGCCGGCATCGGCGTTCGCATCTCGACCTCCGGCGCGCCCGAGCGCCGGGGCATCGTGCAGCGGCTCGACGTCGGCACGTCCGGCCTCATGACGGTGGCGAAGTCGGAGAACGCGTACTCGGTACTCAAACAGGCATTCCGCGACCGGGTCGTCGACAAGACGTACCACGCGCTGGTGCAGGGACACCCGGATCCACACACCGGGACGATCGACGCGCCCATCGCCCGACATCCCAAGCACGACTTCAAGTTCACCGTGCGGGCCGATGGCCGCGCGAGCATCACCCATTACGCGACGCTGGAAGCGCACCGGTACGCGTCGCTGCTCACGATCAAGCTGGAGACAGGACGAACGCACCAGATCCGAGTCCACCTGAGTGCCCTGCACCACCCCTGCGTCGGCGACCCGCTGTATGGCGCGGATCCGACGCTCACTCGTCGCCTGGGGCTCGAGCGGCAATGGCTCCACGCAGTGCAGCTGGGCTTCAATCACCCGCGCACCGGGGACTACGTGGAATTCGACAGCCCCTACCCGGACGACCTCCAGCACGCGCTGGACCTCATCCGGGAGCTGGATTAGTCGCGGAGCACGGGCTCGTTGCAGGCCGGCCGGGTCGTCGGCCGGATTTCCACCGTGTCGAGACGGATGCCCAGCGAAGTGAGAACCGTGTTGAGCAACGGGCTCACCGCTCCGTCGACCAACCCGAGGACGCTGGAGAGGAGTGGGCCGGTGATCCCACCGAGCGGCGTCACCTTGATCGGTGTGACTGACGACAAGTTCCATGTCCGGAAGGTCTATCGGACTTGTCTGGGACAATGAGAGGTATGACGTTCGTGCGCCAGTCCGACAAGCTGCGCGGTGTCCTCTACGACATCCGCGGACCGGTCAGCGCCCGCGCGGCGACGCTGGAAGCCGAGGGTCACCGCATCCTGAAGCTCAACATCGGCAATCCCCAGCCGTTCGGCTTC
>DATLCL010000191.1:0-6977 GCA_035526415.1 Aeromicrobium sp.
CATCCGCACGATGTTGTAGGCGGCCGCGGCGAAGGTGAAGACCCACGGCATCAGCGGTCCACCGCGATAGTGGAGTTTGCGCCGGCCGCCGATGGTCTTCATCCAGCCGAAGCCTTGCTCGACGAGTTCCGTTTTTGCTCACTGATCGCATATCCAGGGTGCCGGGTCGTCCGCCCGTCGATGGCGCTGCGGCGGCGCGCTGGGGGTGTACTGCGCGACGTGTGGCGTGACTGTGCTCCGCAGAGTCACCGGCGAGCGCATGCCCGGTGGCTCACGCGGCGTCGCGCCGATATCAATGGTGCAGACCGCCCAGAGCGGTGGCGATGACCTCCATGTGCTTGGGAAGGCGAGACCGATGGACACGAGCTCACCCGCGTCCGGCACCGGCTGGGGAATGCCCGGCCCCAGGCTGGCGTGTGGACGACCGCGATTGTAGCGGGCCGCCCATTCACGAAGGACTCGTCGGAGATAGCCTCGTGCATCGGGATCAACCGTCGAGACGGCCGGCCGAACGTGTTGCCGCGCCGCTAGTGACGTCTTCGGGGGCGGCGCCTTGCGCCTGCGACGGTCGCCCACCCATGCAGTGACGGCTGGTGGTAAGAGGGTGATTCGCGATGCCGGGCGGCCGGGCAGCCTCGCCGCCGCGTCGTCGGTCACGTCGCCGCCATCACGCCTGGCGAGACTCAACCCGTGATCAATCAGTGAACAAGCTGTCCCGAACACCGACCACCGTCCCACTGCATCCCGAAGCCGTTGAACAATAGGCGAACAATTTCCTGCCGAATACGAGGCAAAACGCCGTCTCGGTCCGAGCTACAGACACGAAGAACCGCGCGTGCAAACACCTGCACTAGCCTACGAACCAGGAGGTCGCATGTTCGAATCATGCAGGGCGCACCACTCAACAACTTACGGCCTCCGGTTCTCAGCCTCGAGGCTGTTTGAACAATCCGTTCGCGACGGTCGGCGGCGGCCCTACTGTATAGCGTCGGCACGCCCGGCGAATGGCCGGATTCGGACCACTCAGAACGCTGAGCGGCCGTGAGCACTGGGTTAAGAACCAAACCAAGAGGTCCGCCGTAAAATTCGGTGAGGGGCGTCCGCTTTTCTCAACAGCTCACCGCCCGACTCTCCCGGGTCAGTGACAGGAAGAATGCGCCGCTGATTCGCGCGGCATCGCACCGGTCCATCCAGCCCCTGCGTGTTTCCCGTTCGCCTCGGTTGACGCCGGCACTTCCTAGTCGTTCGAACACGCCAGACCGCCCCACGACGTGCTCATGGATGTCGCAGCGAAGGACGGGGCGCAGCGTGTCGTTGACGTCGCTGCGAGACTTGGTCAGGGGGGACCGGTCGCCCGCGCAACAACGGAGGCGACGGGACATGCGTGGCGAGATAGCTGTCGAACGAATCCGTCGCGATCCGGACCGAACCCGGTCTGACCGTCGTGAATTCGCGGAACGCCGAGTATAGATTCGTGGGACTCGCGTCCCCGGCACGGTCGGCCACGTCCTCGACGGAGAGCGGCCTCTCTCGGAGCCGTCTCCGCGCTAGGCGGAGCCGGGCCACGCCCTGGTGGTCACCGATCGACTTGCCAAACTCGGCCCGAAACTGTCGCCCCAGCGTCGAGCGACTCTGTCCGAACGCGTGTGTCAGGCCGTCCAAATCCGTGACGTTCGGTTCCAGGTCGAGATGCTCGGCCAGCGGCCATGGCTGGGGCCATTGGTGCTCGGCCCCAAACAGGGAGAAGAACTGCGTCAGCCACTGACGAACGACCTTAGAGGGGTCTTGAAGCAGATTGTTGCCGGCCCAGACCACGTCGCTTTCATCCACGACCATCCCGCGACACGTGACGTCTGGAAACCGGTGATGGAACGTCGAGCGAAATCGGAACGTCGCCGAACGAGTCAAGTTCCAGGGCCGCATCTCGGCATCAGCCACCCGCCTCAGTCGTTCTGTTATCTCGATTGAGCTCACACGATCGTTGCTAATATCGAAACCGCCGCTGTGCATTGATCCTGCCCTATCGGTGATGACGGGCGTGACGTCAGATACTGTCAGTGCCATACCATCTGATGTCGCGATTGACTGCACTTGTGAGAAGGCACAGCTCGTGTCCGTCTAACCCTGTACCTGGAAGACTGGAAGACGTCTATGCTGACGTGGCCTACTGTCGGTGACTGAAAGGAGCGGCGCGTGGCGATAGTCCGTGGCGTGTTGACGTTCGTGGCGCAAGAAGCCCTGTTGGACCGCACGGTGCTCGCGAAGGACGGCGCACCCGCGCCGATCGGCGACGCATTCACAGAGTTGAGCGCGCGCTTCGATGACCGCGCGTCCGTCGACGTCGATGGGCACGACGACCACATCGGGCAGCTTCCTGTTCTGAGCTACACGAGTGTTATGCCCGCTGCGCTGGAGATGGCCGGCACAGCTCTCTCCGGTCAGCCGCCCCTTGAAGCAACATTGCGCGATCTCTCATCCAAGGCGACGCCATCGTCGGTCGGGGTGGCCGTCGAGGTGATCGAAGTGGAAGTGCTCGTGGCGAGCTCCGCCAAGAAGCGGAAGGCAGCGTCATTCAACCGTCGCGGGAAGGTCTCGCGAAAGAAGACGCCGCGCACACGCGCCGGCACGAACCCCGCGAAGAAGGCCGGGACGAAGGCCGCCGGCAGCAAGGCTGACGGTCGACGATCAAAACCAAAGACCACGAAGGGGCCCAAGAGGACCACTCAAGTGTCCAAGAAGACGGCCTCCAAGGTTAAGAAGACGACCGGCAAGCGCACGGTGAAGGGCTGACAGACAAGTCGGACTTGCAAGCCAACCGGTTGGGAGCGTTGAGATGAAGCAAATGATGGCGCGACGCGCATCGGCCTCCGTGCTGCTGGTCGGCCTGGTGCTTTCTGCTACTCCTGCTGGGCGAGCCGCCGCGGTACCGCCCTCACGCGAAGCGGCGCCGCCACCGGCCGGCCAGGACCAGCAGCGCGCTCGCGAAGCGGAACTACAAACCAGTCGCGATCAGGACAACGGCATCGACGTCGGCGATCCGAAGGTGTTCGACGATGCGATGCTGCGCGAGATGCTGCAGGCGGCCGAAGCCAAGCTGGCGGCGCTGCAGTTGCTGGATCAGCAGGGGGTGTCGTCACGGATCGGCGCGATCTCCGGCGCGAGCCAGCGGATCTCGAGCTTCGGCCTCAACGTGCAGGGCGCATCGTTGCCCGGCGTCACCACCACCGCCAAGGGCCCGACGGCGACGTCGGTTGGCACGGTCAACGATACGGATGCGGACGGTACCGCGAACAACCGGACGCTACAGACGACGACCACCTCCGGCGGCGTCGACCGCGTGACGACGTCGGCTCAAACAAATCCACCGGCGGTGACGGCTCCAGCCGCTACGACGACCCTGCCCAGCGCGTTCCAGACGTCGGCTTCCGACATGCTGAACGAGCAGTTGCAGCTCACCCTCGAGATCGCCAACCTGCGCCTGCTGCTCGAAGGCGCGCTCTCCGACCACATCGTCAAGGCCGGCACCGAATATCGCGTCAAGCCAAGGACGACGATTGGCTTTCCGATCACCATCGAGACGAAGCCGCGCTTCAAGAACGCGGTGGCCGTGGTCGAAGCGGTGGTCACCCTCAATCAGAGTAAGCAGATCAGCGATGGGCCGGATCGGCCGTCGATTACGGCCCTTTTGCCACGCGAGAAGACCTACAACGTGGCGGCCATTACCGATTCCAGCAGCTCGGTCGGCGGCGGAGTGGTGACGGGCGTGGTCGGCGTGTCCGGATCCTGGCTCCGCGGTCAGAGGGCGCACTACCTAGTACAGGACCAGGACACCGTGGCGTTGAGCTTCACGCCGAAGACTGAAGGGCAGGTCGGAGTGGCGTGGCAGTTCCGACCGGTGCTCGGACGGAGCTACGTCAGGGCCGGCTTGAAGCAGACGTTCGTGCAGCTGTCGTTCCCGACGAGCGGTAGCGCCGATCAGTTCGGCACCGTGAGCATCAGGACCTACTGGCTCAAGTACGATCAGAAGAACGGCACGGTCGGCAAGCTCGTCGGCCGCTCTCTGGCCGAGCGCGAGAAGCCATGGCCCATCGCAAGGCTCCCCGTCAACGCGAAACCGGCCGGCTTCAACGCCAATGCGCTGCAGGATCTGGGCGGCGGCCAGATGCTCGTCACCGTTCAGGGGCAGTTCGTTGGCGGGACGTATGTGCGGATCGGCGGCACAGTGCTGCGGGAGGGGGCAGTCAACGCGACGTTCGAGAATGCCGGCATCCGTTTCGTCGCGCCGATCGCGGACCTGGCGACGAAGAACGTCGCGCTGGTCTCGCGCGACGGCAGCGAGCAGCCGCTGGTCATCGACTTCGTCTCCGACACGGCCTCGACGTTGCCGCTCCAAAGGGAGGTCCCGGTCGTGCTGTCGAGCACCGTCACCGCGGTCGACGACGCCAACTCGCTGCTCACGATCGAGTTCGCCGAGAAGGTCGACACCCGCAAGCCGGCGCTCGTCATCGTGATCGGCGACCGCGTTTTCGGCTACAAGGACGCACCCGTACTGCGCAGTGACAGGACGATGGCGGTTACTGTGCCGACCGCGCTCCTTCTTGCGAACCCGACGCCTACCGTGAAGCATCTCTTCGGAGCATCTGAGCGGCCCGCGCCCGTGAGAGGACTCAACGCCTTCAGCCGGGGCGAACGTCTGGTGTTGCTGGAGCAGGGCAACGCACAATCGACGTATCTCCTACACGGCTACAAGCTGGAGCGGATTGCGGTGCTCGAACCGGCGGGTGTCGTCGTCACGCATCCCGGCCGCCCGGAGGACGCCGGGACGCTGGCCGAGATCCGCCTGACGACCGCACAGCTCAAGGGTCGGAAGCAGCTGCTGCTGCAGCGAACCGCTCCAGACGAGCGTCCCTTCCTGGTCACCATTCCTCCCGGTGAGGCGAGGACGCCGAGCGCCAAAGCGCGCGAGCGGGTGGTCGTCGACGCCGACGAGGCGTTCTTCGAGATCGAAAACCTCGACGATCCGGTCAAGGTCGTCTGGAAGGCACAGATCCTCGAGGCCCAGCGGCTGGACGACAAGAAGACGCTCCGGGTCTTCGGCCTGAAAGCGAAAGGCGTGACGACGCACGCCGCTCCGCAGGTGTTCGAGTTCTCGTCCGGCGCCGTCAAGGCCACGGGGGTCCTCGATATCGTCAACACGCGGGTCGAGACGATCCCAAAGTGACGAGACTGTATCGCTGGCACTCCTCGCCGATCCACGGTCCGGTTGCAGCGACTCGGCCTGTGAAGTGCCGCCCATCCGGCCAGGGGGCGCGGTCAAGCCTGAGTTCGGATTGCCTCCTGGGGCCTGACAGTCCATCTTTGCGACCGCTAGTGTTAGGCGCCGTCTCGGGCGATCTCGCCTCTGCGGCCGAGATCCTCGTCAGGCCGTCCTGCAAGCAGCCGCCACCCGCTGCGTCGGCATAACTGGTGAGCGTACACGTCGCTCCATGCAGACGGCCCCCGCTCCTCTCTTGTTCTTGTCATACGCCTGTCGCGACGGCGAAGCGTTCGCAGGGGCATTGCAGGAAGGCCTGAAGTATCGAGAGCTGGCGAATTTATGGGCAGTCGTTGGATGGCCATGATGGAAAGATCCGCTCCCCGGTATGCACGCGCCGGCGCGACGGTGAATAGTGCCGAATCCGCCGACGGCGGAACCCTTGACTCGCACGCAGCAGTGCTCAGCGCAGGCCCACCGCGGTCATGGCCTGGGTCACGGCTTCGGTGACGGCGCTGTTGGCGCCATACAGGTCGACTGCGGCCTGAATCACGACGGCCGCGGCCGTTGTGAACGACGCGTTGTTCGGCATCAGCCTGGTGATCGCGCGGAAGTAGACCTTCTCGATCTGAGCGCGGTTTCGCGCACCGACGCCTGTCACCGACAGGCCTGACGTCGCGTTGCGTCCGCCTTCGATGGCGAGATAGAACGAGTGGCTGACGAGCGAGGAGTTGTAATGGACACCCCCGCTGTCCGGGCCGCTGTTGAAGAAGAACACCGAATTGCCGTTGGAGAAGGCGACCGGAGCGATCGTGACCGCAGTTGGATTCGTCGACGTGCCGCCTGTCACGATCAGCACGTAGTTCAACATCTTGCTCAGATGGTCGGGATATCCGATCGCCCCGGCGTCGGTGGTGATGGCCTGTGAGGCCGGGTCACTCAACGACCGAACGCTTAAACCGGGGATGTCCTCTCCCGTCAGATAGTCGGCTTTCAGCGGGCCCGACCCGGGCGGCTGGAAGAAGAACTCGACGCTGGCGCCGAAGATGTCGGACAGTCCTTCGTTGAGGGCGCCCGTCTGCACCGCGCCGACCACGTATCGCCCAGCGCTGCAGTACGGCGGACGCCGGACACCAAGACCGTCGACGAAGACAGTGTTGCTGCAGGGAAACGTCGTGCCGTTGCGTGTGTAGGACGCTGGTGCCGGTCTCCATCCGGTCGAGCACCAGTTCGCTACCACCGGTGTCGAAGGTGCTGATGGTCGCCGGCCGCAGCGTGTCCCTGGTGCGGTAGGCTCCGGAGATCAGGGCGGTCGAGATCTTCTTGGTGTCGCCGAGCGCTCCCGTTCCGGCACCCACCTCGTGATTCTTCTCGTCCGCCACCAAGAGGATCTCGCCGGTGTGTGCGTCGACGTAGTAAGTCACGCCGCGCGCCACCGTGGCCTTGTAAGTCAGCGCGACAGTACCGGACGGTGACGGCAGCACGACCAGGGAGGGCCTGGCGCCAAATGCAATCTCGGCGCGGGCGGCGGTTTCGACAATGCGCCCCGCGTCGAGGGCGCTGATGCCCGGTGTGGTGTCGAGCGATATGTCGCTGTAGAGCGTGCCAAACACCGACACGGTCGCTTGACCTGCGGTCTGAAGGCTGACACTGCCACCTTCGACCGTCAGCCCTTTGTACAACTGCTGCAGGGTCTGGTGCTGACGTCCCGCAATCTGGCTGT
>DATLCL010000202.1:0-12199 GCA_035526415.1 Aeromicrobium sp.
TGACGTTCTCCAGGTCGACGCCATGCTGCTTGGCCAGCTTGCGGACGATCGGCGTGACGTAGGTGTCTGTCGCTTCGCCGGCCGCCGCAGCATGAGCCGGCGCCGGCTGAGGTGCGGCCGGGGTGGGGGCAGGAGCAGGTGCAGGAGCAGGTGCAGGTGCCGCGGGCGCCTCGGCCGCCGGTTCGGGCTGAGCGGGCGCGGGTTCGGGTGCCGCCGCTGGGGCAGGCTCTTGGGCGGGCGCGGGGGCAGGGGCCGCGGCCGGTGCGGCAGCAGGCGCAGAACCAGCAGCACCGACGATGGCCAACACGGCGCCGACCTCGATGGTCTCGTCTTCCGCGGCGCGGATCTCCAGCAGCGTTCCAGCCACTGGCGACGGGATCTCGGTGTCGACCTTGTCTGTGGAGATCTCCAGCAGCGGCTCATCGACGGCGATCTCGTCCCCGACGTTCTTCAACCAGCGGGTCACAGTCCCCTCGGTGACGCTCTCACCCAGTGCGGGCAGCACAACCTCGGTGCCCTCGGCACCGCCACCTGCGGCGGGCGCGGCTGGGGCGGCAGGCGCCTCGGCCGCCGGGGCCGGCGCCTCAGGGGCAGGAGCCGGCTCGGGCTCTGCTGCCGGAGCAGGCTCTGCGGCCGGAGCTGGAGCCTCAGCCGCAGGGGCCTCAGCCGCCGGAGCCGGCGCTGAACCTGCGGACTCGCCCTCTTCGCCGATGATCGCAAGCTCGGCGCCGACCTCGACGGTCTCGTCCTCAGCAGCCTTGATCTCGAGCAGCACACCTGCCACCGGCGACGGGATCTCGGTGTCGACCTTGTCGGTGGAGATCTCGACGATCGGCTCGTCGACGGCGACGGTGTCCCCGACGTTCTTAAGCCAGCGGGTGACGGTTCCCTCGGTGACGCTTTCGCCGAGCGCGGGAAGGGGGACTGAGGTGGCCATGGTGTCCTTACAGGTCAGGCGTGGGCGTTCGGTTCATTCGCTTCACGCATGCGCATGAAGTGGCTTGCCGGCCAGGGCGAGTGAGGCTTCGCCGAGCGACTCGGTCTGCGTCGGGTGGGCGTGGATGAATTGGGCGACGTCCTCCGGGAAGGCCTCCCAGTTCACGATCAGGGAGGCTTCGCCGACCTGCTCACCGAAGCGCGCGCCGATCATGTGCACGCCGACGATGGGCCCGTCCTTCTCCCGAACCAGCTTGACGATTCCGGCCGTCTGCAGGATCTGGCTCTTGCCGTTGCCGCCGAGGTTGTACTCATAGGTCTCGATCTCGCCGAACTTCTCCTTGGCCTGCGGCTCGGTGAGGCCGACCGAGGCGACCTCGGGATCGCAGTACGTGACACGCGGGATGCCCGAATCGATGACCGGCGGCGGGTTGAGCCCGGCGACTTCCTCGGCGACGAAGATGCCGTGGGCGAATCCGCGGTGAGCGAGCTGGAGCCCTGGCACGAGATCTCCGACGGCGTAGACACCCGGCACGTTGGTGTGGAGGCGCTCGTCGGTGGTGACCCAGCCGCGCTCGACGTTGATGCCCGCCTCTTCGTAGCCGAGCCCCTCCGAGCGAGGCCCACGGCCCACCGCGACCAGGACCAGGTCGCCTTCGAGCTTCTCGCCGTTTTCGAGTGTGACCGTCGCTCCTGCATCGGTCTGCTCGACTCCGGCAAACATCACGCCGGTCTTGAAGTTGATCTTGCGCTTTCGGAACGCGCGCTCGAGCTGCTTGGTGAGCGACGGGTCCTCCAGCGGGATGAGGCTGGGGAGCCCTTCGACGATCGTGACGTCAGCTCCGAACGAGTTCCAGACCGAGGCGAACTCGACGCCGATGACGCTGCCGCCGATGATGATGACGCTGGCCGGGACCTCGGTGAGCTCCAGCGCTTCGTCGCTGGTGATGACCCGTCCGCCGATCTCGAGGCCCAGCGTGCGGGCCACCGAGCCGGTGGCCAGGACGAGATTCTTGCCGGAGTAGCGGGCGCCGTTGACTTCGACCGTGCGGTCGCCGACGACCTTGCCGTCGCCCTCGACGATGGTGATGCCACCGGAGTTGAGCATGCCCTGCAGGCCCTTGTAGAGCCGGCCGACGACGCCCTCCTTGTAGGTGTTCACCTGGGCCATGTCGACGCCGTCGAAGGTGCTCCTGATGCCGAAGTTGGCACCCTCGCGTGCGGCGTCGGCGACCTCGGCAGCGTGCAGGAGCGCCTTAGTCGGGATGCAGCCGTTGTGCAGGCAGGTTCCGCCGAGTTTGCCCTTCTCGATGAGGGCCACGGTGAGTCCGAGCTGCCGCGCCCTGAGCGCTGCGGCGTAGCCTCCGCTGCCACCTCCCAGGATGACGAGGTCAAACGTTGTGGTGTCCGCAGGACTCTGCGTCACAGTCGCCTCCCGACGTGGTTCATGCTGGCCCGGCCATCTTGTCACTCCGGCTGTTCATCCTGCCACCGGGGTTTGACTGTCGGGCACACTTGGCGCGTGGCTCTCTTTCGGCGATCCAAGGTCGCCCGGGACGACTTTGTGGCGCTCCGGGAATGGGTGGCATCCCACCGCGGCGTCGAGGCCTTTGTGGAGCCGCAGACCGCCGTGACGCCGACGACCGTCGTGCTGGTGGCCGACGACGGCGAGTTCATTCGCCGACAGGTGTCATCGCCGCGGGCCGCCGCCGACTTCGGTCACAAGGCGGGCATACCCGTCTACGACATCAATCGGGTCGGGCTGCCGCGGCGGATGCGCGAATACGCCCTGCGTCAGCAGGCTGCCCAGGTTCCCGCGCCGGGTGGCAGCCAGCCGGCGCGCAACGCGCGGGAGTGGGACGCGATCACGACCTTGGCCGGTGCGGCCGCAATGCCGGTCCCGGGTGCCGACCTCGACAAAGATGGGTTGCGCGGGTTGCTCCGCGCCGCTCGTGCCAAGGCGCATCCGGACCGCAACGGCGGCGATCGCGTCCTGTGGGATGCGGTCGAGGACGCCGCCCACGTGCTGGGCCTGCGTTAGCGCGCGAGGTCGCGGGCCAGCTGGACCAGCATGCGGACGGCGAAGCCGGTTCCGCCGGTGGGCACGTAGCCGTAGGGGCCCTCTTCGTTGAACGCCGGACCGGCGATGTCGACGTGCGCCCAGGGCAGGTCGCCAACGAAGGCGCGGAGGAACTCGGCCGCGAACATCGCGCCGCCGGCCGCCTTCGGGTTGTGCTGCCGCAGGTCGGCCACCTTCGACGACTTGACCTTCTCCTTCATCTCCTCCGCGATCGGAAGAGGCCACACCAGTTCGCCGGCCGCCTTGGCGGCGTCGACCATCTGCTGCCGGAGCGGCTCGTCGTTGGACATGACACCCGCGGTCCGCTCGCCAAGAGCGACGATGCAGGCGCCGGTCAGGGTCGCCACGTCGACGATGGCGTCGGGCTTCGCCTCGGCGGCGAGGGCCAGCCCGTCGCCGAGCACGAGGCGACCCTCGGCGTCGGTGTTCAGGACCTCAACCGTCGCGCCGTTGCGCATCGTGAGGACGTCGCCGGGGCGCGTGGCCGAACCACTCGGCATGTTCTCGGCGATGCAGGCGAACGCCGTCACGCGGATCGGTAGCTCGAGCCGGGCGATGGCCCCGATGGCCGCAACGACCGCGGCCGCGCCGGCCATGTCCATCTTCATCGTCTGCATGCCGGCGCCCGTCTTGATCGACAGGCCGCCGGAGTCGAAGGTGATGCCCTTGCCGACCAGGGCGAGGTGCGGCATTGCCTTGCGCGGGGCCTTCTCCGGCCGGTAGGTCAGCCGCACCAGCCGGGGCGGGACCTGGGAGCCGGCACCGACAGCAAGGATGCCGCCGCAGCGTTCGCGTTCGAGCTTGCGCTCGTCCCAGATCGTCACCAGGGTGGCGTCGCCGGCCCATTCCTTGATCGATTGCGCGAAGACAGGTGGGCGGAGGTCCGCCGGAGCCGTGTTCACCCAGTCCCTGGCCTGACTGACTGCGTCCACGACGATCGACGCCGACGTCACCGCGTTGGTCGCCGAGGCTTGACGTGCGAGCGAGGTGAGCAGCGTGATGGACCGAAGGGTGTCGTTGGGCTTCGTCTTGTAGCTGGTGAACGCATACGCGCCGAGGGAGGCGCCCTCTGCGACAGCCTGCAGCTCGTCGGCGTCGGCCGGCTCGAACGCCAGCGCGATGGTTTTCGCCTTGGCGCCGACGGCCGTGCGGACGCCGCCGCCGGCGAGACGACGCAGCTGTTCGGTTGTCGGCTCCTTGGGCAGCGCCACGGCGACGACCAGGCGAGCGCGAGCGAGGTCGGCAGCGGGGAAGGTCACGATTTGATCCGGCTCGCCGGTGAAGCCCATCGCCTTGAGTTGAGCCCCGAACACGTGGTCCGACGACGCGGCGCGCACCCCGAGAACGAGGACGTCGGCACGGGCGGACGTGGGTTCGCTGCGACTGAGGGAGATCGTGACCATGGCGGTCACTATAGGTTTCGGGCATGGATCTTCTGCATTCGCCGTTGCACGACCGTCATGCGGCGTTGGGGGCGAAGTTCGCCGAGTTCGGCGGCTGGCTGATGCCGCTGGAGTACAGCGGCGTGCTCAAGGAACACGCATCGGTTCGCGATGGCGTCGGGGTGTTCGATGTCAGCCACCTCGGCAAGGCACTGGTGCGGGGGCCGGGCGCGGCTGACTTCGTCAACGCGTGCCTTACCAACGACCTCGGTCGCATCCATCCGGGCAAGGCGCAGTACACGCTGTGCTGCAACGACGACGACGGCGGCGTCATCGACGACATCATCGCCTACCTGCGCAGCGACGACGAGGTCTTCCTGATCCCGAACGCGGCCAACAACACCGAGGTGGTGGCGCGTCTGTCGGCGGCGGCGCCGGACGGCATCGACGTAGTCAACCAGCATCGGGACTATGCCGTGCTGGCTGTCCAGGGAACCCGCAGCGATGAGGTTCTCGGCGCGCTCGGCCTCCCGGTCGGTCATGAGTACATGTCCTACGCCTCAGGATCGCTTGCCGGTGTCGACTTCTCGGTGTGCCGTACGGGTTACACCGGTGAGCGCGGCTACGAACTTGTCGTCCCATCGTCTGCCGCCGTCGACGTCTGGGACGAGCTGTTCCGGGCGGGCGATAGGTGGGGCCTCACGGCCTGTGGCCTCGGTGCCCGCGACACCCTCCGGACGGAGATGGGCTACGCGTTGCACGGGCAAGAACTCTCGCCGTCCATCTCGCCGGTGATGGCCGGCGTCTCGTGGGCGGTGGGTTGGTCGAAGCCCGACTTCTGGGGTAAGGCGGCGCTTGAGGCTCAGCGCACCAAGCCTGACCTCAACCACCTCGTTGGCCTCAAGGCCCAAGGCCGCGGAATCTCTCGGCCCGGGATGGACGTGGTCACGTCCGACGATTTCGCGACGATTGGCACCGTCACCTCGGGGACGTTCTCGCCTACGCTGCGCACCGGGATCGGCCTGGCCTTGGTCGATTCGGTGGTCCGAGCCGGCGACGTGGTCCGCGTGGACATCCGCGGACGCATGGAAACTTTCGACGTCGTCAAGCCGCCGTTCGTTCAGCCGTCGACCAAGGAGGGGTGAGATGTCCTGGTTCTGGACCTTTGAAAGCGCCGATGGCGAGCCCATCGGCCAGTCCGAGACGTTCGACAGCCGTGGTGACGCCGAGACATGGATCGGTGAGATGTTCGGTGACCTGCTCGGCGAGGGTGTCACCCAGGTTCGCCTATTCGACGGGGTAAAAGAGGTCTACGGACCGATGTCGTTGAGCCCGCAGTAGCGATCTCAGTACTTCTCGGGGAGCTTCTCGAAGCGCTTCACCTGCGCAGCCGGCAGGCGGAAGCGGCGCAGCTGGGTCGTCCGCAGGACCGTGTAGAGCGTGATGCCCTTCGTGGACTGGCCGGGGAACCGCCGGGCCAACTCCTTCTTGAGCCCGCGGATCACGAAGATCTCCTCGACGATTGCGAGGACCGTCACGCTCATCCACGCGAGCATCCCGACCGTGGCGAACTGCGGGAACATCGTCAGGATGAACGTGAACAGCAGGATCGGAAGCAGGTACTCGGCGGCGAGCCGGCGGCGGTCGACGTAGTCGCGCGCAAATCGCTTGACCGGCCCACGGTCGCGCAACGGAAGGAACCTGTCGTCGCCGGTTCGCATGGCCTCCTGCTGGCGCTGGCGAATCCTCCGCCGCGCCTCGCGGTCGCGCTGGGCTTGCTCCTTGCGCGTCATCGGCCGCTTGAGCGCCTTCTTGCGGGCCGCCTCAGCCTCCTTGCGGGACGGCGTCGGATTCTCTTTCGTCACGAGCCGAGGTTACTCGGTGGCGTGGGAACTCATTCGGCGCGGGAACTGTCACGTCGATAGGTTTGGAACCGTGACCTTCGACGACCTTGCTGCCGAACAGATTCGCTCGTTGTTCGACGAGCAGACGGCCGCGTACGCGGCGTTGAAGGCTGAGGGTCTCAAGCTCGACCTGACCCGCGGCAAGCCGGCCGCCGAGCAGCTCGACCTGTCCAATGTTCTGCTGACGATGCCTGGTGACACCCACCGCGCGGCCGACGGAACCGACGTCCGCAACTACGGCGGCCTGACCGGCCTGCCCGAGCTCCGGTCGATCTTCGCCGAACTTCTGCACGTACCGGTCGACCAGCTGGTCGCCGAGGGCAATGCGAGCCTCGAGATCATGCACGACACGTTGGTGTTCGCGCTGCTCAACGGCACTCCGGACTCGCCGCAGCCGTGGTCGCAGGAGGACGAGATCACCTTCATCTGTCCGGTACCCGGGTACGACCGGCACTTCGCGCTGACCCAGAAGTATGGGATCCGCATGGTCGCCGTCGACATGCGCGACGACGGGCCCGACGTGGCTGCGGTGCGCGAACTGGTCAAGGATCCGAACGTCAAGGGCATGTGGGTCGTACCGACGTACTCCAACCCCAGCGGCGCCGTGGTTTCCGAAGCCGTCGCCGCTGAGCTGGCGGCGATGGAGACTGCCGCACCGGACTTCCGGCTGTACTGGGACAACGCCTACGCCGTGCATCATCTCAGCGAGGAGCGGACCAAGAGCGCAGACATTCTCGGCCTCTGCGCCGCCTCCGGTCACTCCAACCGCCCCTACCTGTTCGCGTCGACCTCGAAGATCACCTTCGCCGGCGCCGGCGTCGCGTTCTTCGCGTCGTCGCCTGCCAACGTCGAGTGGTACCTCGGGCATCTCGGCAAGCGGACCATCGGGCCGGACAAGGTCAACCAGCTGCGGCACGCGCTGATGCTGCAGAGCCCAGAGGGAGTCGCCGAACTCATGGACCGGCATCGGGCGATCCTCGCGCCGAAGTTCGAAGCAGTGCTCGAGATTCTCGAGCGGCGGCTCGGCGCCTACGGCGTCGCGACGTGGTCGGTGCCGAAGGGCGGTTACTTCATCAACCTCGACGTCGTCGAGGGAACGGCCAGCCGCGTCGTCCAACTCGCCAAGGAGGCCGGCATCGCCCTGACGCCGGCCGGTTCGTCGTTTCCGTACGGGAAGGACCCGCTGGACCGGAACATCCGGCTCGCTCCGTCGTTCCCGACCATCGACGAGCTGCGGACGGCCATGGAAGGCGTGGCCACGTGTGTTCTGTTGGCCGCTGCTGAGAAACAAAGCTGACCGGACCCGATGCGCATCCTGGTCGCTCCCGACAAGTTCACCGGGACGCTGACGGCGACGCAGGCCGCCGACGCCATCGCGGCGGGCTGGCACCGATATGCACCGGACGACCAGGTGACGTGCATCCCGATGTCCGATGGGGGACCGGGGTTCCGGGACGCCCTCGCGAACCTGATCGAACGCGACCGGTCGACGGCCTACGTCGAATCGGCCGACTTCTGCGGGCCGGCAATGGTCGACGGCCCGTGGAACGGGTCGACTGCCGCCGTGGGCGTCGCCGTGCGCGACGCAATCGCCGGCGGAGCCTCGAAGGTGGTCGTCGGGTTGGGCGGAAGCGGAACCAATGATGGGGGAGCAGGCTTCTTGGCTGCGCTCGGCGCGACCGGCGACGTCTCGCTGGATGCCGGACCGGCCGGGCTGCGCGACATCTCCAAGCTGAACCTGACGGCAGTCCGCGATGCGACGCGCGGCCGGGAGCTCGTCGGCGCCGCTGACGTGGACATTCCGTTGCTCGGCCTGTTCGGCGCGACCAAGACCTTCGGTCCGCAGAAGGGGCTGTCGGATGCGGACTTGCTCGTCGTCGACCGCATCCTCGACCAGTTCGTCGGCGCGGCGCTCGGCGCCAGCCCTTCGGAACGGAGGCTCGCCGAGACGCCGGGGGCCGGTGCCGCCGGCGGCTTGGGCTTCGGGATCCTCGCGGCCGGCGGCACCGTCGCTCGCGGTGTCGACCTGGTGGCAGAGGCCGTGGGCCTCGCCGCTGCCTGCGTCAACCATGACCTCGTGCTGACCGGTGAAGGGACGTTCGACCACACCTCCCGCTCAGGCAAGGTGGTCTACGGCGTTGCCCAGGCGGCCGGCGCCGCGGCGCGCCCCTGCGTCGTCCTCGCTGGTCAGGTCACCGTCGGGGCGCGAGAGAGCCGGGCCATGGGCGTCGACGCCGCGTACGCGATGGCAGATCTCGTGGGCCTCGACACGGCCATGACCCAGCCGTCGGAGGCTCTTTCACAGCTCGCCGAGCGGACGGCTCGCACATGGTCGCCCAAGGATGAGCACTGCTCTTGAGAATCGCCCCGTAGGATGGGAACAGATCGGGCGGGTCACGCGTTGACCCCACCCGAAGACCTATGACCTCATGACAGGGAGATCTGATGAGCGGCTGCGGATGCGGACACGCACACGGCGAGCAAGGTTCCGTTGGCGGGCACGAGCACGGTGCTGGTGTTGCCCAGGCTGGCGGCACGGCGACGGCCGTGAAGTTGGAGACCACCGTCACGACCGACGGCGTCACACTGAGTGACGGCGCCGCCACCAAGGTCAAGAGCCTGCTCGAGCAGGAGGGCCGCGAGGACCTCGCCCTGCGTATCGCCGTACAGCCCGGTGGCTGCTCCGGCTTGCGCTACCAGCTCTTCTTCGACGAGCGCACGCTCGACGGCGACGAGATCCGCGACTTCGACGGCGTCAACGTCGTCGTCGACCGCATGAGCCTGCCGTACCTGCATGGCGCGACGATCGACTTCGTCGACACCATCGAGAAGCAGGGCTTCACCATCGACAACCCGAACGCGGGCGGCTCCTGCGCGTGTGGAGACTCGTTCCACTGATCGACGTTCGAAAGGCCCGGCTCCGGCCGGGCCTTTCGCATGCCTGCTGCTAGTCGGGTGGCTCGATGGCGCACGCGGCCGGCCCCGGGAGCCGGTGCCGGTTGCGGGCCACCAGCCGGTAGCCGAGTTCGGCGATGTTCCGGATGAGCGGCAGCCGCATCAGCATCGCGAACAGCGGCCAGCCGCCGCGGCATTCGCGGAGCACGGCGGCCACAGCGGCGGCGCCGCGCGTTACGCGGCCATCGGCACCGACGCAGTGCACCGCCGTGGCGGCGGCATCTTCGGTGATGCCATAGGCCGCCAAATCAGTGCGCTGGAAAGGCTCGAACCTCACATCGCTGCGGCGTGCGGCCCACGCAACGCAGCGACTGCAGAACCCGCAGTCGCCGTCATAGATGCAAATTGCGGTCACGATGCCAGCGTACGTCGGGGACATGGGTAGTCTGCTGCGGTGCGAATTGCCGTGTGCGGATCTGTTGCCACTGACCACCTCATGACCTTCCCCGGTCGGTTCGAGGACTCCATCGTCCCGGACCAGCTGGACAAGATCGCGCTGTCCTTCCTAGTCGACGACCTGGAAATCCGCCGTGGAGGCACCGGTGCCAACATCGCCTTCAGCCTGGCGAAGCTCGGCCACCGTCCGCTGCTGGTGGCTTCGGTCGGCAAGGACTTCGACGGGGAGTACCGCGGCTGGCTGGATGCCGCCGGCGTCGACACCTCGGCGGTGCGGGTGTCGGACACCCGCCATACCGCGCGCTTCGTGTGCACGACCGACTCCGCGCTTGCGCAGATCTCCTCCTTCTACCCGGGCGCGATGTCTGAGGCCGACAGCATCGATCTCGCTGAACTCGGCGACTTCGACCTCGTGCTGATCTCGCCGGACGACCCGGCTGCGATGGTGCGCCACACGGCAAGCTGCCGTGACCGAGGTGTGCCGTTCGCTGCGGACCCGTCACAGCAGCTGGCGTTCGCCGACGGCGACATGATCCGAGGCCTGATCGACGGCGCCACGTACCTGTTCAGCAACGACTACGAGTCGGCGCTGATCGAGAAGAAGACCGGCTGGACGTCGGAAGAGGTGCGCTCGCGCGTGACCACCCAGGTGACGACGCGCGGCAAGGATGGTGTGAGCGTCTACCTGCCCGACGGCGAGGTTGTCGAGATCTCCGCCATTCAGGGCGTCACAGCCGTCGATCCCACCGGCGTCGGCGACAGCTTCCGGGCCGGCTATCTTGCCGGAGTTGCGGCCGGGCTGAGCGTCGAGCGCTGCGCCCAGGTGGGCTGCACAATCGCCTCACTCGTCGTCGAAACCACCGGAACGCAGGAGTACGAACTCGATCGCGACGCGTTCCTTGCGCGGCTCGGCGACGCCTACGGCGAAGGCGCGGCCGCTGAGGTCGGTGCTGCTCTCACACTGTCGTGAACCAAGCCACACCTCACGGCCTGTCACGCGTTGCCCTGCAGTAGTCTGCGGGGTGTCGAATCACGAACCAGAAAGGCGCCTCGTGGGTCGGATCCTCTGTAGACCACTGGGGGCGGCGAGCATTTCCGCCGCCGTTCTTGTCCTCAGTGGCTGCTCGCCATACGACAAGTCCGACATCAACCGTCTGGCGCTACCGGTACCGGCCAGCGACCGCACCGATTCGGTGTGGGACCTGTGGCTGGGCGCGTGGATTTCCGTGCTCGTCGTGTTCGTCCTCGTGTTCGGCCTGATGGTCTACGCGATGATCCGCTTCCGGAAGCGGGACGACAACCCGCCGTCCCAGATCAGGTATCACCTTCCCTTGGAGGTGCTGTACACGATCGCGCCGTGCATCATCGTCGCTGTCTTCTTCTTCCACACGGTCACGGCACAGAACGCCATCCTCAAGAACGTGAAGAGTCCCGACCACGAGATCACCGTCGTCGGCAGCAAGTGGCAATGGGCGTTCGACTACCTCGACGAAAAGGCCATCGATGGCGGCGACGTCTTCGAGTCCGGCACGCCCGCCGACCCGGCCAACCTGTACCTGCCGGTCAACGAGTCGGTGCGGTTCGTCCTCAAGTCGCCCGACGTCATCCACTCGTTCTGGATCCCGGAGTTCTATTTCAAGCTGGACGTGATCCCGGGCAAGAAGCCGTTCAACCAGTTCGACCTGACGCCGACGCGTGAAGGCACCTTCACCGGCCGGTGTGCCGAACTGTGCGGGTTGTATCACTCGCGCATGCTCTTCAAGGTCCACGTGGTGTCGCGGGCCCAATACGACAAGCACCTGAATGAGTTGAAGAAACTCGGTCAGGTCGGAGCTCCGGTCGGCGCCGAGCACGCTGACACGATCGCCGGCCTGGAGAGCGGGGACGAACACTGATGGCAACCACTGCGGCATTCGAAGGCGGACGCACTGTCCCGCGCGAACTGACCCTCGGTCAACGGATCGTCAAGGTCGTTACAACCACCGACCACAAGGTCATCGGCAACCTGTATTTCGCCACGTCCTTCGCCTTCTTCCTTTTCGCCGGCGTCATGGCCCTGATCATCCGCGCCAACCTTGCGCAGCCGGGTTCCAAGGTCGTCAGCGACGACCTGTACAACCAGCTGTTCACGATGCACGGCACGATCATGCTGTTGCTCTTCGCCACGCCGCTGTTCTTCGGCTTCGCGAACGTCGTGATGCCGCTGCAGATCGGCGCACCCGACGTCGCCTTCCCACGGCTGAACATGTTCAGCTACTGGCTTTACTTGTTCGGCGGCCTCATCACCGTCAGTGGCTTCCTCGCCCCGGGGGGAGCCGCCGCATTCGGCTGGTTCGCGTACACGCCACTCAGCGACGCGGTCAACTCGCCGGGCATTGGCGGAGACCTCTGGATCATGGGTCTTTACATGGCCGGCCTGGGCACGATCCTCGGTGCGGTCAACTTCGTCACGACCATCTTCACGATGCGGGCGCCAGGTATGACCATGTTCCGGATGCCGATCTTTGTGTGGAACACGCTCGTGACCGGCATGCTCGTCCTGATCG
>DATLCL010000220.1:0-10621 GCA_035526415.1 Aeromicrobium sp.
AATCCATGCCATCGGTCGACGGCGCCGAGCCGCAGGTCACGGTGTCCTGACGCCGATTTTGGGCGTCGGAGAACTCGCTCTCGGCATACCCTGAAGCATGCTCGGAACGACGACGGGAGTGCGCGGCCTGACGGCCGACGACCTCGCTTCGGTGCGTGCCCTGCTCGACCGCGATCCGGGCGTGAACGTCTTCCTGCGGTATCGCGTCGATTCGACGGCCCTTCGCGATCGTGTCGTCGGACCGCGGGTCTGGGGCTACTTCGACGGCCCTGAGCTGGTCGCCGCCTGCCACGCCGGGTCCAACATCGTGCCGGCCGAGGCGGGCACTGATGCGGTGGAGGCGTTCGCCGGCCATGTACTGACCGAAGGCATTCGTCCGGCGTCGATCGCCGGGCTCCAGTCAGCCGTGCTCCCGCTGTGGGAGAGACTCGCGCCGTTCCTCGGACAGGCCCGTTCGATCCGACCCGTCCAGCCGTTCCTTGCCCTCGACGACGAGCCCCAAGTCGCCCCAGACACTCGGGTTCGTCGGGTGACCATGGACGAGCTCGACCTGCTCTACCCGGCCTGCGTCTCGATGTTCCGGGAGGAGGTCGGGATCGATCCTGAGGCCTCCGGTGGCCATGGCTACCGGGCGCGGGTGGCACAACTCATCTCGCAGGGCTGGGCGTTTGCGATCGTCGAGGGCGGCGAGATCCTGTTCAAGACCGAAGTTGGCGCAGCGTCACCGCACGCGTGCCAGCTCCAAGGGGTGTGGGTGCGGCCCGATCGACGCGGGGAAGACATCTCCGCGGCTGCGCTGGCGCAGGTCATCCGGCTCGTCCGTCGGGATGTTGCGCCGCTGGTGACGCTCTACGTCAACGATCACAACGTCTCGGCCCGCGCGCTGTACCGCCGGGTCGGCTTCACCGAGCAGGCGACGTTCGCGTCGATCCTGCTCTAGTTAACCTGTCCCTTATGGACGGACCCAAAGTTCTCGCCGGCATGTTCGCAACCTCGGGCGTACTTCACTTCGCCAGGTCCGAGCCGTTCGAGAAGATCATTCCGACGCCGCTGCAGGAGTACAAGAAGGAACTCGTCCAGATCTCCGGTGTCGCCGAGTTGACGTGTGCCGCCCTGCTGGCCATGCCACCGACCCGACGCCTCGGCGGCATTCTGTCCTTTGGGCTGCTGCTCGGGGTCTGGCCCGCAAACGTCCAGATGAGCGTGTCGGCGTTCCAGAGCGAGCGTGCACCGTCGTGGTACCGAATCGCGACCCTCCTGCGCTTGCCGCTCCAGATCCCCATGCTGCGCTGGGCCTACCGGGCATGGACCGGAGGCTCTGCTCGGTAAGGTTCCTGCTCATGCGGATGTCCCGGCTCTTTCTGCGAACTCTGCGCGAGGTCCCGGCGGACGCCGAGGTGCCGAGCCACCAGCTTCTGGTGCGCGCCGGCTACATCCGGCGGATCGCGCCAGGCATCTACTCCTGGCTTCCGCTCGGGCTCAAGGTGCTCGAGAATGTCGAGCGCATCGTCCGCGAGGAAATGAACGCCATCGGCGCGCAGGAGGTCCGATTCCCGGCTCTGCTGCCCCGTGGGCCGTACGAGGCGACCGGACGCTGGGACGACTACGGCCCCAACGTGTTCCGCCTGCACGACCGCAAAGGCGGCGACTACCTGCTCGGCCCCACGCACGAGGAGATGTTCACGCTGATGGTGAAGGACCTGTACTCGTCGTACAAGGACCTCCCGCTGTCGCTGTACCAAATCCAGACGAAGTACCGCGACGAGGTGCGGCCGCGCGCCGGCATCCTGCGTGGCCGCGAGTTCGTCATGAAGGACTCGTACTCGTTCGACATCGACGCGGCGGGTCTCGCCGCATCGTACGAGGCACACCGTGCGGCCTATATCCGGATCTTCGACCGGCTCGGCCTCGACTACGTCATGGTCCATGCGACTGCCGGTGCGATGGGCGGGTCGCAGAGCGAGGAGTTCCTGGCGGTGGCCGAGAACGGCGAGGACGAGTTCGTCCGCTCGCCCGGCGGCTATGCAGCAAACGTCGAGGCCGTCGTCACCCTTGCGCCGGAGCCGGTTGACTTCAGCACGGCTCCGGCTGCTCACGCTGAGCCGACCCCGGACACACCCACCATTGAGTCGTTGGTCGACCACCTCAATGAGCACCGTGCGCAGAAGGGCCGCCCGTGGACTGCGGCCGACACCCTCAAGAACGTACTGGTCGTCCTCACTCATCCTGATGGTCGGCGCGAGCCGCTGGCCGTCGGCATTCCCGGCGACCGCGAGATCGACCTGCGCCGGCTGGAGGCGCAGGTGTCGCCGGCCGACGTCGCGCCATTTGGCGACGCCGACTTCGCTGCGCACCCCGAGCTGGTCAAGGGCTATATCGGTCCCGGGACCCTGGGAAGCGAGCGTGCGACCGGGATCAGGTATCTCGTCGACCCGCGGGTCGCGACCGGCACCCGTTGGGTGACCGGCGCCGATGTGGCTGGATCGCATGTGCTCGACCTGGTGGCCGGCCGCGACTTCACCCCGGACGGGACGATCGAGGCCGCCGAGGTGCGCCCAGGTGACCCGGCGCCGGACGGTTCAGGCCCGCTGTCCGTCGCCCGCGGCATCGAGATGGGCCACATCTTCCAGTTGGGCACCAAATACGCGAACGCTCTTGGCCTCCAGGTCCTCGACGAGAACGGCAAGCTCGTCACGGTCACGATGGGTTCGTATGGCATTGGCGTTTCCCGCGCTGTTGCTGCCGTGGTGGAGAGCGCGCATGACGAGTTCGGGATTGTCTGGCCACGCGAGCTCGCGCCGTACGACGTGCATGTGGTCGCGGCCGGCAAGGACGACCCGATCAATGACGCCGCCGATCAATTGGTGACTGAGTTGGAAGCCGCGGGTCTCTCGGTCCTCCACGACGATCGTCGGACCGTATCGCCGGGTGTGAAGTTCAAAGACGCGGAACTGCTCGGTATGCCGACCATCGTGATCGTCGGCCGGGGACTAGTTGACGGGATGGTCGAGGTTCGCGATCGGGCCACGGGGGAGCGGGAGAACGTCCCGGTCGGCGACGTGATTGCGCGAGTCGTCGCTCGGTGATCGCAGGGCAGTCTGGGGTTTCTGTGACTTTTGGTGCAGGAGTGAAGGAATCGCTCTACCGTGGAGAGCGTGCGCCAGCTCGCCCTTGCCGTTCTCGCGGCTTATTCGCTCGGTGTCGCGTCGGCGGCGCCGGCGCCCGCGGCGGGCGTCGACGCGACAACCAGCTCACACCTCAAGGCGTTGTACACGCGAGCCGCAACGACCGGCCTTGCGTTTACCCGCGCTCAACAGGACCTGGAGCGCGCAAACCGGGAGCTGACGCAGGAGCGCAAGGCGGCGCGGGTTGCGAAGGCAGAGGTCGCTGATCAGTCGGCCGTGGTTGCCGCGCTCACGGTGCAGCAGCTTCAGACCCAGGCCGGCACGTCACCGTTGCTCACGTTGCTCGGCCAGGAGGATACCCGTGATCTCTTGGCGCGTTGGTCGGCGTATGAGTATGCCGCCGAGGCGATGACGGCGCGGATCGACGACCTGACCGCACGCCAGACCGTCCACAGGGTCGCTCTGCGCCGCCTTGAGCGGTCTCGAGAACGGCTGCAACGCGCCGTCGAAGAAGCCAATGCGGCCCGGCGCATCGTCAACGACGCGCTTGCGACATCGAAGCGCGCCACCTTGGCTGCTGCGGCCGACCGTCAGAGTGGGATGCCTCCGCCGACGCATCCCAGTCCGCTCTCGCCGGCTCCGGCGACTACGGAGGCGCAGGCGCCGCTGGACGCTACGCCGGCCCCCGAACCGCCGCCTTCGGCGGCTCGCGTGCCGGCGCCGCCCGCGGCCGACGACTCTGACATCGTCTGGGATCGGATCGCCCAGTGCGAGTCCGGGGGCAATTGGCATATCAACACCGGGAATGGCTACTACGGAGGCCTGCAGTTCAGCGAACGAACATGGCGTGGCGTCGGCGGACCCGGCCTTCCGCACGAGCACAGTCGTGAGGTGCAGATCCACTACGCAAGGATCCTGCAGGCTCGGAATGGATGGGATCAGTGGAGTTGTGCGAACGCCCGCTTCGGCTGACCGGCCTTAGGACAGGCCGGGGAAGGCGGTCGGCCGCGCCCCCCAGCCCGCCGCAGCTCGCGCCGCAGCCCGAAGCGCAGCCACGACGTCCGGGCGGTGTGCCGCGTCACCGATGCAAGCCAAGGCGGCGATCTCCACCTTGGCTTCGATTGTCTGGGCCTCGCGCCGGGCATCTGTCACGGTATGGACGGCGGCCTCCGGGTAACTGAGGAGCGGTCCGTCAGGCTCAGCGCCAGCGGCCCGGATGCTGGCCGTTAACCAGTCCCGCGTGTCTCGGTGTCGATTCCATGCCCCTCGCGCCGCGTCCGCGAGGTCGTCAATCCGGCCGCCGATGAGGCCATACAGCCAGACCGCCTCGTGCTCGATGGCCAGCCAGGTCTGCCACGACTCCAATGACGCCGCGTTGATGTCCGTCACGCCAGCCTCCGGGCGGCGACAGCGACCTGCTCGAGGCCGGCCGACATCGCGGCCAGCACCTTGACCACGGCGAGCGATCCGGCAGAGAGTGCTCCGTCGGCACGGGCGGCGGCCGTCGCCTCGACCCGTTTGGCGAACGCAGTGAAGTCGGCGTCGCGGGTGGCCGGCACACCCGTCGGGGTTGCCGGAGGCTCGTCTGAGACGGCGGCGAGCTGCTCGCTGAGCACGGCGCGCAGCCCGGCCACGTCCGATGAATTCTCGCTGTGGCCCAACGCGTCCAGTGCGGCGAGTAGCTCAGTCTGCCCGGCGACGGCTTTGGCAAGCAGCGCGGCGTCGAGCGGGTCGGGCTCGGCGTGTGGCCGAACGCCGACGGCCCGCAGTCCGTCGTCCAGAACGCCGGCGCGGTGTGCGGCGAAGCCGCCGATTCCGACGCCACCGCCGACGACGCCGAGTTGGATCGCCGCTCGCCGGGAAATCATTCGGGCAGGCTACCCGCATTCGATAGTCTGGATGCGACGGCTGCGCCGCAGGTGACCTGCGCGAGTGGTTGGTTGCACGCTCAGACTTGGTTGTGCACAACTCAACAGGGAGGTCGACATGGCAGATCACCTCCCTCCGCCTCCCGTCACCGACCTCGTCGATCACTGCCTCAGCGAACTCGGCCTTGATCTCGACGCGGTGGAACTGCGCGGAACCGGCCCCAGGCGCCTGCTGCGCGTCGTCATCGATCGCGACGGCGGCGTGCCGCTCGACGTGATCACCGAGACCAGCCGTGAACTCTCGCAGGAGCTCGATCGTTCTGAGGTCATGGGAGTCGTTGGTTACACCTTGGAGGTGACGTCGCGCGGTGTAGACCGCCCGCTGACGCTCACCCGGCACTGGACGCGTAACGTCGGCCGGCTTGTCGGGATCACCACTGTCGCGGGAGAGCGCATCCGCGGTCGCATTGCCGCTGCCTCGGCCGAACGGGTCGACCTGGATGACGGAACCGAGGTGTGGATCGCTGACATC
Organism: Aeromicrobium sp.; assembly: GCA_035526415.1. Lineage (GTDB taxonomy): Bacteria > Actinomycetota > Actinomycetes > Propionibacteriales > Nocardioidaceae > Aeromicrobium. The sequence goes on from DATLCL010000220.1 coordinate 5,526, forward strand.
AACAGCGCCTTCATCGAACCGGAACTCAAGAAGGAGAACCGCTGATGCACATCGACATGGGGGCGCTGCGTGCCCTTGAACGGGAAAAAGACATCTCGTTCGACGTGGTCGTGGAGGCGATCGAAGCCGCCCTCTTGTCGGCGTATCACAAGAGTCCCGGCGCGCATGCACACGCGCGGGTCGAGCTGGACAAGCGCACTGGCGACGTCACGGTCTGGGCGCGGGAGCGACTTGACGCTGAAGGCGAGCCCGCCGACGGCCCCGTTGATCCGGCGATGGACGAGGTGTCTGAATCGACCAGTCTGAGTGAGGAATTTCGGGATACGCCAGAGGACTTCGGCCGCTATGCCGCGGCGATCGCGCGGCAGCTCATCTTCCAGCGGTTGCGTGACGCCGAGGACGAGCAGAAGTTCGGCGAGTTCTCAGGCAAGGTCGGCGACATCGTCTCCGGTGTCATCCAGCAGGGGAGCCGCCCCGGTGACGTGATGATCGACCTCGGGCGCATCGAAGCGCTCCTGCCTGCCGCCGAGCGTGTTCCGGAGGAGAAGTACGCCCATGGTGAGCGCATCAAGGCCTACGTCTATGACGTCGAGAAGGGCATGCGTGGTCCACGGGTCCGGGTCTCTCGTACTCACCCCAACCTGGTGAAGCTGCTCTTTGCCCTGGAGGCCCCGGAGATCGCCGACGGGACCGTCGAGATCGCCGCTATCGCGCGTGAAGCCGGACACCGGACCAAGATCGCCGTCCGCGCAACGGTCTCGGGCGTGAACGCGAAGGGTGCGTGCATCGGTCCGATGGGCCAGCGCGTCCGTAACGTGATGCACGAGCTGCACGGCGAGAAGATCGACATCGTCGACTTCAGCGAGGACCCGGCCGAGTTCATCGCACACGCGCTGTCGCCCGCCCAGGCGAAAGCCGTCACGCTGGTCGACGCCAATGCGCGCGCGGCTCGCGTGGTTGTTCCGGACTTCCAGTTGTCGCTGGCCATCGGCAAGGAGGGCCAGAACGCCCGTCTCGCTGCCAAACTCACCGGATGGCGCATCGACATTCGATCCGACACTGAGCCCATCTCCGGGCCAATCTCCGGGTCCACCTCTGGGCCGCAGGCTGAGCCCAAAAGTGGGGCAGGCGGCCAGGGTTGACGGCTGAGGGTAGACTCAGCGGGCCGGTTCGTACGTGCATCGGATGTCGAGAGCGTGCGGAACGGAAAGCCTTGGTGCGCATCGTTGCAAGGTGGGATGGTTCCGAGCAGTTGACTCGGGTCGTCCCAGACTTGGGCGAGGCGCTTCCGGGTAGAGGGGCGCACCTGCATCCCGACGCCCGGTGCCTTGACCAAGCGAAACGCCGTCGGGCGTTTGGTCGGGCCCTCCGCGTGGAGGGATCACTCGATCTGAGTCCGGTCGACGAGCTCGCGAAAACCTGGCCTGATGCAATGTGAATGCATGGGGCCACAGACCGAAAACGGAGCCAACGCTCATGACCGCACGATGAGTTCGTTCAAATGAGCCTGCACGTCAAGTAGTGGTCTGCATCCTTCGGGTGTGGGCCAACCCGAAGGAGAAGAGTGGCTGTCAGAGTCCACGAGCTCGCCAAAGAGTTCGGAGTGCCCAGCAAGGTCATCCTGTCGACGCTGTCGGACATGGGTGAATATGTGAAGTCGGCATCGTCGACTGTCGAAGCCCCGGTTATCCGTCGGCTCAAGGAAGAGCACGGCGACGAGCTTGTGAAGCTGGGTGCCAAATCCGCCCCGGCCAGGAAGGCCCCGGCGAAAACTCCCCCGCAAGCTGGAGCGGCCCCCACCGAGCCGGCGCCGGCACCGGCCGCTGATGTTCCCGCCGCCGAAGCGCCTGAATCCGAGGCGCCTGCGGATGTCGAGGAATTCGTCGCGCCGGCTGCGGCCGTCGAAACGCCGCCCGCACCGGAGGCACCGACCCCAGGCTCAAGCATGGGCCGGCCGGGCCCCCGGCCCGGTGGCGCACGCCCGGGCAACAACCCCTTCTCGTCGCGTCAGGGCATGCAGCAGGACCGCGCGCCGCGTCCGGTAGCCGATCGCGACGGCATGGCGCCGCCGCGTCCCGGCATGCCTCGCCCCAACCCGGCGATGATGCCGAGGCAGTCCGGCCTCTCTCGCCCCGAAGCTCCGACCCGCCCGGGTGCCGGGGGTCGTCCCGGAGGTCCGGGCGGTCGTCCCGGCGGACCCGGCGGTCGTCCTGGTGGATTCGGCGGTGGCCCCGGTGGCCCCGGTGGCGGTCCGGGCAGTCGTCCCGGCGGTCCGGGTGGTGGTGGATTCGGTGGCCCCGGTGGACGGCCCGGTGGTGGCGGTCGCCCCGGCCCCGGCGGTCGTGGCGGCACGCAGGGTGCCTTCGGGCGTCCGGGCGGACCGGCACGACGCGGCCGCAAGAGCAAGCGCGCCAAGCGCCAAGAGTTCGACCAGATGCAAGCGCCAACCATCGGTGGCGTACGTCTCCGCAAGGGTGACGGAGAAACGGTCCGACTTGCGCGGGGTGCGTCGCTGACAGACTTCGCCGAGAAGATCGGCGTCGAGGCGGCATCGCTCGTTCAGATGCTGTTCGCGCTCGGCGAGATGGTCACGGCCACCCAGTCCGTGAACGACGAAGTGCTCGAGCTGCTCGGTGAGGAGCTCAACTACGACGTCCAGGTCGTCTCTCCCGAAGACGAGGACCGCGAGCTGCTCGAGTCGTTCGACCTCGAGTTCGGCGCGGAGATCGAGGACGAGTCCGTCCTGGTCGCGCGCCCGCCGGTCGTCACGGTCATGGGCCACGTCGACCACGGCAAGACGAAGCTCCTGGACGCGCTGCGCAACTCCAACGTCGTCGACAAGGAAGCCGGCGGCATCACGCAGAGCATCGGTGCCTACCAGGTGCGCACCGAGGTCGACGGCAACGATCGCAGGATTACGCTGATCGACACCCCCGGCCACGAGGCGTTCACCGCCATGCGTGCCCGCGGTGCTCAGGCCACCGACATCGCCATCCTCGTGGTGGCGGCCGACGACGGCGTCATGCCGCAGACGGTCGAGGCGCTGAACCACGCGAAGGCGGCCGGCGTGCCGATCGTCGTCGCCGTGAACAAGGTCGACAAGCCAGACGCCGACCCGACCAAGGTGCGCGGCCAGCTCTCCGAGTACGGCCTCGTCCCCGAGGAGTACGGCGGCGACGCCATGTTCGTCGACGTGTCTGCCAAGGCCGGCACGGGCCTGGATGGCCTGCTCGAGGCAGTGGTCCTGACCGCTGACGCATCGCTCGACCTGCGCGCCAACCCGGAGCAGAACGCCGAGGGGCTGGCGATCGAGGCACACCTCGATCGCGGTCGAGGCCCGGTCGCAACAGTGCTCGTCCAGCGCGGCACGCTGCGTGTCGGCGACACACTCGTGGCCGGTTCGGCCTTCGGTCGAGTGCGCGCCCTGCTCGACGAGTTCGGCGAGAACATCGAGGTAGCGCTGCCTTCGCGCCCGGTCCTCGTGCTCGGCCTCACGGCCGTGCCCGGTGCCGGCGACAACGTCATGGTGGTCGACGACGATCGCATCGCACGCCAGATCGCCGAGAAGCGCGAAGCCCGTGAGCGGAACGCCGCACTGGCCAAGCGCAGCGGCCGGCGCACGCTTGAAGAGTTCATGGCCCACGTCGAAAAGGGCGAGACCAACGAGCTCCTGCTCATCCTCAAGGGCGACAGCTCTGGTTCGGTCGAGGCGCTCGAAGACGCACTCAGCCAGATCGACGTCGGCGATGAGGTCGCACTGCGGGTCATCGATCGCGGTGTCGGTGCCATCACCGAGACCAACGTTGATCTCGCTTCGGCGTCTGACGCCGTCATCATCGGCTACAACGTGCGTCCCCAGGGCAAGGCCACCGAGCTCGCCGACCGCGAGGGTGTCGAGATCAAGTACTACTCGGTCATCTATCAGGCGATCGACGAGATCGAGGCCGCCCTCAAGGGGCTGCTCAAGCCGATCTACGAAGAGCAGCAGCTCGGTACTGCCGAGATCCGCGAGATCTTTCGCTCCAGCAAGCTCGGCAACATCGCCGGCTGCATGGTCACCAGCGGCACGATCAAGCGCAATTCGAAGGTCCGCCTGCTGCGCGACGGCGCCGTCGTCATCGACAACGTCGACCTCGCCAGTCTGCGTCGCGAGAAGGACGATGCCAGCGAGGTCCGCGAGGGCTTCGAATGCGGCATGGTGCTCAAGGGGTACAGCGACATCAAGATCGGTGATGTCATCGAGGCGTTCGAGTTGGTCGAAAAGGAGCGCGAGTAACGCGCCCCGTGGCGCGAGCTGGAGCCGCCTACGGCGGCGCAACTGTGGCCGAGTAGCCGGTGGTGAGGTAGCAAATGGCAGGGCAACGTACGCAGCAACTTGCGGACCGCATCCGGGTGATCGTGGCATCGATGCTCGAGCGGCGGATCAAGGATCCGCGGCTCGGCTTCGTCACCCTCACCGACGTCAGGCTGACCGGCGACAACCAGAACGCGTCGATCTTCTACACCGTCATGGGCGGCCAGGAGGCGATCGACTCGACCACCGCCGCCCTGCGCAGCGCGACCGGCGTCATCCGGTCCGAAGTCGGGAAGCAACTCGGTCTGAGGCACACGCCGACGATCGAGTTCTTCCTCGACGCAGTTCCGGAGACGGCACAGCAGATCGAGGACCTGCTCACCAAGGCGCGGGAAGCCGATGAGGCGGTCGCCGCGCAGGCCGCAGGTGCGCAATACGCCGGAGAGGCCGACCCCTACAAGAAGCCGCATGAGGATGACGACGCCGACGACGAGTGAGGGGCTCGTCATCGTCGACAAGCCGGCCGGCTGGACGTCCCACGACGTGGTGGCACGCACGCGCCGCCTCGCCGGAACGCGCAAGGTGGGCCACGCCGGGACACTCGACCCGATGGCCACCGGCGTGCTCGTGCTCGGCGTCGGCCGGGCGACCCGTCTGCTCGGGCACCTGCAACTGGCCGACAAGGCGTACGACGCAACGATCCGGCTGGGGCAGTCGACGGTGACCGACGACGCCGAAGGCGACATCGTCGCGACGGCCGATGCGGCTCACCTGACGGCCGAGCAGATTCGTGCCGCGATCC
>DATLCL010000229.1:0-3761 GCA_035526415.1 Aeromicrobium sp.
CGTAGCAATCCGGCGATGGCCCACAACAGGGTGGACTTGCCGGAGCCGTTCCCGCCGAGCAACGCGACGATCTCCCCACTGGCGACGTCGAGGTCGGCATTCCGCACGATGGACGAACGGTCCCACCCTGCCTCGAGTCCCCGTATCTCGAGCCGTGACGCCGAACGCGGTTCGGCACTCATCGAGGGGACTGGAGGTGAGGCGCGAGAGCCCGATGAGCCGCAACCTCTGCGAGCGTCCCCTCCGCGACGATCTTTCCCTCGCTGATGCCGACCACGCGATTCGCAAGCCGGTCGACGAGGCCGAGGTCGTGTTCGACAAGGAGCACGCCGACTCCTGCGTCGCGCCGGCGCGTGATCAACGCCACGAGTCCGTCGAGCTGATCGGGGTCGAGGCCCGCGCCGGGCTCGTCGAGCACCAGGTACTCCGGGCGCGCCGCGAACGCCCGCGCCAGCTCGACCCGTCGCCGTTGCCCGTGGGACAAGGCGACCACGGGCCGATCGGCGAACTCCGCCATTTCCACCTCCTCGAGCGCAGACTGGGCCGTCGTGGCCAGCCCACGTTCCCGCCGTCGAAAGCCCGGCGGTCGAAACCACGCCCCTACGAGGGAGGTACGAATACCTCGTTGGGCCCCCACGAGGACATTGTCGAGGGCCGACCCACCCTCGAAGAGTCGCAGACCCTGGAAGGTGCGCACGACGCCGGCATCCGCGAACTGACAGGAAGGCGCGCCGGTCAGGTCTCGCTCGTCGACGGTGACTCGCCCACCCGAGGGCGGCACCACCCCACTTGCGATGTTGACCAGGGTCGTCTTTCCGGAACCGTTGGGACCGACCAGTCCGACAACCTCACCCGGCGCGACCGACAGTGATACGCCACTCACGGCGTGAATGCCGGCAAAGTGCTTGCTGAGGTCGACCAGCGTCAAGGCTCTCACCGGGCGCCCGCCGGCGCGAGTGCGCGAACACGACCCCACAGGGCGTTAAAGAGCCCAAGGCGTGCCGCAACCACGCCGAGGATGAGCACGCCGGTCAGCCCTTCCGAAACCGAGCCGTAGGGCACGAGCCGGTCGATCAGCAGCGTGATCACGACTGCGACGGCCACTGTCCGACCGACGCGCGCCTCCCCGGCGATGAGTACGACCAGGATGACGATGACTGTCTGGTTTAACCCGAAGGACACCGACGACACGAACCGGTCCTGGACGGCATACAGGGCGCCCGCCGCGCCGGCCATGCCCGCGCCGACCGAAAAGGCCAGCAACCGCAAACGGCCCGAACGAACGCCGAAGGCCTGCGCGGCCAGATCATCGTCGCGCGAAGCCATCCATGCCCGTCCTAAGGGTGACCGCCCTAACGCGAGCACGGCTCCGAGGGTGATGAGCCCAAGTAACAGCGCCACGACGTACAAGCCTCGATGGTCGAGAGCCGTGCCGAAGACGGAAACAGGGGGTATGCCCGAGATTCCGTCGGAGCCCTGAGTGAACGTTTCGGTGTTTAAGTACAGGGACTGCAAGATCTCACCGGCCCCCAACGTGGCGAGCGCCAACACGTCGCCACGCACCCGCAGTCCCGGCAGCCCGACGACCGCGCCCACGGCGGCGGCCAGCAACACAGCCGGCACGAGGGAGGCCCAGAACGACCATCCATTGGTTGTCGTGAGATTGGCGATCGCGTACGCGCCGATGCCTTGTAATGGCGCGACCGCCACCGACAGCTGACCCGAGAAGCCGTACGTCACCTGCGAGCCCAAGGCCAAGATGACGGCGATGACGGCCGTCGTGCCGAGACCGAAACCGCGCAGTCCTCCCAAGTACACGGGTATCGCGGCAGCAAGTGCCAGAGCGACCATAGGCCCCGACCGCCGCAACCACCCGGCGCTAGTGACCTGAGTCACTGATCCGCTGGCAGTAGTCAGCCAGGGTGTCGAGGATCTCGTCGGCGGTCTTGTGCCAGACGAAGGGCTTGGGGTGGTCGTTCCAACATGCGATCCAGGTTCGGATGGAAGCGACCAGGTCGCGCACCGACCGGTGGCTGCCTCGCTTGATCCACTTGGTGGTGAGCTCAGCGAACCAGCGCTCGACCAGATTTAGCCAGGAGCTGTAGGTCGGCGTGAAGTGCAGTGTGAAGCGGGGATGACGGACCAGCCAGCGGTGGATCGACGGTGTCTTGTGGGTGGAGGAGTTGTCGAGCACGACATGCACGTCGAGGTGTTGGGGCACGGTCTTGTCGATCAGGTTCAAGAACCGTTGGAACTCTTCGGCACGATGGCGGGGAGCCATGTCGGCGATGACCTGACCCGAGGCGACGTTGAGCGCCGCGTACAGGTTCGTGATGCCATTGCGGACGTAGTCGTGGGTGCGCCGCTCCGCGATACCGGGCATGAGCGGCAACACGGGCGCGCTCCTGTCGAGCGCCTGGATCTGGGACTTCTCGTCGACGCAGAGCACCACCGCAGCATCAGGCGGGTTGAGATAGAGCCCGACGATGTCGCGGACCTTGTCGATGAACTGCGGATCCGGTGACAGCTTGAAGGACTCGCTCTGGTGCGGCTTGAGCCCGAATGCCCGCCAGATACGGCTGATGGCCGTCTGACTCATTCCCGTCGCCGCCGCCATCGAGCGCGTCGACCAGTGGGTGGCATCGGCCGGCGTCTCCTCCAGTGTCTTGACGATCACGCGCTCGACATCGTCATCGCCGATGGTGCGCGGCTTGCCCGGCCGTGGCTCGTCATGGAGGCCATCGAGGCGCTGCAACGCGAACCGGCCGCGCCACTTGCCCACCGTCGATGCATTGCAACCGAGGCGCGCTGCGATGTCCTTGCTCGGCTCCCCGCCAGCAGCCGCCAGGACGATCCGACATCGCAACGCCAGCGCTTGCGCGCTCTTTGGTCGCCGAGCCCATCGATCGAGCGTCTCTCGCTCATCGTCGCTGAGCACGAAGTCCACCCGTCGTCCCATCGCTGTCTCCCATCGTCGTCGTTCACGATGAGACTTCGCGACCGGTAGGCCATATTCCTGCGAACTAACGACTCAGCTCACTAGAGGCCATGGGCATCGTCGGGCGCCCACCGGCTGGACCAATGAATCACTGGGTCACAACCACTGCTCGCAGGGGTCGACGATGATCTAGTTGAGGGTCCATGGTCGATCCTCGCGAGCGATGGGCGGATCGCCGGACGCTTGAGCGAGCACCAGCAGGCTGGCAGTCTTGGGGTCGTACCACGGCGGGTCCTCACGAGCCAAGACCTCACGGTCGCTGGCGCTGAGCCGTCGCTTCGGCTTCATTGCCGGCCAGGACGCAACTGACAATCGCACGAATCCTTGTCGTTCAAGCGGCGGCAGCGCAGATCTCGCCCACGAAACAAGACTCGACGCGTCCTGTCCGGTGCGACCAGCGGCCATCCACGTCAACTCCCACAAGCCGAGATCGTCGGTCCAGAAGAGGTCCCAGATGAACTCGTCCAGCGCGTCCTTCATTAGGTCATTCGTGGCCCGATCGTTGGTCACGGGCGCGTACGGACCCTGTCTTGGCTCGCGCAACGATGCTGGCTCATTCATCGGTCCAGACGCTCAACTCACCGGTGGTCCCAGGTACGCACACGACCAGATACCCGTTGGGGCCGTTCACTTGCCATGCCTCGTAATGAGGGTTGGGTGGAACCGTGATGGTCGCACCACTTGCGAATGCAAGCTCGAGCGTGCCATCTGTCTCGACGGTCGCACCCGTCAAGGAGTCCGGATAAAGCATCAGGATCGCACC
>DATLCL010000231.1:0-3324 GCA_035526415.1 Aeromicrobium sp.
GGGGCCACCGCGTCCACGGTCAAGGCATCGTGGATCCTCGCGCCCACCGGGCCTTGGCGCTTGGGATCATCCGGGCCGAGCAGCCTGCCCACAAGCCAGGTCAGCACGGCCGCTTGCCCGCACAGCAGTGCGACTGCGGGAACCGCGGGCCAGGACAGCTCGGAGAAGAAGGCGACTGCAAGGCCGAGAAGCACACAGATGCCGGCCCCGATCAGCACGAAGTTGACGATGGCGCCGAACTGCAGCCGCATCTCGTCATCGCCAAGCGACGTTCCACCCTTGGTGACCGTGTACGTGGCGGTGTTGGTGATCGCCCACCACAGCACGCCTCCGAGCACGCCGAGCACGAACGCGACCAGCCACCAGCGGCGGAAACTCAGCCAGCTCACGCCGTCAGCCCAAGCATTGCGGCCCCAGCAGCTCCTTGAGATCGGCCACCAGGGCCGACGAGTGGTCGATGCGCAAGGAGTCGTCGAGCCGCATGACCTTGACGTCCTCCGGGCCGATGAGTCGCAGATGCACCGGCGTACGGCCTGGGTGTTCCCCGAGCACCTGCTTGAACGACGCGATCGTGTCGCCGGTGCAGCGGGCGACGGGCAGGCTCACCACAAGGGGTCGGCCGGTCGCCGCCGCCACCGCCATACGGGGTACCGCGACATCGAGTGCACTGACGTCGACTCCTTCATCAGAACGACGCAACCGGGCTCGCACCACGACCACGGCGTCCTGAACGAGCGAGGGTGCGGCATTTTGATAGGCCCCTGGGAAGACGTTGATGTCGACGGAGCCGTCGAGATCCTCGATGGTCACGGTCGCCCACGTGTCTCCCTTGCGGCTCACCCTTCGGACGACGGATGTCACCAGGCCACACAGCCGCACTGTGGTGCCGTCCGGCCGGTCGGTGTCGGCCAGGAGCTGGCCGATCGTGCAGTCGCTGTTGGCCTTGATGACGTGCTCCATGCCGAGCAGCGGGTGGTCGGAGACGTACAGCCCGAGCATGTCCCGCTCGAACGCGAGCAGCTGAGTTTTCTCCCACTCCTGCATCTCCGGGATGGAGACCGTGATTCCGTTGAAGCCGCCCGTGCCGTCGTCAAGACCGCCGAACAGCGAGTCCTGGCCGATGGCCGCGTTGCGCTTGAGGTCGACGTACTGGTCGACGGCGTCGTCGGCGATCGCCGCCAAGGCGCGCCGCTTGTGCCCCAGCGAGTCGAACGCACCGGCCTTGATGAGCGAGTCGAGCACGCGCTTGTTGCACACCTGGAGCGGGACCTTGTCGAGGAAGTCCGAGAAATCGGTGAACGCACCCAGCTCCTCACGGGCGGCCACGATGCCGGCGACGACGTTCTCGCCAACGTTGCGCACTGCCGACATGCCGAAGCGGATGTCCTCGCCGACGGAGGTGAAGTTGGACATCGACTCGTTGACATCCGGAACGAGCACGTTGATGCCGAGCCGGCGGCTCTCGTTGAGATAGATGGCCGACTTGTCCTTGTCGCCCTTGGTGCTGGTCAGGAGCGCGGCCATGTACTCGGCCGGGTAGTGCGCCTTGAGGTAGGCCGTCCAGTACGACAGCACGCCGTACGACGCTGAGTGCGCCTTGTTGAACGCATAGTCCGCGAACGGGACGAGGATGTCCCACAGCTTCTTGATCGCCGCGGCCGAGAACCCGCGGGCGAGCATGCCGGCTTCGAAGCCCTCGAACTCCTTCTCGAGGACCTCCTTCTTCTTCTTGCCCATCGCCCGGCGCAGATTGTCGGCTTGCCCAAGTGAATATCCGGCAAGTTCCTGCGCGATCGCCATCACCTGCTCCTGGTAGACGATCAGGCCGTAGGTCGTGCCGAGAATGGGCTTGAGCGCCTCGGTGAGCTCGGGATGGATGTAGTCGAGCGGTTGCTTGCCGTTCTTGCGCTTGGCGTAGTTGGTGTGGCTGTCGGCGCCCATCGGGCCGGGCCGGTACAGCGCGATGACGGCGGAGATGTCCTCGAAGTTGTCCGGCTTCATCTGCCGCAGCAGCCGCTGCATCGGCACGCCGTCGAGCTGGAATACGCCGAGGGTGTCGCCGTGGCCCAGCAGCTCATACGTTTGCGGATCGTCGAACGGAAGGTCCTCCAGCACCAAGTCGACGCCGCGATTGGACTTGATGTTCTCGAGCGCATCGTTGAGCACGGTGAGGTTGCGCAGGCCGAGGAAGTCCATCTTGACCAGCCCGAGCGCCTCGCACATCGGGTAGTCGAACTGCGTGATGATGGCACCGTCCTGCTCGCGGCGCATGATCGGGACGATGTCAATCAGAGGCTCTTTGCTCATGATCACGCCGGCGGCGTGCACACCCCACTGGCGGATCTGGCCCTCCAGACCCACCGCCGTGTCGTAGACCTTGCGCACTTCGGCGTCGTCGGCGTGCAGCTCGCGGAACTCCCGACTGTCGTTGTACCGCTCGTGCTTCTCGTCGAACAGCTGGCTGAGTGACACGCCCTTGCCCATGACGTCGGCCGGCAACGCCTTGGTGAGCTTCTCGCCCATGGCAAACGGGAAGTCGAGCACGCGGCTGGCGTCCTTGACTGCCTGCTTCGACTTGATCCGGCCAAACGTCGCGATCTGCGCCACCCGATCGGAGCCATATTTCTGGCTGACGTACTGGATGACCTCGCCCCGCCGACGCTCGTCGAAGTCGATGTCGAAGTCGGGCATGGACGGGCGTTCCGGGTTGAGGAACCGCTCAAAGATCAGGCCGTGCTCGAGCGGACACAGGTCCGTGATGCGCAACGCATAGGCCGCGATCGAGCCGGGGCCCGAACCACGGCCCGGCCCGACCCGGATTCCGTTGTCCTTGGCCCACGTGATGAAGTCGGCGACCACGAGGTAGTAGCCGCAGTATCCCTTCTGGACAATGACCTCGATCTCAAGCTCGGTCCGCGCCCGGACTTCGTCGGACGGGTCGGCGCCGTAGCGCGCATGGACGCCGCGCCAGACCTCCTCGACGAACCAGGATTCCTCGGTGTGGCCAGCGGGAACGTCGGCGCGGGCCATGTATTGGCCCTCTTCCTCGACGAAGTCGACGTCGCAGCGCTCCGCGATGAGCAGGGTGTTGTCGCAGGCCTCTTTGAGCCCGTGCTTGTCATCCCAGAGGGAGCGCATCTCTTCGGCCGACTTGATGTAGTAGCCGTCGCCTTCGAACGCGAACCGTTTTCCGCCCTTGGCGTAGGGCGGCTCCGACAGGGTGCTGCCGGACTGCACACACAGCAGCGCCTCGTGGGCGCGGGCGTCATCGGGGTGTGTGTAGTGCGAGTCGTTCGTGGCGATCGGCCGGATGCCCAGCTCTTT
>DATLCL010000238.1:0-16763 GCA_035526415.1 Aeromicrobium sp.
CTGGAAGCCGCTGATGGCAAGGACGTACGCGTCGGCGGCGGAGCCACCGTCGTGCGCGACTTCCTCAAGGCCGGGCTCGTCGACCAGCTCCACGTCGCGATCGCACCGATCCTCCTAGGCCGTGGGATCCGGCTCTGGGACGACCTGCGCGGCCTGGAGTCCGACTACGACGTCACCGCCGAAACGGCCGAGAGCGGCACGATCCACCTGGCCTTCCGCCGGTAGGACTCGGCTACACGTTGAAGCGGAACCCGACCACGTCGCCGTCGCGCATGACGTAGTCCTTGCCTTCCATGCGCACCTTGCCGGCTTCCTTCGCCTTGAGCATCGAGCCGAATGCGAGGAGGTCGTCGTAGGAGACGATCTCGGCCTTGATGAAGCCCTTCTGAAAGTCGGTGTGGATGACGCCGGCGGCCTCGGGCGCGGTGGCCCCCTTCTTGATCTCCCAGGCGCGGACCTCCTTCGGCCCCGCCGTGAGATAGGTCTGCAGGCCAAGGGTGTCGAAGCCAACACGGGCGAGGACGTCGAGGCCGGGCTCGTCGATGCCCACCTCGGCCAGTAACTCTCGCGCTTCGTCCTCTTCGAGCTCAACAAGCTCGGACTCGAGCTTGGCGTCGAGGAAGATCGCCTCTGCCGGGGCGATGAGGTCCCGCATCTTCTGCTTGAGGTCCTCATCCGCAAGCTCATCATTGTCGCAGTTGAAGACGTAGATGTACGGCTTGGACGTCAGGAGCATCAGCTCGCGGATGAGGGCGCGATCGATGCTCGTCGCAATGATCGGTGTGCCGGCTTCCAGCGCTTCCTTGGCCGCCTTGACCGCCTCGAGAGTCGGCACCCGGTCCTTCTGCATGCGCGCTTCCTTCTCCAGGCGCGGGACGGCACGGTCGACGGTCTCCAGGTCGGCAAGGATCAGCTCGGTCTTGATCGTCTCGATGTCGCTGCCAGGGTTCACCTCGCCGTCGACGTGGCTGACGTCTTCGTCGCGGAACACGCGCGTGACCTGGCAGATCGCGTCCGACTCGCGGATGTGGGACAGGAACTTGTTGCCGAGCCCCTCTCCCTGCGACGCACCACGCACGATGCCGGCGATGTCGACGAACTGCACCGTGGCCGGAACAAGCTTCTGTGAACCGAAGATCTCCGCCAAGACCGGCAGGCGATGATCCGGCAGCCCGACCACACCGACGTTCGGCTCGATCGTCGCGAACGGATAGTTGGCCGCGAGCACGTTGTTGCGGGTCAGAGCGTTGAAGAGGGTCGATTTCCCCGCGTTCGGAAGTCCGACGATGCCAATGGTCAAGGCCATTCGCGGAGCCTATCTGGGACGATTCTCGCGTGACGATCCGGAGCGACCTGCCGCAGCCACGGCCGGCCGTCGGCATGAATCGGTTGACGCTCCAATTCTCTGACCCCGAGGTCGAAACCGCGTTCCGCGACGCCGACAACCGAGCCGCCGTCGGCCGCGCTCGGTTCATGGCCCTGCTCGCCCTTGTCCTCAGCATCCCGTTCGGATGGCTGGACTTCGTCCTGAGCCTCGACCACATCGACGTCCTACTCTGGCTTCGCCTCATCGGCCTCATGGCCCTGCTCACGATCGTTGGGGCTGCGACATGGTGGTCGTCGGCTCACCGATACATCCAACTCATCACGTGCGCCGCCATCGGGCTCTACTCGTGGTCCACGGTGGGTGCCGTGCTGTTGACGCCCATACCGCGGACCTACACGAGCGTCGGAACCGTCTTGCTGATGCTCGGGTTGGTCGGGGTCATCCGGGTGCGGTTCCGGTCCGCGCTCCTCACCGCGCTCGTCACCTTCCCCATCGTGGCCGTCACGCTCCTGCTGAAGCGAGATTCCTGGGGGGTCCTCGCATTCGAGGAGCTCAGCCTCGTCACCTACGGGATCCTCATCGTGACGGTCGCCTTTGCGTTGGAGCGGTCCAAGCGGACCGAGTTCCTTGCCAACAGGGAGTTGGGTGCCGAGCGGCAACGCTCGGACGACCTGCTGCACAACATCCTTCCGGAGTCCATCGCCCAGCGACTGCGCGAAAATCCGACCGCGATCGCCGAATCCGTCGATAACGCGACCGTGGTGTTCGCCGACATCGTCGGCTTCACCCCGTTCTCGTCCGAGCTGCCGCCCTCCGAGGTCGTCGAGCTGCTCGACCTCCTCTTCGGGAAGTTCGACGACCTGTGTGAGGACCGCGGCATCGAGAAGGTCAAGACGATCGGTGACGCCTACATGGCCGTGGCCGGCATCCCCCGTCCCGATCCCGACCACGCGGCGTCCATCGTCGAACTCGCCTTCGACATGCAGCGCGCAGCCACTGCCATCGCACCACTGTGGCCCACCGACCTCAAGCTCCGGATCGGCATCAGCTCTGGACCTGTGGTCGCCGGCGTGATCGGGCGCCGACGCTTTGCCTATGACCTGTGGGGCGACACGGTCAACACGGCGAGCCGGATGGAATCCCATGGCCTGCCGAACCGCATCCAGGTGTCTGAGTCGACCTACGAGTTGCTGAAGGACCGCTACGCCTTCAGCGATCCCCAGGCGATGGACATCAAGGGCAAGGGCGCGATGACGACGTACTTCGTGCTCGGGCCGGAACAGTACTGAATTCCGGCACTCGCGACACGTCGGCGCGGTGACGCCGGACTGTCGGCTCGCAGGATTACCGTCAGATCATGAGCATCGGACGCGGACGCGGCCCCGATCGCCCTGCCCGTGATCTCAGCGGAGCCGCCGTGGTTGTCATGGCGTTCCTCGCGATGGCCGCCATCGTCTGGCTCGACCTCACCGACGGCACGCTCGGCCTCGCGTTCAGTGTGGGCTTCATCCTGGTCGCGATTACGGCGCCCATGGCCGTCGACCTCCGGTCGATCGTCACCACCGGGGTGCTGCCGCCGCCGTTGCTGATCGTCACACTGTTCGGCGTCGCCCTCATCGAGCCGGGCGCCATCGAGGTCCCGGGGCTTGCCGTCGATGCCGGAACCATCACCCGCACCATCGGCACGACGCTGGACCACGGCGTCACGCTGGTCATCGGGCACGCGCTGGCGCTCACGACGATCGTGCTGCGCAACGTTTGGGCATCACGCGCCCGGGTGCTCAGCCTGCAGCGTGCTTGAGGTCCTTTCGGAGCTCCGGCGGCAGGGCGAAGGTCAGGCTCTCGTCAGCCGTGCGCACCGCATCGGCATCGGGGTGGCCGTGCTCGGCCAGATATCCCAGCACGTCCTGCACCAAGTCGTCTGGCACCGAGGCGCCTGAGGTCACGCCGACCCGCTCGACACCCTCAAGCCATGACGGGTCGAACTCGGTCACGTCGTCGATGCGGTAGGCCGCCTTTGCGCCCGCCTCGAGAGCGACCTCAACCAAGCGGACCGAGTTGGACGAGTTGGACGACCCGACGACGATCACCAGGTCTGACTTCGCCGCGATCTCCTTGACCGCCACCTGGCGGTTCTGCGTCGCGTAACAGATGTCGTCGCTCGGCGGGTCCTCCAGCTGGGGGAACCGTTCGCGCAGCCGCCGGACCGTCTCCATCGTCTCGTCGACACTGAGCGTCGTCTGCGACAACCACGACAGCTTCGCGTCCGGCGGGAAGTCAAGGTTGTCGACGTCGCTGGGGTGCTCGACGAGCGTGATGCTCTCCGGGGCCTCGCCAGCGGTGCCTTCGACCTCTTCGTGGCCGTCGTGGCCGATCAGGAGGATGTGATAGCCGTCCTTGGCGAAGCGCCGGGCCTCGTGGTGGACCTTGGTGACCAGCGGGCAGGTGGCATCGATGGTCTTGAGCTGCCGCTCGGCCGCCTGAGCGTGCACCGCCGGGGACACGCCGTGAGCCGAAAAGACGACGATGGCGCCTTCCGGCACCTCGTCGAGCTCCTCGACGAAGACGGCGCCTCGGGCGGCCAGATTGTGCACGACGTGCTTGTTATGCACGATCTGCTTGCGGACATAGACGGGCGCGCCATAGAGGTCGAGCGCCTTCTCCACCGTGATGACCGCGCGGTCGACGCCGGCACAGTAGCCGCGGGGGTCGGCGAGCAGGACGCTTCCACCGAGCGCGGGCATACCGAGTTCGACCATGGCCTCGAGTCTACGTGGCCTGTGTGTGTCGGGACGCCTAGGTAGTGTCACCCCATGCCCCTCGAGACCAGCCCGGAATCACCGGCGCCGCTGCGCCAGATTTCGATGTTGATCGGCCAGTGGGTCGGCCGCATGGGTGCGGTGTGGGTCGAGGCCGAAATCACCGAGCTGAAGCGTCGGCCGGGTATCTGCTTCCTGACGCTGCGCGATCTCGAGGCCAAGATCTCGATCCAGGCCAAATGCCACGTGAGCGTGCTCGACCGTCTCGCCACGCCGATCATGGAGGGCGCCCGCGTCGTCGTCTTGGCAAAGCCATCGTTCTGGGAGGGCAACGGCAGCCTTGCGCTCGACATCCGTGAAATCCGGCCGCAAGGCGAAGGTGAACTGCTCGCCCAGCTCGAGGCTCGCCGACGCGCGCTCGCTGCAGAAGGCCTCTTCGACCCGCGACTGAAGCGGCCACTTCCCTTCCTGCCTCGTGGCATCGGCCTGGTCACCGGCAAGGCCTCCGACGCTGAGGGTGACGTCCTCGAGAACGCCCGCAAGCGGTGGCCATCGGTTCATTTCGTGATCCAGTACGCCTTCATGCAGGGCGCCCAGTCCGCGTCCAGCGTCATCGAGGCCGTGCGGCTGCTGGACGCCAACGACGACGTCGATGTCATCATCGTCGCCCGCGGCGGTGGCTCGCTGCACGACCTGCTGCCGTTCTCGGACGAAGCTCTCATCCGTGCAGTGGCTGCCTGCACGACGCCGGTCATCAGCGCGATCGGACACGAGCCCGACACCCCGATCCTCGACCACGTCGCCGACCACCGCGCCTCGACGCCCACCGACGCCGCCAAGATCGTCGTCCCGGCTGTGGCTGACGAACTGGCCGGTGTCGCCCAGGCGCGGTCCCGAGCGGCGCATGCCGTCCGTCGACTCCTGGAGCATGAGACGGCAGCACTCGCGGCGTTGCGCTCACGGCCCGTCCTCGCGCAACCGCACGTCCTCGTCGATGCCCAGCACGAGCTCGTCACCGACGCGTTGTACCGGTCGCGTCGCGCACTCGGCCAGCTTGTCGACCGCGAACGCGATGCGGTGGGCCACCATCTGGCCCGGGTCCAGGCCCTCTCCCCGTCGGCGACGATGCAACGCGGCTACGCGGTGGCACAGACCACCGCCGGCGCGGTCTTGACGTCAGTCGGAGCTGTGCCCGACGAATTCACCGTGCGACTGGCCGATGGCCGTGTCGTCGCCCACAAGGTTTCGACCCAGGAGCTCACATGACGGAGGAACTGTCCTACGAGGCGGCCCGCGACGAATTGATCGCCATCGTCGCCAAGCTGGAGGCCGGTGGCCTTGGGCTGGAGGAATCGCTGAAGCTCTGGGAGCGCGGTGAGGCGGTTGCCGCCATCTGCCAAGAGCGGCTCGAGGGTGTCCGTAAGCGGCTTGAGGCCGCCGGTCAGGACGCGGCTGCGGCCGCGGACAGCGACGAGACGTAACGCTCCAGCTCGGTCCGTGGAGCGCTCCCGATAACGAGAACCGACGTCTCGCCGAAGTCGCGGACGTAGACGCGGTCGCCGTCCGTTTCGGCCCGGACCTGCCACACCTCGCCCGCCACCTTTAGGGTGCGGACGGCTCGGCTCTTCGGTGCGAAATCGTCCACGATCCCCGAGACCGACGTCGTCGCCTGCTCGAGGCCGATATACCTGTCCTGCGGGGTGAGCACCCCCAGGTGCCACGCGTCCGGCCCGAACCGGGCCGAGTTGGCAACCCAACCCTTCGGCAGCGTCCGCGGGGCGATGACGTTGAACTTCGCGGCAGCCCGTGCGCCCGCAACGGCATCGGTGAGCTCGACCCGGCGTTCTGGCCGATCGGGCGTCACCGTGACCAGCTGTCCGACCGCGAACGCCCCCAGGAGCAGTGCTCCCATAATGGCTGTCGTTCGCAGCGCGTCACCGAACGAGCCGCCACGAGAACCACCTGCAGATGCCATCCGGAAATCATGTCACCGGTAATCGCCCGCGGGCTCAACCGGTATCGCTCGCTCGGGAATGTCCGCACGCGGCCATTCCGCTCGCTCGCTCACCGGTAGGCTGTGGCTCGTGGAGAGCCTGCATCGTGACGCCAGTGTTCCTGACCGGAACCTCGCCCTCGACCTGGTGCGGGTCACCGAGGCCGGAGCCATGGCCGCGGGTCGCTGGGTCGGTCGAGGCGACAAGAACGGCGCTGACGGCGTCGCTGTCAACGCGATGCGATCCCTCATCAACACCGTCGAGATGAATGGCATCGTCGTCATCGGCGAGGGCGAGAAGGACGACGCCCCGATGCTCTACAACGGCGAGCGCGTGGGCGATGGCACCGGACCCGAATACGACGTCGCCGTCGACCCGATTGACGGGACCACGCTGACGGCGAAGGGAATGAGCAACGCCATCTCGGTCATGGCCGTCGCGCCCCGCGGCGCGATGTACGACCCCTCCGCGGTGTTCTACATGGAGAAGCTGGTCACCGGCCACGAGGCAGCCGAGCTCGTCGACATCCGCCTTCCGGTGGCCGAGAACATCTCCATCGTGTCCAAGGCCAAGGGTGTCCAGCCCAGTGACATCACCGTCTGCGTCCTTGATCGCCCGCGCCACGCCCAGATCGTCGACGAGATCCGCGCCACGGGTGCTCGGATCAAGTTCATCACCGATGGTGACGTGGCCGGCGCCATCATGGCCGCGCGGCCCGGCACCGGCGTCGACATGCTCATCGGCGTCGGCGGCACGCCCGAGGGCATCATTACCGCCTGCGCCATGAAGTGCCTCGACGGCGTGATCCAGGCCCGGCTGTGGCCCACCGGCGACGAGGAGCGCAAGCGCGCCGTCGACGCCGGCCTCGTGCTCGATGAAGTGCTGTACACCGAGGACTTGGTCAGCGGGGACGACTGCTTCTTCGTGGCCACCGGCATCACGGATGGTGAGTTGATGGACGGCGTTCGCTACGGCCCCAGCCGGGCGGTCACGCAGTCCATCGTGATGCGCTCGCGCAGCGGCACCATCCGCACCATCACCAGCGAGCACAAGCTGGCCAAGCTCAAGAAGTACTCACGAGTCGACTACGAGAAGTGAGCCCGCGCGGTTGAGCAGCAGCGGTGAACAGTTCGTCGGCCTGGAGTCGGGCATCGAGCTCTGCTATGAGACGTTCGGTTCGCCGGACGATCCCGCAGTCCTGCTGATTATGGGCCTCGGCGGCCCGATGGGCTGGTGGGACAGCGAGCTCTGCAACGGCCTTGCCGACCGCGGGTTCTTCGTGATCCGCTACGACAACCGCGACACCGGTCGTTCGACGAAGCTGCGCGAGCACCGGGTCAGGCGGGCCGACATCGTCAGGGCATTCGCCGGTCGCGTCCGTCCGCCCTACACATTGGCGGACATGGCCGAGGATGCCATCGGCCTGCTCGACCATCTCGGCATCTCGGCGGCTCATGTCGCCGGCGTCTCGATGGGCGGCATGATCGCGCAGACCCTGGCAATTGACCATCCCGACCGGGTGCTGTCGCTGACGTCCATCATGTCGTCGACAGGCCAGCGCACGGTCGGCTGGCTGCACCCCAAGCTGCTCCCCGCCATGCTGGGTTCGTCCGGCACCGGTCGGGAGGGCTACCTGGCGAACTCGCAGCGCTCGTGGAAGCGCATTGGGTCGCCGGGATTCCCGACGACGACCGAGCGCATGCTCGCGCGGGCCGAGGAGACGTGGGACCGCGGTTGGGCGGCCAGCGGCGTCCTTCGGCACATGATGGCGGTGATCACCCAGCCCGACCGCACCAAGGACTTGAGTCGGGTGAGCGTTCCAACGGCGGTGATTCACGGGCTGAACGATCCACTGGTCCACCGATCCGGTGGGCGCGCGACTGCGCGCGCCATCGCGGACGCCGAGCACGTCGAGATCGCCGGCATGGGGCACGACCTGCCGCGACAGCTCTGGCCGACGGTCATCGATACCATCGTCCGCACTGCTCGCCGCGCGAAGGCCTGACCCCGAATCAGCGGTAATCGCCTGCTGCGCAGGCTCAACAGGTTTCAATCGGCTCGGGAACGTCCGCAAGCGGCCGTTCCGCTCGCCTCAATCACCTGTAGATCTTCGCCTCGACCGTCATGCCGAGGATCCGGGCGGCGAGCAGTCGGTGGAGACCGTCGAGGTGCCAGAGTCCCTGTGGGCCGACATCCGTGACGCGGAGGGGCTTGAGGTCCTTGCCGTCCTGCAACTCGGTCAGGTAGTAGTTCACCTTCGGTGCGCCGATCGCCTCCTGCGGCGTGAGCACCATGGTGTGTGGTCGAAGCAGGATGGTTTCACCGGTCTTCTTGAACCCGCCTTGGCCCTTCAGGTCCAGACGCTTCGTGGCCATCACGGCCAGCCAGACGAGGCGCCGCGTCGGGATGAGGTCGCCCTCCCCCGCCAGCTGCAGGAAGTAGTCGAGGCGCTCCTGGGAGTCGTCGTCGAGGCCCTCCGGAGGCGCAGAGACCTTCGGGCCGAAGCGGATCATGCGGCATCGCCGACGAGGAAGAGCCAGTGCAAGAACACACGGCCATGGTGTCACGCAGGGAAGCCTGCCGATATTGTCATTCCGCTATGGCTGACGCTGAGTTTCACTACTCCGACCTCCTCCCGACGGGCAAGGACGACACTCCCTACCGGCTGGTCACGACCGAGGGCGTCTCGACCATCGAGGTGCCCCAGCCGGACGGCACGGTGCAGACCTTCCTCACGGTGGAGCCCGAGGCGCTCCGGCGGCTGACCGCGGAGGCGATGCACGACATCAGCCATTACCTGCGGCCCGCACACCTGACGCAGCTGCGCAAGATCATCGACGACCCGGAGTCGTCCGGAAACGACCGCTTCGTCGCCTTGGATCTGCTGAAGAACGTCAACATCTCGGCTGGCGGTGTCCTGCCGATGTGCCAGGACACCGGCACGGCCATCATCATGGGCAAGAAGTCCGAAGGAGTCCTGACCGGCACCGACGACGCCGAGTGGATCAGCCGCGGCGTGTACGACGCGTACACGAAGCTCAACCTGCGCTACAGCCAGCTGGCACCGCTGACCACGTACGAGGAGAAGAACACCGGGACCAACCTGCCGGCCCAGATCGAGCTCTACTCGACCCCGACTGTGCACGATGAGAAGGGAAACGGGAAACCGGAGTACAAGTTTCTCTTCATGGCCAAGGGCGGCGGCTCGGCCAACAAGTCGTTCCTCTATCAGGAGACGAAGGCAGTCCTCAATCCCCAGCGGCTGCTGGAGTTCCTGGACGAGAAGATCCGGTCGCTCGGCACCGCCGCCTGCCCGCCCTATCACCTGGCTGTTGTCATCGGCGGCACGTCGGCGGAGTTCGCGCTGACGACGGCGAAGTATGCCTCGGCGCACTACCTCGACAACCTGCCCACCGAAGGCTCGATAAGTGCACACGGCTTCCGCGACCTCGAACTGGAGGACGAGGTCTTCAAGCTCACCCAGTCCTTCGGCATCGGCGCCCAGTTCGGCGGCAAGTACTTCTGCCACGACGTCCGCGTCGTCCGGCTCCCACGGCACGGCGCGTCCTGCCCCGTCGCCATTGCGGTCTCCTGTTCGGCCGACCGCCAGGCACTCGGCAAGATCACACCGGAGGGCGTGTTCCTCGAACAGCTCGAGACCGATCCGGTGAAGTACCTGCCGGACACCACCGAAGAGCACCTCATCCAGGGTGGTGAGGTGGTCAAGGTCGACCTAACCCAGCCGATGTCGGACATCCTGGCCGAGTTGACGCAGCACCCGGCCAAGACGCGGCTGTCGCTGACTGGCCCGCTCGTAGTCGCCCGCGACATCGCACACGCCAAGATCAAGGAGCTGCTCGACGCTGGTCAGCCGATGCCGGACTGGCTGAAGGACCACCCGGTCTATTACGCCGGCCCGGCGAAGACACCCGAGGGCTATCCCTCCGGGTCGTTCGGCCCGACGACCGCTGGGCGGATGGATTCCTATGTGGACCAGTTCCAAGCGTCGGGCGGTTCGATGGTGATGCTTGCGAAAGGTAACCGTTCCAAGCAGGTGACGGAGGCGTGCAACAAGCACGGCGGCTTCTATCTCGGCTCGATCGGCGGGCCCGCAGCTCGGCTCGCACAGGACTGCATCAAGTCCGTGGAGGTCCTCGAGTGGCCCGAGCTGGGCATGGAGGCCGTCTGGAGGATCGAGGTCGAGGATTTCCCCGCGTTCATCGTGGTCGACGACAAGGGAAACGACTTCTTCACCGATCCGAGCGGGGCCGTGAATGTCCCGATCAGTGGCATTCGGGTGCGAAGCGCGCAGTAGCTCCACCGAGCCACCCGTCAGGTCAACGGGCGTCAGGCGAGTGAAGTTGCTCGACCAGGCGTTTCACCTCGACGACGAGTGACTCGATCTCGCGAGTGAGTTGCGTATTCGCCTTCAGCTCGAGCTCCTGCTCGACGAAGTCGTGATCTGCCTTCACTTTCTGGAGCTCGGCTTGGCGATTCTGGCCGATCATCACGAACGTCGACAGAAAAATTGCTTCCAGCGAGACGACCAGGGTGAGCGTCGGCCACGGATTCCGTTCCGCGAGCAGCATCCAGAGAGCGAACGCGGCCATGTGGACGTACACGAAGGCCATTGACCCGGCGAAATGGGTGATCGCATCCGCGATGCGCAACTGGACGTCTTCGGCGCGCTCCAGTTCGTGTTCGACAACTGCAGGGTGACGGGTTGGTGAAGGGGGCATGCTCCGACGCTATTGCAGACCGGCGTCTCGTCCCGCCCCCGTTGACCCGCCGCGAGATCGACCGGGCCGGTTAACATGATCGCGTCAGCACAGCGACGGAGGTACGCGATGCCTGAGGCAGCACCCCTCCCAGCAACGCCCCGCTCCGCGTCGGGCGTCGAGGTCATGTCACCCGAGGATTGCCTGAACTTCCTCGGAAGCACCACGAACGTAGGGCGGCTGGCGTTCCGTTCATCCCGTGGCCAACAGCTCCTGCCCGTGAACTTCGTGTTCCGCCATGAACGGGTGTACTTCACCACGTCGCCAGACAGCGTCTTGGCCGAACTAGCCGAGGGGTGTGACGACGTGGCCTTCGAGATCGACTATCCGGACCGGCTGATGCAACACGGCTGGAGCGTCTTGGTCAAGGGAACGACAAAGAAGGTGTCGCCCGCCGACGTCGATCTGTCGCCCACGGCTCCTCGACCGTGGGCGCCCGGAGTCCGCGACATCTTGATCGAGCTGACACCGGACGAGATCACTGGTCGCCGGATCCGAAATCCTCGGCAATGACTGAGTTCCGGATCGAGTCCGACACGATGGGCGAGGTCAGGGTGCCTGCCGACGCGCTGTGGCGGGCACAGACCCAGCGGGCGGTCGAGAACTTTCCCATCTCGGGACGTCCCATCGAGTCGGCGCAGATTCGCGCGCTCGCGCTCATCAAGGGCGCATGTGCCCAGACGAACGCCGAATTGGGTGTCCTGGACAACGACCTTGCAGAGGCAATCATCACGGCTGCAGCCGAGGTCGCTGACGGACGACATGACGCCCAATTCCCGGTCGACACCTTCCAGACCGGTTCGGGGACGTCCAGCAACATGAACGCCAACGAGGTCATTGCGACGTTGGCGTCGCGCGGGCTGGCCCGCGAGGTCCACCCGAACGATCACGTCAATGCCAGCCAGTCGAGCAACGACGTGTTCCCGACGTCGATCCACCTGGCCGCGACCGAGGCGACCCTGCGGGACCTGATCCCGGCGCTTGATCACCTGGCCACGTCACTGGAGGGCAAGGCGACTGAGTTCGCTACTGCCGTGAAGTCAGGGCGCACCCACCTCATGGACGCGACGCCCGTCACGCTGGGGCAGGAATTCGGCGGCTATGCCGCCCAGGTCCGCAAGGGAATCGACCGGCTGCAGTCTGCGCTCCCCCGCGTTGCCGAGGTCCCGCTCGGCGGAACCGCGGTCGGAACTGGCATCAACACCCCGGCCGGATTCCCGCAGCGCGTGATCGCCCTGCTGGCCGAACAGACGGGCTTGCCGTTGACCGAGGCAACGGACCATTTCGAGGCGCAGGGCGCACGCGACGCGCTCGTCGAGCTTTCCGGCCAGCTCCGCACCATTGCGGTCAGCCTGACGAAGATCTGCAATGACCTGCGCTGGATGAGCTCAGGACCGCGGACAGGCCTCGCCGAGATCCATCTGCCCGACCTGCAGCCGGGATCGAGCATCATGCCGGGCAAGGTCAATCCGGTCCTGCCGGAGGCGACGCTCATGGTGGCCGCGCAGGTCATCGGCAACGACGCGACCATCGCCTGGGCCGGCGCGTCCGGCAACTTCGAGCTGAACGTGGCCATGCCGGTCATTGCGAGGAATCTGCTGGAGTCCATCCGGCTGCTTGCCAACGCATCGACGGTCCTCGCCGACCGCACCATCGACGGAATCACCGCCGACGCCGACCGGATGCGCGAGTACGCCGAGTCCAGCCCATCCGTCGTTACGCCGTTGAATCGTTACATCGGCTACGAGAACGCCGCCGCCGTCGCGAAGAAGGCGGTCAAGGAACGCAAGACGATCCGCGAGGTTGTCCTCGAGGAGGGGTACGTCGATCGCGGCGACCTGACGCTCAAACAGCTGGACGAGGCGTTGGACGTCCTTCGGATGACGAAGCCCTGAAGTTCGCCGAGCGTGCTCATCGCGGCACCTTCGCACGGTTCGTGACGTGGAATTATGGTCTCGGAAAGCGGAGTTCGACGTGACCGCCGGGGCCGGGGTGAGCACTGACCGGGATGGCGTGTGATGCGGCCAACCTCCGGACCACGGCCAAGCCGAGGCCGTGCCCTCCGGTCATGGACCAGCCGGGCGTGAAGGCTGTCTCGGTGTCGCCGGGTGCGAAGCCGGGACCGTCGTCGTGGACATGCACGGCGACGCCGTCGGCGGCTTCCGTAGTGTTCACCCAGGCCCGAGACGCCTGATGGAGTCGTGCGTTCTCCAGCAGCGGCGCGAGGAGCGCGCTGACGACATCACTTGACGTTGCCACCGCCGTTCGTCCATGAGTGTCGAGCGTCTCCGCGTCAACCAGTAGCCCATTGATGACCCGGGCCGCGTCGCAGCCCCCCGGCTCGCTCACGCGGGCACGTGCGGAGTCCAGGACGGTGGACAGCGCTGAGTCCATCCGGTCAGCCGCTACGAGGACGGCGTCCAGAGCGTCGGCTGCCTTACCCGAAGCATGGGCGCGTCCCCATTGGGCTTCGGCCTTCAGACCAGCCAGGGGGGTCCTGAGTTCGTGGGCGATCTCGTCGGTGATTCGGCGCTCGCTAGCCAGAGCGTCATTGATCCGATCGAGCATGTGGTCCAAGGTGCGACCGAGTTCGGTGATCTCGTCGTGCCCCGTCCCCAACCCGAATCGCCGGCTCAGGTCGTGACCCTGCCATTGATCGGCCTGTTCCGACATGCGGCGCACGACCCCGAGACTTCGGTTAACGACGAGCGTCGCAATGCCGGCGGCCAAGCCGATGGTGAGCACGCCCAGCAGCAGAACCGCGTCGAGGAGCCGGCGTTCGGAGGCCTCGAATGGGCGCAGGTCGACGGTGGAGACCACGCTTCCGGAGACGCCCCGCGTGGTGAACGGCCGGACGTAGAACAAGTAGAGCCCGCGTGTGGCGTACCGTTCGCGGCGCTCCAGCACCAGCTGCCTCACCGACGACCGGACAGACGCGGGAACGGTCCCTTCGACCAGGTGGCCGGACGCGTCGAAGACCCACGCGGTGGCGCCGAGAAAGTCGTCGGTGCCCTCGAGAACGTGGAGGCGCCCGTGCACGATCCGGACGCCGGCGGTGATTCCGTCGGCCCGTGCATGGGCGATCGCGCGTGCATCGGCTTCACTCGCGTTGGCGGCGAGCAGTTGGGTGAGGATGGCCACGACGGCGACAAGGGCCGTGGTTCCGATTGCCGCGAAGGCGATCATCCGGCCGCGGAGATTGGTCAGTCCCATCGGTAGCCGATTCCGCGCACCGTCGTGATGTGTGGCGCATCGTCGAGCGTGGCGAGCTTGGTGCGGATGCGCCGGATGTAGGAATCGAGCGTGTTGTCCGAGACCGCGGCGCCGTGTGGCCACGCCGACCCGACCAGGTCGCGCCGGCGGGCCACCGAGCCCGGCCGGGCCACAAGGTGGGCCAGCAACCGGAATTCGGTTGGGGTCAGGGACACCTCAATCCCGCCGCGCCCGATCGCGTGCGAGGCCGGGTCGAGGACCAGTCCGGCCGCATCGCCGACCGATTGGGGGACGCGTTTCAGCAGGGCTGCGATTCGCACTTGCAACTCGACCAGATCGAACGGCTTGGTCAGGTAGTCGTCCGCCCCGGACTGGAAGCCGGCCACCTTGTTGTGGGTGCCGTCCAGGGCTGTGAGCATGAGCACCGGTGCGGTGATGCCGTGGGCGCGCAGCGCCATGCAGACGTCACGGCCGTCGGCGTCGGGCAGCCCGATGTCAAGCACGATGGCGTCGGGCGCGAAGCTCTCGCACACCATCATCAGCTCGTGGCCGGTGGCGGCCCCACGGACTTTGTGGCCGGCGGACTCCAAGGCTCGCCGTACGGCGGTGCGCAGCGCAGCATCGTCCTCGCAGACGGCGATCACGGACACCACGTCACGGTACCGACCGCGTGCCGCCGATCCGACCGAACGGCCGCAGCCAGTCAGGTTGCTTGCAGGTTCGCAGTGCAAGCCTGATTGACATGACGACCACGACAACAACGGAGCCGCGCCGCCGCGCGACTGCCGGAGGTCTGCTGAGCAAGGTCCCCGAGGTCACCATCTGGTTCTGGATCATCAAGATCCTGTGCACAACGGTGGGTGAGAGCTTTGCCGACTACATCAACGAGACGCTCGGGTTCGGCCTGACGAACACGATGCTGCTGTTCACGGCGATCTTCGCCGTCGTGATCATCTGGCAGGTCAAGACCAAGCGGTACACGCCCTTCCCGTACTGGCTCACCGTCGTGGTCGTCAGCGTTGCCGGAACGCTCTACACCGACATGCTCACCGACCAGCTGCACGTGCCGCTCTGGTTCAGCTCCACGGTGTTCGCGGCCCTGCTCGCGCTCGTTTTCGGCATCTGGTGGATCCGCGAGCGGACGCTGTCGATCCACTCGATCACGAACTTCCCTCGGGAGGCGTTCTACTGGCTGACCGTGCTTGTCACGTTCGCGCTCGGTACGGCCACCGGTGACTGGACGTTGGAACTCACCAACTGGCCCCCAGCCCAGTCGGTGTTCCTCCCGCTCGTCCTGATCGCGTCGATCGCCGTGCTGTGGAAGCTCGGGGCGAACCCGGTGCTGTCGTTCTGGTTGGCGTACATCCTGACCCGCCCGCTGGGCGCGAACATCGGCGACTGGTTGGCCTCACCGAAGGTGGCAACCAACCCTGCCGAGCCGGTCGGTCTCGGCCTCGGCACCTTCATGACGTCGTTGATCTTCCTCGGCGCCATCCTCGCGACAGTTATCTACCTGACCGTCAGCCGAAGCGACGTCCTCGAAACCTACGAAGCCACGCACGTCCCGGCGGTCTCGACAAACACGACCAAGGAACGCATCGGCCTCCTCGGCTTCATTGCCCTTGCTGCCGCGACGGCCACGGTCATGATCTGGGCGCACAGCCAGCCGCACGTGACCTGCGACCCCACGGGTGCCAGCGAGACCATGCCCGCCTGCCCGAAGCCGAAGTTCACTCCGGCCCAGACGGCGGCCGCCGTGGCCAAGTACGAGCAGCTTGCGCAGACCGCCACCGACCAGGACAAGGCCGGCAAGTCGGCGGCGTCCCATGCCACCGTGCAGACGATGCGAGACGACTGGGATGCGGACGCGTCCTCGCTGCAGAAGGTCAACAAGAAGTCCTGGACCGCGATCGACACCCAAATGGACGCCGTGCTCAAGACGTATGCCATCGACCACGGCAACATCAAGGCGGCGTCAGCGACGGCACAGGAGAAGGAGTTGGCGTCACTTCTTCATGACTTGCAGTCGCAAACGTTCTGAGTCAAAACACCAGCCGGATGGGCGCCTCGTGGGGGCGCCCATCCGGCTCATCGGTCCTTCATGGTCGAAGTAGGAGCGTTGTTCTTATGACGATTTCTGGCATCCCTTTGCACCCGCTCGTAGTTCACGCGGCAGTCTTCCTGGCACCAGCGGCGGCTCTGATTGCCGTGCTGTTCGCGGTGCGTCCGCCTTGGCGGTGGGCGCTGCGTCACCCCTTGGCCATCGCGGCCGTAGGTGCTGCCGCGTCAGTTCAGCTTTCCGCCATCACTGGGGACGCGCTCTCGGCATCGCTGGGCAACGACCCGAATCGTTCCCTCATCAATATCCATGAGATGTGGGCCGGTCGCCTTCAGGCGGTGGCTTGGGCACTGGCCGCTTCTGCATTGGTTGCCTGGTGGAGCGTGCCGCATGGTTCACCAATTCCTGGCCATGAGCGCGAACACCCTCAGGTTGCTGGTGCCGTGACGCTCTCACGCATCGCCATCCCGCTCATCTTCATACTCGGTGTCGCGACGGCGGTGCTGACAGTGCTGACTGGCCACGCAGGCGCCGTAGCGGTCTGGTCGGGGCGGTAGCCCGCGGCGTAACGGGCTCTGACGCCGGCGGCAGCTGTGACAGCGCGGAGCCAGATTCGAAATCGCAGATCGTGGT
>DATLCL010000253.1:0-3677 GCA_035526415.1 Aeromicrobium sp.
CGTTCGAGCTCGTCGAGGATGGCGCGGGCGACACCGGTCCGACGACGCTCTTCGCGCACGTACATCCGCTTGATCTCGGCGTCGCCCTCAGCGGGTCCGCCCCACCGCCAACCACCCATGCCGACCGGCTCACCCTCGAGCGTCGCGAGGAAGAACCTGCCATGAGGCGCGACGAACCGTTCTGGATCCATCGGGCTGGAGTCGCCGTCACCGCCGTACCGTCGGCCGTACTCGGCCTGCACCTCGCGGGTCAGCTCTTGGACGACACGATGGTCGTACCGGACTTCCTCGAGTTCCAATTACAGGTACTGGCCGGTGTTCGCGACGGTGTCGATCGAGCGACCCGGCTCCTGTCCACCCTTGCCGGAGACGAGCGTGCGGATGAAGACGATCCGCTCGCCCTTCTTGCCCGAGATGCGGGCCCAGTCGTCCGGGTTGGTGGTGTTGGGCAGGTCCTCGTTCTCCTTGAACTCGTCCAAGCAGGCCTGCAGCAGGTGCTGCACGCGCAAGCCGCGTTGGTCATGTTCGAGGAGGTCCTTGATCGCCATCTTCTTGGCCCGGTCGACGATGTTCTGAATCATCGCGCCGGAGTTGAAGTCCTTGAAGTACAGGATCTCCTTGTCACCGTTGGCGTAGGTGACCTCAAGGAACTGGTTCTCCTGCGATTCTGCGTACATCCGCTCCACGACCCGCTGGACCATCCCGTTGACGGTCGCCGACGCATCGCCGCTGAACTCGGAGAGGTCGTCGGCGTGCAGGGGCAGGTCTGCGACGAGGTACTTGCTGAAGATGTCGCGCGCAGCCTCGGCGTCGGGACGCTCGATCTTGATCTTCACGTCGAGCCGGCCGGGGCGAAGGATGGCCGGGTCGATCATGTCCTCGCGGTTCGATGCGCCGATGACCAGGACGTTTTCCAAGCCTTCGACGCCGTCGATCTCGCTCAGCAGCTGCGGGACGATCGTGTTCTCGACGTCGGATGAGATGCCTGATCCGCGGGTGCGGAACAACGAGTCCATCTCGTCGAAGAACACGATGACCGGAGTGCCTTCGGAGGCCTTCTCGCGGGCCCGCTGGAACACCAGCCGGATGTGCCGCTCCGTCTCGCCGACATACTTGTTGAGCAGCTCGGGGCCCTTGATGTTCAGGAAGTACGAGCGGCCTTCCTCGCCGGTCTTCTCCGAGACCTTCTTGGCCAGCGATGCGGCCACAGCCTTGGCGATCATCGTCTTGCCACAGCCGGGCGGGCCATAGAGCAGGACGCCTTTCGGCGGCTTGAGCTGGTGCTCAATGAAGACCTCTGGATACAGGTACGGCAGCTCCACCGCGTCGCGAATGGACTCGATCTGCGACCTCAGGCCACCAATCGCGTCGTAGTCGATGTCCGGGACCTCTTCCAAGACCAGCTCTTCGACCTCGCTCTTGGGCACACGCTCGTAGACGTAGTTGGATCGGCCGTCGAGCAGCAGCGAGTCGCCGGCGCGGATCTTGGTGCCCACCAGCGAGTCAGCGATGCGCACGATGCGCTCCTCGTCGGCGTTGCCGAGGACGAGCGCACGCTCCCCGTCGGCCAGTAGCTCCTTGAGCATGACGACTTCGCCGGTGGTCTCGAAGTCCAGCGCCATAACGACGTTCATGGCCTCGTTGAGGATGACCTCTTGGCCCTTGCGCAGCGCTTCCTTCTCGACCGCCGGGCTGACGTTGACGCGCAGCTTGCGCCCGCCGGTGAAGACGTCGACCGAACCGTCGTCGTTGAGCTGCAGGAAGGTACCGAAGCCGGTCGGCGGCTGGGCCAGCCGATCGACTTCCTCCTTGAGCGCGACGATCTGGTCGCGCGCTTCACGCAGCGTGTGGATGAGGCGGTCGTTCTGCGCAGTCGTGGTGGCGAGCCGCGACTCAAGATCGGCCATACGCGCGTCACCGGACAGCGGGTCGAATTCGGTCATGACTCACCTCCCGGGACTAGTGGTACGAGCGTACCCGCCAACACACGCAATCTCGTTGGACATATTGACCATTGACCATGAAACACGTCACTGTCAGGATGCGCGGAACCACGGGAGGTACTCGCATGACTAACGCTGATTTGCCCGCGCTTGGAGCGTCGACACTGTGCGAGGCATTCCAACTCACGGTCCAGCACAATGCCGACGCGATCGGCCTGCGCACGCCTGAAAACGAACAGGTGATGACCTTCGGGGAGTGGGCCGCCAAAGTCGAACGTGTCGCGGGCGGCCTCGCTGAGCTCGGGCTGCAGCGCGGCGACACCCTCGCACTGATGACAACGAACCGTCCAGAGTTCTTCATCGCCGACATGGCGGCGCTCCACCTCGGCGCCACGCCGTTCTCCATCTACAACTCGTCGGCGCCGGAGCAGGTCGAATACCTCTTCGGCAACGCCGGCAACCGCATCGTCATCGCTGAACGGCAGTACGTCGAGACGATCAAGGCCGCGAACGCCGATCTGCAGATCATCGTGCTCGAGGACGGACTGCCAGAGGCCGACTTCCCCAACTTCGAAGCCAGCTGGCGAGCCGTCGAGCCGACGGACATCGCGACCCTGATCTACACCTCGGGGACGACGGGCCCGCCGAAGGGCGTCCAGCTCAGCCACGCGAACCTGATGGCGTCCGTCCACGGATGGGCCGGCGCCGGGCTCCTCGAGCCCCACGGCCGCTCACTGTCGTACCTGCCGCTGGCCCACGTTGCCGACCGGTTCATTCACTACTACCGCGCGGTTGCCGGTGCCTGTTCGATCACCTGCGTGGCCGACGCCACCCAGATCCTGGCGGCACTGGCCGACACCAAGCCGACCGGCTGGATGAGCGTGCCGCGCCTGTGGGAGAAGATCAAGGCCGGATTGGAGAGCAAGGGAATCGCGGATCCGTCCGCGCTGATGGAGGAGACGAAGGCGGCCATCCGCGCCCAGCTGGGTCTCGATCAGCTCGTGTGGGGCGCATCGGGCGCAGCACCGATCCCGCCGTCCGTTTTGGAGTACTTCATGGCACTCGGCATCCCAGTCCTCGAGGGCTGGGCGATGTCCGAGACGGCATGCTGCGGCATCCTCAACCCGATGGATGCACCGCGGCCCGGCAGCATCGGCAAGCCGCTGGCCGGCGTGGAAATGAAGGTCGCCGACGACGGCGAGCTCCTCGTGCGCGGCGATTGGCTGATGGTCGGGTATCGCAACGACCCAGAGAAGACCGCCGAGGCGATCAACCCCGAAGGCTGGCTGCACACCGGCGATGTTGTGAGCGTCGACGACGACGGTTACGTCACGATCATCGACCGCAAGAAGGAGCTGATCATCAGCGCCGGCGGCAAGAACATGTCGCCGGCCAACATCGAGCAGAAGTTGAAGGCGTCGCACGCCTTGATCGGGCAGGCCTGCTGTATCGGCGACGCACGTCCGTACAACGTCGCACTGCTCGTACTCGATCCGGATGCGAGCGCCGCCTACGCTGCCGCGCAGGGCCTGGACGATTCCTCGCCGGCCGCCTTGTCGGCGAACCCGGAGGTCCGGGCCCTGATCGCGCTCGCGGTCGAGGAGGCGAATTCGCACCTCAGCCGGGTTGAGCAGATCAAGAAGTTCAAGATCCTCGGCGAAGACTGGATGCCGGACAGCGACATCCTCACACCGACGTCCAAGCTCAAGCGTCGCGGCGTGAACGAGAAGTACG
>DATLCL010000043.1:0-44210 GCA_035526415.1 Aeromicrobium sp.
CGTGCGCGCGCTCGACTCGTTCTCGAACACCGGCGAACTCGTCGACTACTCCGCCAAGGGCAACTTTCGGAACCTGGGCAAGCAGTTCGGTACCGAAACGCCGAACGTGGCCCAAGCCATCGCCGACGCCGACGCGGCCAAGCTCGCTGCCGCATTGGCCGTGGGTTCGGCCACAGTCACCGTGGATGGCCGCGAGGTCAGCGTCGGCCCGGACGATGTGATCCTGTCCGAGCGACCGCGCCAGGGCTGGTCGGTCGTCAACGATCAAGGCGAAACCGTCGCGCTCGACCTCGAGCTCGACGACGACCTGCGCCGAGCCGGCATCGCCCGCGACATCATCCGGGCGGTCCAGGAGGCCCGCAAGTCGTCCGGCCTCGAGGTCACCGATCGCATCGCCCTGGACTGGAGCGGCTCTCCCGAGGTGCAGGCCGCGATGGCGGCACACGGCGACGACGTCGCGGACGAGGTGCTCGCGGTGGCGTTGCGGGAACTTGCGGAAACGGAAGATCCAGCCGCCACCTTCAGTGATGACGAGCTGGGCCTTCAGTTCAGAATTGCCAAAGCGTAAGGCTCAAATTGCGTCGTCGGTCCTGGCGCGACGGCCGGCGTCGTGTGAGGACGTGACCGTGTTCGACTCCGACGGCGCCTGTTCGTTGGCGGCGAGCTGGTCGAGCTGGCTCTGGAAGTAGTTCTTGAGGCGAGCCCGGTACTCGCGCTCGTAGGCGCGCAGGTGCTCGATCTCGCGCTGCAGCTCGTAACGCTCGCGTTCGATCGTGGCGACCGCCGCCTGCCGCCGCTCGTTGGTCTCGTCGTCCAGCTTCTGCGCCCGGATGCGAGCGTCCGTCTCGAGCCGGTCGGCCTTGCCGCGGGCCTCGTTCGTGATGCGCTCGGCCTTGGCGCGAGCCTCGCCGACGATGCGGTCGGCCTCTTCCTTGGCCTGGTCCATGAGCTGATCGGCGTTGGTCGACGCGATCTCCAGCAGCCGAGCAGCGGCCGCGGAGGCGTCGCCGATGGTCGGTGCGATTCCGGCCGGAGACGCCGGCGAGGGAACCGGCGTCAGCAAGGCCGGTTCGGGTTCGGGCGCGGGCGCCGGCTCCGGCTCCGGCTCTCGGAAGACCTCGACGGCCGGGGCGGGCGCGCTGACAGCAGGGATGATGCCCGTCGCCTCGCCGGTCGACGCCGCCGCCACCTTGGCGCGGAGTTCCTCATTCTCGACGGTCAGGCGCTCAAGTTCAGCCTCGACTTCATCCAGGAACTGATCCACCTCGCCCATGTCGTAACCCTCGCGGAGCCGGACCGGCGTGAATCGCTTGTTGCGCACGTCCTCGGGCGTCAACGGCATGAGTGATCTCCTCAAGTAGATGCAGGTGTGCGTAAGAGTGTGAGCGTCTACCGTACTCCGTGATTGTTGACATCTGCCACACCCGTCCGGACGAGGACGAGAATGCGCAGGTCAGAACATCGTCGCGCGCACCACAATCTGCACGATATAGATGCCGATCAGCAGCACCATCGGCGACAGATCCAGCATCGCACCGCCCATCCGTATGGGCGGAATCACACCGCGTATAGCCCGCAGCGGGGGGTCGGTGATCGTGAAGATCGCCTCACACAGCGCCGCGACCATGCCGCGCGGGCGCCATGACCGAGCCAAGACCTGGACCCAGTCGATGATGAAGCGAGCCAGCAGTACGAGGACGGCAACCCAGGTGATGAAGAGGAGGAATTCCCCGACGGCAGCCATCAGTGCTGGTCGTAGAAGCCGCCCGCAGCGATGCGCTGCTTGTCCTCGTCGGAGACTTCGATGCCGTTCGGCGAGAGCAGGAACACCTTGGTCGTGACCCGGTTGATCGAGCCATACGCGGAGAACACCAGGCCGGCGGCGAAGTCGACCAGGCGCTTGGCCTCGGCATCGCTGATCTCGGACAGGTTCATGATGACGGGGACGCCGTCACGGAAGTGCTCGCCGACCGTCCGGGCGTCGTTGTACGTCCGGGGGGTGACCGTCTCGATGCGGCTCAGGGCTGAAGCGGGCGCCACCGGACGCGGGCGCCGGTGCTCGTCGATGTGTGCCACCGGGCCGCGGCTCGGCGCAGGGCGTGCCGGATGTGGTTCGACGTCGCGCCTGACCGGTACGACGACCGAGGGCTCGTCGTCGTACTCGTCGTAGTCGGCCTGTTCGACCAAGCCGAGATACTCGCCCATCTTCCGCATTGCGCCAGCCATGTGTGCGACATTACCGGAGCGGAACCCGCTCACCGAGGATCAAACGGCCGACACGCAGGTGTGTCGCACCGCATGAAATAGCCGGTTCGAAGTCATCGCTCATGCCGGCGGAGACAACAGTCGCCCCTGGGTGTCGGCGGCGGATGCTTTCGCTGATGTCCGCCAACGCGTGGAAGCTCGTTCGCGGGTCCTCACCCAATGGCGCCACGGTCATGACACCGTCCAGCCGCAGTCCGGGAAACTCCGCCACCCGGTCTGCCAATGCCTCGGCGTCGCCCGGTGCCACGCCGGATCGGCCGAGGCCGGAGTCACCGAAGTCCACCTGCACCAGGCAGCCCAGTTCCCGGCCGGCCACCTCGGCTCCGCGCGACAGCGCCTCGACCAGGCGTGGTCGGTCGACGCTCTGGACAACATCGGCGTAGCGCGCAACGGCGCTCGCCTTGTTGGTCTGGAGACTGCCAATGAAGTGCAGACGCGGCACGGGCCCGGCAACGTCGGCCAGCTTCCGCGCGGCCTCCGGGTGGCGGTTCTCACCGATGTCGGTGACACCCAGCGTGACCAAGAGTTCGACGTCGGAGGCGGGATAGGTCTTGGTCACGACGACGAGGGTGACATCTTCATGTGCACGTCCGGCCGCGGCACACGCCGCGCCAATGCGCGCTTCGACGGTGTGCAGATTCTTTGCCAGCAGTTCCCGACGGTTCACCGGAGCACCGCCAGGGCACCTTGCCGTTGAGTCGTGCCGTCGCGGCGATGCGAGAAGAACTGATCGTCCTCGAGCGTGCAGCCGCCGATGTGGTGCACAGATATCCCAAGCTCTTCGAGCTGCGCCGTCACGCCGGCGCCAAGGTCGGCGGCTGGTGTCCCCGCCCACGTGGTCGATGCAGCCGGCGGAACCGCTTCAGCGACTTCAGCCGCCGTAGCCGCATCCAGCTCATAGCACCGGCCGCAGATGTGCGGGCCGACCCAGGCCGTCACCGCGCCTCGCCCTCGATCCAGCAGGATCTTTGCCGCGGCCGGGACCACGCCGGCGATAAGTCCTCTGCGTCCGGCGTGCACGACGCCCACCGTGTCGCGTTCCGCCGTGGCCAGGACGACCGGCACGCAGTCGGCGACCCGCACGAGCACAGCCACGTTGGGCGTGTAGGTCAGGAGGGCGTCGGCTTCAGGGACGAGACCGGGCATTGCCCAGACCACGTCGGCGCCGTGGACCTGCCGCATCGTGGCGACGGCGTCGACGCCGTGCTCAGCCCGCAGGGATGCGAGCACGGCTGGATCCGTGACATCGCCGTCGGCGGCGTCGGTGAACCAGAACTCGACCGGTCCGACGCGCTCGTGAAGTCTCACCCCACGGACGCTATCCGACGACTTCAGCCCCGCTACCGGAGGAACTACCGCAGGAAATCGGGGATGTCGAGGTCGTCGCCGTACTCGACCCGGCCGGCCGGCACGGTGACCGGCTCGCGTGGCTCCGCGTCGAGGTAGGACTCGGTCGCCGCCGGCGTCGCGGACGGCACCAGGTCGTCGCGCAGCAGTGATGGCTGCGAGACATCGCGGGACTTCGGCTCACCACCGTCGAATCCGGCGGCCACGACCGTGACCCGGACTTCGTCGCCGAGGGCGTCATCGATGACCGCACCGAAGATGATGTTCGCCTCCGGGTCGACTGCCTGATGGATGAGCCCGAGCGCCTCGTTGATCTCGTGCAAGCCGAGGTCGGAACCACCGGCGACAGAGACCAGGACGCCGCGCGCGCCTTCGATCGACGCCTCGAGCAGTGGGCTGGACACGGCCATCTCGGCGGCGACGGCGGCGCGGTGATCACCGCGGGCCGAACCGATCCCCATGAGCGCCGAGCCGGCGTCGGACATGACCGACTTGACGTCTGCGAAGTCGAGGTTGATCAGGCCTGGCGTCGTGATGAGGTCGGTGATGCCGGACACGCCCTGGTGCAGCACCTGGTCGGCTTGGCGGAAGGAATCGAGGAGGCTCACATTGGGGTCGCTGATGGACAGCAGGCGATCATTCGGGATGACGATCAACGTGTCGACCTCGTCACGCAGGGACTGGATGCCGTTGTCGGCCTGCACCGACCGGCTGCGGCCCTCGAAGCTGAACGGGCGGGTGACAACACCGATGGTCAGGGCGCCGAGCGACCGGGCGATGCGGGCGACGACGGGGGCGCCACCTGTGCCGGTTCCGCCGCCTTCGCCAGCGGTGACGAAGACCATGTCGGCGCCGCGAAGGGCGGCCTCGATCTCCTCGGCGTGATCTTCGGCAGCGCGCTTGCCGATCTCGGGATTGGCCCCGGCACCCAAGCCGCGCGTCGAGTCGCGACCGACGTCCAGCTTGACGTCGGCGTCGCTCATGAGGAGCGCCTGTGCGTCGGTGTTGATCGCGATGAACTCAACACCCTTGAGTCCAACCTCGATCATGCGATTGACCGCGTTGACACCGCCGCCGCCGATGCCGACCACCTTGATCACGGCGAGGTAATTTTGAACCGCCATGTCCGACCCCTTGTCTTGAACCTTAAGCCTCTAGTTGACCGTTATAGTTATGTCAACCTGTCCTTGTAGAGGAAGGTATGCGCGGGCCGCCCCAACAATGTGGCGACACGCCGCGGCGCGAGTTCAATTCAGTCTTTGCTTTTGGTCGTCGGCAGTTCTGGGGCGCTGACGTCATAGCGTTCGGCGTCGACCTTGAGCAGCGGCCGCAGGACGGCCGCCTTCTCTTCGTTGTGCTCCCCGCTCCCCCAGACAACGGTGCGCTTCTCGGTCAGCCTCAGCTGGACCGAGTCCTGAGTTGACGCCGACACGTACTCGATCTGGGTGTAGAGGTCGTGTGCGTTCGAGCGCAGGAACGTGATGACGCGCGCCACGGCCTCGAGCGCCTGCTGGCGGGTCAGCGGATCGACGGTGTCGATCCGGATCTCGACCAGGCTCTCCGGCTCGCTGGACACCGTGCGGAAGTCGATGCCGTTGCGGTCGACGTACCGGATCGCGCCGTCGGAGATCACCCAGCCGACCGGAACCCGCTCCTTGACCTTGATGAGCACGGCGTTCGGCCAGTGACGCCGGACGTCGACCTCGTCGATGCGTTCCATCCGCGCGACTCGGGTCTCGATCGCCACGGTGTCGAGGCGCGCCAACTGCACGCCCAACGGAACACCGGCCTGCTCGCGAATGGCGTCGGCGCGCAGGGTTGTCATGCCCTCGACATGAACGTCGGTCGCCACGAGCACCGTGGAGAACCAGACGAGCCAGATCGCGCCGGCGACGGCACCGACCGCGAGGATGCCCAGCAGCCAGCGACGCACCCTGCGCCACCGCTCGGCACGACGGCGCTTCTCGAAGAGACCTTGGCTCACCGCGATTCGCCGAGCCCAGTGCGGTCGAGAAGGGCGAGAATCTGCGGACCGACCGTGGTGATGTCGCCGGCGCCGAGCGTCAACACCAGATCGCCCGGCTGAAGGTCGGGCACGACGACGCGTGCGACGTCCTCGACCGGACCGGCGAGGCGCGCAGGCGGCCCGCTCACGGCGTCGACGACGATCGCCGACGAGACCGCAGGATCCGGATCCTCCCGGGCTACGTAGAGATCAGCGACGTACACGGCGTCGGCTGCGCTGAGCGCTTCCCCCATCTGGGTCCCGAGCTCACGGGTTCGACTGACCAGGTGAGGTTGATACACGACGACGAGCCGACCCGAGCCGGCCAGTGCGCGCCCGGCCGCGACGTCGGCCGCGATCTCTGTCGGGTGGTGGGCGTAAGAGTCGTAGACGCGGACGCCGGCGGCCTCGCCCAGTGGTTCCATGCGACGCCGCGCGCCGGAATACTCACCCAGACCGCGGGCCAAATCACCGGCCGGAAATCCGAGGGCGAGCCCGGCGGCGAGCGCCGCGAGCGCGTCCTGCGCGTAATGCTCGCCCGGCACGGCGAGGTCGAGGTCGGCAAGCGGCTCTCCTCCGTAGGTCGCCGTGAGCAGGGTGCGGCCATTCTCGATGCGCACGTCGATGCCACGCACGTCGGCGTCGTCGGCGAAGCCACTGGTGATGACGCGCAACCCACGGCTGCGCGCCGTTGCGGACAAGGCCCGGGCACCCGGGTCGTCGACGCCCACGACGAGGAACTCCCCCACCGTCTCGGCGAATCTCGCGAACGCGGCTGCATACGATTCGGCATCGCCCCAGACGTCGAGATGGTCCGCATCGACATTGGTGACAATGGCGCCGGCCGGCCGGTAGACGAGAAATGCGCCATCACTTTCGTCGGCTTCGGCCACCATGAGCTGCGACGACCCCAGGCGCGCGTTCGTGCCGAGCCCGGCAACCTCGGCGCCGATGGCGAACGTCGGGTCGTCGCCGGCCGCACGCAAGGCGTACGTCAGCATCGCCGTCGTGGTTGTCTTACCGTGCGTTCCGGCGACGGCCAGCGTCCGGCGGCCGATCATCACCGAACGCAGGCCGGCGGACCGCGGCCACAGTCGCAGGCCGAGCCGGCGCGCCTCGACAACCTCCGGGTTGTCGTCACGTACCGCCGTGGATGCAACCACGGTGTCGGCGCCGGCCACGTGGTCGGCCGCGTGACCGACGAAGCACGTGATGCCCTCGGCCCGGAGTGCTGTGAGGACGTCAGAGTCCTGGGCGTCGCTGCCGGACACGGCGAGGCCGGACTCATTCATCAGCCGCGCGATGGCCGACAAGCCGGCGCCACCGATGCCGATGAAGTGAACTCGGCCGAGCTCGTCGGCCGCCAGGATGCGGTCGGGAATCGGGAAGCTCACGGG
Organism: Aeromicrobium sp.; assembly: GCA_035526415.1. Lineage (GTDB taxonomy): Bacteria > Actinomycetota > Actinomycetes > Propionibacteriales > Nocardioidaceae > Aeromicrobium. Next base: position 7,015 of record DATLCL010000043.1, read on the forward strand.
ATCCGGCTCCCGGCCGCCAATACGCCTTCGATCAGATCGGCCAGCCGCAGATCGGCGTCCCGTCGCACGATGCCCGACGCCGCCACCGACATCGCGTCGAGCCGCTGCGGCGACGTCGCAAGCGGGACGAGGGCACGATCGATCCATGCAGGCGTCAGCGCCTCGTCATCGATGAGCAGCCCGCCTCCAGCCTGGACGACGGGATGGGCGTTGAGGGCCTGTTCGCCGTTGCCGATCGGCAGCGGGACGAAGACAGCCGGCAAGCCGACGGCTGCCACCTCGGTCACGGTGTTGGCGCCGGCCCGGCAGATGATGAGATCGGCGGCCGCATAGGCGAGGTCCATCCGGTCGATGAACGAACGCACAACATAGGGCGGGTCGTCTGGGCTGAGCTCAACGACGACCTCCTCCGGACGGCCGGCGACGTGCAGCACCTGGATGCCGGCGTCAGCGAGGTCGCGAGCAGCCCCAGCCACCGCGAGGTTCAGCCGGCGCGCTCCCTGCGACCCACCGGTCACGAGGAGCGTGGGTCGTTCTGGATCGAGCCCGAAATACGCTCGGCCTTCGGCCCTGCTCGCTGCCCGGTCGAGTGCGGAGATCTGCCGCCGGATGGGCAGGCCGATGTAGATGCCGCCCTCCAGCGGCGTATTCGGGAAGCTGGTCGCGACGGCCGTGGCGAACCGTGCACCGAGTCGGTTCGCAATGCCCGGGAGGGCATTGCCCTCGTGCACGACGATCGGAAGATGGCGACGGCGTGCCGCCAGGTAGGCCGGAACCGACACGTAGCCGCCGAAGCCAACCACGACGTCGGGCCGGATGCGGTCGAGGACCTCGAGGGTTGCGGCAATGGTTCGCTTCAGCCGGACCGGCAGCTTGGCCAAATCGACGCCGGGCCGGCGCGGGAGCGGCACCGGAGGAACCAGCTCCAGCGGGTAGCCGGCCTCCGGGATCAATGTCGTCTCGAGCCCCCTGGGCGTGCCGAGGCACACCACCTCGACGCCGCGATCGGACAGCACCGCAGCCGTCGCAAGCAGGGGTGACGTGTGGCCGGCCGTGCCACCGCCAGCGAGCAGAACCCGCATGGTCAGCGCTTCCTTGCCGCGGCCCGCCGCCGGCGCCGCGCCCGGCTCGCATCGAGGGCGACGCGCGCGCCCGGCTCGGTTGTCGCGCAGTTCAGCAGGATTCCGCACGCCACCAGCGTCGCGAACAGGCTGGAGCCTCCCGCTGAGATGAGCGGGAGCGGAATGCCGATGACCGGCAGCAGCCCAAGAACCATGCCCATGTTGATCATCGCCTGCGAGAGGATCCAGATCACAATGCCGGCCGCGGCGTAGCGCACGAAGGCGTCCTTCGTGCGCATGGCGACGCGGATTCCGGCAACCGCGAAGAGCGCGAATAGCAGCAGCACGACGAGGCTGCCGAACAGCCCGAGCTCCTCGCCGATGATCGCGAGGATGAAGTCCGTGTGGGCTTCGGGCAGCGAGCCCCACTTCTGCCGGCTGCCGCCCAAGCCGACCCCCCAGAACCCCCCGCGGGCAAATCCCATGAAGGCGTGGATGGCCTGGTACCCGGTGTGGTCGGGATCGGACATCGGGTTGAGGAACGACAGCAGCCTGGCCACGCGGTAGGGCGCTGCGGCGATGAAGTAGATGCACACCACGCCGAGGCCGGCGAGCACCACGCCGATATACCGCGCGGGCAACCCCGCGATCCAGAGCATCCCGACGATGACGGCGAACAGGACGAGCGCCGTGCCGAGGTCGTCCTGCCCGACGACGAGCGCCGCGACGATGGCCGTCACCGGCACCATCGGCAGAATCATCTGCTGCGGTGTCGTCGGAGGGCGACGTGCGTAGAGGTTGGCCACCCACAGCACGACGGCCAGCTTGGCGAACTCGGATGGTTGAACCTGGAGCCCAGGCCCGAGATGGAGCCAGTTCCGGTTGCCGTTGATCTCCATGCCCAGCGGTGTATACGTGGCGACGATGAGCGCGACGATGACGGCCAAGGCTGGCGTGATGAGCCGGCGCAACACGGCCAGTGGCAGACGGGCCGCCACGAACGCGCCGGCGAGCCCCACCAGCGCGAACACGAACTGCTTCTTGAAGACGCCGAACATGTCGTGCGAATCCAGCTGTTCCTGCGACCAGACCGAGCTGGCGCTCAGCACCATGATCAGGCCGAGACCGAGCAGCAAACCGCTCGTGCCGAGGATCAGCTGATAGGACGCCAGCGGACGCTCCAACGTCCGGCGCACGAGCTCAAGCAGGTGACCACCGGCGCGGGTCGGTGCTTCGAGGCCGGACTGTTCGGGGGCGACGGCTCCGCTCATCCCCGCCCTCCTGCCTCAGTCGGTGCTCCGGCGGACCGCTTCAGCAAATGCGGTTCCGCGTTCTGCATAGTCGCGAAATTGGTCCATGGAGGCGCATCCCGGAGCGAGGAGGACGGTGTCGCCGGCTTGCGCCATCGTCCTCGCGGCCGCCACGACGCGGTCCATAAGCCCATCCTCACCGTTGGCGACCTCCACGACCGGCACATCCGGCGCGTGTCGCCGCAGTGCGCCGACGATCAGCGGGCCGTCGGTACCGATGATGACCGCCCCACGCAGCCGGTTGCGCACCTGGTCGACCAACTCGTCGAATGTGCCGCCCTTGGCCAGGCCGCCGGCGACCCACACGACCTTTTCCCCCGTGACTCCCCGCAGAGACGCCAACGCCGCGTGTGCGTTCGTCGCCTTGGAATCGTCGACATACTGGACCCCGTCGATCTCGGCTACCGACTCGATCCGGTGCGGTCCCAGCGCGAACCCGCGCAACCCGTCCCGCACGGCGGCCGCCGAAACGCCATGGGCCCGCGCAAGAGCTGCGGCCGCGAGCGCGTTGGCAACCATGTGCGGCGCCGGGTCCGTCAACTCGTCGACGCGAATGAGTTCGGCCGCCGAGTCCTGCCGGTCTTGGACGAACGCCCGGTCGGCGAGGACACCGTCGACAACACCGAGCATGCCGGCAGCCGGAACGCCTTGAGTGAAGCGGATGGCCCGCGCGCCCTCCATCACGTCCGCAGCGCGGACGAGCTGCTCGGTGGCCGGGTCCTCGACGTTGTAGACGCAGGCCCGCTGGGCACGTTCGTAGATGCGGCCCTTGTCGATCCCGTAGGCGGACAGCGAACCGTGCCAGTCGATGTGGTCGGGCGCGACGTTGAGGACTGCCGCGGCCTCGGCCGACATCGTCGACGTCCAATGCAATTGGAAGCTCGACAGCTCGACGGCGAGCACGTCGGCACCGGCCGGGTCCATGACGGCCTCGACGACCGGGCGGCCGACGTTGCCGACCGCTGCCGACCGCAGGCCGGCCGCGCGCAGGATCGCATCGAGCATCTGCACCGTCGTGGTCTTGCCATTGGTGCCGGTGACGCACAACCAGGGCGCCGCGTCGCGTCCACGCAGCTGCCACGCCAGCTCGACCTCGCCCCACACCGGGACGCCTCGGTCGAGTGCCTCCACCAGCACCGGATTGGCCGGGCTCCAGCCGGGCGACGTGACCACGAGATTGGCATCGTCCGGGAGAGTCCCGTCCCACCCGGCCGGGCCGAGCCGCAGGTCCGCGCCGAGGAGCTCGAGCAGTCGAGCCCGGTCGGCCGCGTCGTCGCCGGGCGGCGCTGACCGGTCGAGCACGACGACCTCGGCGCCGAGATGCAGCAGGGTGTCGGCGGCCGCGAACCCGCTGACGCCGAGCCCGCAGACCACGGCCCGTGTGGAACTCCAGTCACCGGAGTCTGGTCGTCGCGCCTCGTTCAAACTCCCGTGACCCACTCCCAATAGAAGGCCCCAAGCCCGGCCGTCACGAACAGTCCGCAGAGGATCCAGAATCGCACGACGATCGTGATCTCAGCCCAGCCGAGCAATTCGAAATGATGCTGCAGCGGCGCCATCCGGAAGATGCGTTTGCCCTTCGTCGCCTTGAAGTAGCCCACCTGCAGGATCACGGACGCCGTGATCATCACGAACAGTCCGCCGATCAGGAGCAGCAACAACTCGGTGCGCGTCATAAGGGCGAATCCCGCCATGGCGCCGCCGAGGCTCAGCGAGCCGGTGTCGCCCATGAAGATCTTGGCCGGCGACGCATTCCACCAGAGGAATCCGAAACAGGCCCCGGTGAGCGCCGAGGCGACCACCGCCAGGTCCAGTGGGTCCCGCACCTCGTAGCACTTCGGGCCCGGGTTGAACGCGCAGTTCTGGTTGCTTTGCCAGATGTTGATGACGACGTAGGCGCCGAACACCATCGCCGCAGCGCCGGTGGCCAGGCCGTCGAGCCCGTCGGTGAGGTTCACGCCGTTGGAGGCGCCGGCGATCATCAGCAGCACCCAGATCACGAGGAGGGCGAGTGGAAGCCGCCAACCCGTCACATCGCGAGTGATGGAGATCGCATGTGTGATAACCGTGCGCCCGGACTCGTCGGGCAGACCGATGGCGAGCAAAGCGAAGACCAGGCCTACGACCACTTGACCGATGAACTTCGCCTTGCTGCGTAGACCAAGGCTGCGCTGCTTGGAGATCTTGATGTAGTCGTCGAGGAAGCCGATGGCGCCCAGCCCACCGAACAGGAACAGCAGCAGCAAGGCCGACGCACTGGGCGCGAAACCGGTCGCCAGCTTGGCGACCGCGTAGCCGATGATGACGGACAGGATGATGACCGTCCCGCCCATCGTGGGCGTGCCGCGTTTGGTGTGATGCGACGTCGGACCGTCGTCGCGGATCAGCTGCCCGTAACCCTTGGCCACCAGCACCGTGATCGCGAGGCGCGTCCCGAGCAGCGTGCCCAACAGGGCGATCCCGCCAGCGATGAGGATGGCCAACATCGGCTCAGGCTCCTAACACTGCTGTGACACGCTCCAGCCGCGCGCCCCTCGATGCTTTCACGAGCACGATGTCGGGCGGACGCAGCCACGCGGAGACCATCCGACTCGCGACGTTGGTGTCGTCTGCTCGCATCACCTCGGTCGTGCCGCCATCCTCAGCGCCTTCGGCTATGGGCCAAGCCGCCTCCCCCACGGCAACAACGAGATCGACGCCCAACTCTGCCGCCAAGACGCCAATCTCGCGATGGCGGTCCGCGCTTTCCTCACCCAACTCAAGCATCTCCCCCAGGACCGCAGCGATCCTGCGCTCCCCTACCCGAAGCGCCATCGCTGCTCGCAACGCCGCGGCGACCGACTCCGGATTGGCGTTGTACGTGTCGTCGATGATGAGAACGCCGTCAGCCCGCAGCGTCCTCGCCATTCGCATCGGCGACGCCGCGGTCGCTCGAGCCAGCCGCTCGCCGACCGTTGCCAGATCGAGTCCGGCGGCCAGGCAGATCGCCGCGGCGGCCGCCGCGTTCATGGCGTGATGTTCACCGAGTTGCTGAACATGGGTCGTCACCGTCTCGTCGGCGTGGCTCAGCGTGAAGGTCGGCTCCCCCGACGCATCGAGCTCGACCGGGCCCAAGGCCACGCTGCCGCCACGCCCAAAGGTGAGGACGCGCGCCACAGTGTGCGTCACCATGGCGTTCGTCCGGGGATCGTCGGCGTTGAGAACGGCGACACCTTCAGGATCCAAGGCCTCGACCATTTCGCGCTTCGCGGCGGCCGTGACGTCGGCACTGCCGAACTCACCGACATGGGCATTGCCGACGTTGAGCACCACACCGATGTCAGGCTGAGCGATCGAGCAAAGCTGTGCGATGTGCCCGATGCCGCGGGCTCCCATCTCCACGACGAGATAAGCCGTCTGCTCGTCTGCCCGCAGCACAGTGAGGGGGACGCCCAGCTCGTTGTTGAACGACCCGGTCGCGGCGACCGTGGGTCCACTGTCCTGGAGAATCTGCGCGACCAGGTCCTTCACGCTCGTCTTGCCCTGCGATCCAGTGATCCCGATGACAACCGGATCGATCCGATCGAGAACCGCGTGGGCGAGCTGACCCAGAGCCACTGTCACGTCCGGTACGACGACACACGGCGCGTCCACCCGGCGACTGGCCAACACCGCCACGGCACCATGGCCGATCGCGTCGGCGACGAAGTCGTGCCCGTCGACGTGCTCACCGGGGATCGCCGCGAAGAGACCACCCGGATCGATCACCCGGGAGTCGACCGACGCTGGGCCTGTGACCAGAACCGTGCTGCCCTCCGTCGCATGGAGCTCGCCCCCGACGATTGTCGCAATCTGATCGAGACTGAGCCGAATCATCAGGCCGCTCCCAGACGCTCGTCGATCGCCGCCGCGAGCACATCGCGGTCATCGAACGGATGCACGATGCCGTTGATCTCCTGGCCGGGCTCGTGGCCCTTGCCGGCGACCACGATGGTGTCGCCGCGTTTCGCAACGGAAACCGCATGCACGATCGCCTCGCGCCGATCACCGACCTCGATCGCGACACCTGGGCCGGGAGACGCGCCCCCGAGCACGTCAGCGCGGATGGACGCCGGGTTCTCGTTGCGCGGGTTGTCATCGGTGACGATCACCAGGTCGGCGATCGCAGCCGCTGCCGCGCCCATCATCGGGCGCTTACCGTGGTCGCGATCACCTCCGGCGCCGATGACGACGATGAGCCGGCCGGCTGTGACCGGTCGCAGTGCGGACAGGACGGCCGTCACCGCATCGGGCTTGTGGGCGTAGTCAACGACCGCCGCATACTCCTGGCCGCGCTCGACGCGCTCCATGCGACCCGGGACACCCCGACTCTCGGCTATGCCGGCGGCCAGCTCCGCGGGATCGAATCCGCAGCTGGTCAAAGCGGCCAGCGCCGCGAGCGCATTCGAGACGTTGAAGACACCGGGCAGGGGGACCGCGAGCGGTAGCGATGCGCCATCCGGAGTGAGGATGTCGAGCTCGGTGCCTGACCGGTTCGGCCGGACGTTGACCGCGCGCCAGTCTGCTGGCCGGCCCGCGCTGCTGAAGGTCGTGACTGGCAGGTTCGTCCCGATCAGGTCGATCAGGGCGCGGCCGTGGTCATCGTCGACATTGATGACAGCCCGCCGCGTCCGCTCGGCGGTGAAGAGCGCGGCCTTGGCCAGGAAGTACTCCTCCAGCGTCAAGTGGAAGTCGAGGTGATCCCGGCCGAGGTTGAGGAACGCAGACGTGTCGAACCGGAAACCGTCAACCCGGCCCTTCACGAGGGCATGGCTCGACACCTCCATCACGCACGCTTCGACTTGCTGCTCCCGCATCACCGCGAAGAGGGCTTGCAGTTCAGGGGCTTCGGGCGTCGTCAGTGCTGAGCCGACCGGCTCGCGGGCGATGCGCGTCCCGATCGTCCCCACCACACCGGTTTTCCGCCGGCCCAGCGCTGCCTCGGCAAGGTACGTGGTGGTCGTCTTGCCCTGCGTCCCGGTAATGCCGATCGTGTGAAACGCGCGGGCCGGGTGGTCGTAGAACCACGCGCTGAGCGCGGCCATCCGGTCCCTCGGGTGGTCGACGGTCAACACTGGAACATCGTGGCCAGCCCGCCGCGCGCCTTCAGGATCCGTGAGTACGGCAACGGCACCCTGGCGCACCGCGTCATCCGCGAAGTCGATGCCGTGGGCCCGTGTGCCCGGCAACGCGAGAAACAGGTCCCCCTGCTCGACCCGCTGTGTGCTCAGGCTCAGCCCCGTGATGGTCGGGTCACGGTCCGCCGGGGGGTCAACGTGCACCTGCGTGGCAACCTCGGCGAGCGAGCGCTCCGGGCGGTGCTCTGGCCTCACGTCCACGGGCACAGCCTAGGGCTCACCAATCCAGATCGACCTTGGGCGACTTCGAGCCGCTCGGCACCACACCGAACCGCTCCAGCGCCATCGACATGATGTCGTGGAAGACAGGGGCGGCCGTCGAACCACCACCGGCATTCCGGAAGGGCTTGTCGAGGACGACATAGGTGATGAAGCGCGGCTTGTCCGCCGGCGCGAACCCGATGAACGAAACGGTGTTCTGGCCGCGGATGTACTTGCCGGTTTCGGGGCTGACGCGCCACGCGGTGCCCGTCTTGCCGGCCACGCGGTAGCCGTCGATCTGGGCCGCCGGCGCGGTGCCGCCGTCGGACCGCGGCACCTGTTCCATCATGCGGCGCACGATCGCCGCGGCTTCCGGGGAGACCACGCGCCGCGTCTCTCCCTCGGGGGCGTCGATCTGGCGGCCGTCGGGAAGTCGGTATGCGTCGATGACCGTCGGCGTCACCAGGACGCCGCCGTTGGCAATGGCACCTACGGCGCGGATGATCTGGACGGCGTTGACCGAGATGCCTTGCCCGAACGCGATCGTCGCCCGATGAGCGGCCGCCCATTGATCACCATCCCGCAGGATGCCCGCGGTCTCACCGGCCAGGCCGATGCCGGTGAGCTGCCCGAATCCGAACTTGCGCAGGTATTCCCAATGAGAATGCTTGGTCATGTGCCGGGCCGCCACGATGATGCCCAGGTTCGACGATTTGGCGATCACGCCGGCCGCCGTGAGGTGGAGGACGCCGTGCTTCCAGTAGTCGCTGATGTGGTACTCGTTCACCTTGATGCCCTTCGGCACGACGATCGGCGACTCGGGCCGGATCTTGCCTTGGTCGGCGAGGGCGGCCATGGTGATCGTCTTCAGGACTGAGCCCGGTTCGTAGGGCCGCTCGACCGACAGGTTCTTGACCCACGTTCCCTGCCGGTCCCGCGGGTCACCGAGGTCGAAGGACGGCGACTGGGACATCTGCACGATCTCGCCGGTCCGGACGTCCATCGTGATGGCCAGGCCCCAATCGGCGCTCGCCTTGTCGACGCCGGCGGCCAGCCGCTGGTCGGCGTACCACTGCAGGTCGCGATCGATCGACGAGACGACGTCGGAACCAGGCACCATCTGCCGCACCGTCGTGTCGGCCATCGGAATGCGCACACCCAACGGCGAGACCTCGTACGTGTTCTCACCGTCTGTCCCGGTCAGGCGCTTGTCTTGCGCCTGCTCCAGGCCGGCGCGGCCCTTGCCGTCGGCGTCGACGAAGCCGATCAGGTTCGCGCCGAGTCGACCGCCGGGATACGTTCGGAGGCCGACTTTCTCGGAGAAGATGCCGGGGTACTCCTTGAGCGCGTCCAGTACCGCGGTGGCCTCGTCGGCCGGCAGTCGCTTGGCGACATAGACGAAGCGAGCAGGGACCATCTCCTTGGTCTTCGGGTTGTAGACCTGCTTGCGCAGCTTGTCGATGGTGTCGAAGTAATCGATGCGATCGCCGAGCTTGTCGCGCAGGACGGCCGCGATCTCAGGAGCGTTCGGGGACGTCAGGTAGGGGTCGGCGGTGAGGTTGCGCCCCTGCACGCTTGCTGCGAGTGGCTGATCGTTGCGATCGAGGATCTCCCCCCGCGGGGCGGGCACCGCCACACGAGCGGTGCCGGCCTCCACGGCCTTAGCCGCGTAGGCGCCCATGTCGAGAGCCTGAATCTGGAAGAGGCGGGCGGCGAAGATGACGAACACCACGACGAAGGCATACAGACAAAACCGCAGCCGGCGGCGCGAGAGTCGCTGTCGGGTCACCGGACCACCTGTCGGATGTTGGAGCGTTCCTCAGCCGGCTTGGGCGAGCCCTTCACCGTTCCGTCCGACAATTGCAGGTAGACCGGCGTCTGGCTGGGCACCATGCCGTGTGCTAGTGCGAGCGGACCGAGATGTTCGGGGCTCTCCAGTTCACTCACTTCGCGCTGCAGTGCTTCCTGCGTCGTCTCGAGCTCACGGGTCTCGGCTGTCAACTTCGAGAGTTCGAAGGTCTGCGCCTGCATCGCGGTGCTTATGAGGATCAGCCCGACCAGGCCGCTGCCGATCACCGTAAACAGGACGACCACGAACGGCATGCGACGGGCACGGTCGGTAACCGGCGCGACCAAGCGCAATCCGCGTTTCGGGTGCGGGCGCGGCGCGCCGCGCAGGCGCGTCCCGGTCTTGTGCGGGATGGCCCCATGGAAGAGAGCACTGTGGGGACTCAAGACACTCATGCCGCAATCCGTTCGATCGCTCGCAGGCGGACAGACTTCGCGCGAGGATTCGCGGCCACCTCCGCCGGCGTGGCCTGCTCCGCGCCGCGGGTGACGAGTTTGAACTCGGGGGCCATCTCGGGCGGCACCACCGGAAGGTCACGCGGGGCGGTCGACGTCGTCGCAGCAGCGAAAGTGCGCTTGGCGAAGCGGTCCTCCAGCGAGTGGTAGGCCAAGACCACGACGCGACCACCCACAGCGATTGCGTCAAGCGCCGCAGGAAGGGCGCGATGCCAAGCGCCGAGCTCGTCGTTGACCTCGATACGGAGTGCCTGGAACGTCCGCTTGGCCGGGTTGCCACCGGTCCGGCGCGCGGCAGCCGGGATCGACTGGCGAATGATGTCCACCAACGGCCCACTCGTGTCGAACGGACGACTCTCCCGCTGCCTGACGACCGCCCGTGCGATCTTCCTGGCGAAGCGCTCCTCGCCGTACTCCCACAGCACGCGGGCCAGATCGCCCTCGCCGTAGGTGTTGAGGACATCGGCCGCGCTCAGGCCCACGGTCGGGTTCATCCGCATGTCCAACGGCGCGTCCTGCGCGTAGGCGAAGCCGCGCTCCTTGACGTCGAGCTGCAGCGAGGAGACCCCGAGGTCGAAGAGCACTCCGGAGACGGCGCTGAAGCCCGCGTCCCGGATCGCATCACCGATCTGGTCGTAGACCGCGTTCACCAGGACGACTCGTTCGCCGAAGCGGGCGAGCCTGCCAGCGGACTGGTCGATTGCCTCCGGATCGCGGTCGATCCCGATGACGACGAGGTCGGTGAACCGCTCGAGCATGGCCTCGCTGTGCCCGCCAAGCCCGAGCGTCGCATCGACGATGACCGGATTGGCCTGCGCCGAAGGCGGTGTCACAGCTGGGGCCAGCAGATCGAGCACGCGATCGAGGAGGACGGGGATGTGGCGGGCCTCACCGGAGTTCAGCGTCACGGGGCGGCCACCAGGCGGGAGAAGACCGAGAGGCCGAGCGCGACGGCAGCCGAGGCGCTGAGGGAGAAGACGGCGAGCCGGACGGCGTCGGCTACGTCGTGGCGTACCCGTCGTGTCGGTTGCATGTCTCCTCCTTCGTGGTTCTCGATCGCCGTGGGGCCGGATCCCCGTCCGTTCGGTACTGACACCGGGGAAGAGGCGTCAGTCCCGACGGACGGGTATCGAGCTGCACGGTGAAGGTGGTCAGAAGATCGCGGGTCCTTCCCCTCCGGAGAGGTCTGCCCAGGGCTCTTCCTGGCTCTCGAAGAATTCGTCCCAACGCGCCGAGTTCCAGATCTCGAAGCGATTGCCGGCGCCGATCACGGTCACGTCGCGATCGAGCAAGGCCCACTCGCGCAGCTTGGGCGGAATCAGGATCCGGCCCTGCTTGTCCAGCGTCTCCTCGAACGATCCGGCCGTGACCATGCGGACCAGGTTGCGGCTGTCCCGATTGGTGAACGGGAGCTCCTGAAGTCGCTCGACGATTCCCTGGTACGCGTCGATCGTCCATCCAAAGACGCAGCGTTCCTGGCCCCGCATCAGGACGACGCCTTCGGCGAGGCGCGGCCGGAATTTCACGGGCAGGAACAGCCGCCCCTTCTCGTCCAACTTGGGCGTGTGCTCGCCGATGAAGTGCTTCGCGTCCAAACTCACGCGCCTGCACCTCCCCTCGGCCCCACCGCACGTCGAACTGCTCCATTTCGCCCCACCGTACTCCACTTTCCACCACATGAATGGTGTTTGGGACCACATTTCTGAGCGATCGCGAGAAATTTGGACACAAAAAAAACCGCCCCGAAGGGCGGTCCTCTTCACACGGTCTAGGCGTTAGCGATCGTCACCCTGCTGGCGACGGTGCCAGCGCTCCTCCATCCGGTCGACGAAGGAACCTGAGGGCTTGGAAGCGGCCGACGGATGGCCGACTTCGACCGCTCCGCCGAATCCATTCCGGCCAGCGGTGACGAAGACATACACGGCGCCGAACATCACGACGAAACCCAGGACACCGAGCCAGGTGCGCGCCATGACGACCCCGCCGAACAGCAGTCCGAGGCCGACCAGGAATCCGACGATCGACAGCGTCGCCACGCGCTTGCTCTTGGCGAGCAACTTCGATCCGCGCAGCGTGGACGCGAAATCTGGGTCGTCAGCGGCAAGCGACTGCTCCAACTGATGGAGAAGGCGAGCTTCTTCGTCGGACAGTGGCATCGGGTGGTCTCCTGGATGGGTTCGCCCTCAGTCTAGGTGGGTCCAGCCCTTCAGACCAGTCGCGTATGGCCCCCAAGCCGCGCCACTGCGCGGGGTTGCCGAGCCCTAGGCTCGGGGTCATGGCGCGTGTGGTCGTGGTCGGCGGCGGGTTTGGCGGCCTCTCGGCGGCGGCACGGTTGGCGAAACTGCGGCATGAGGTCGTGCTGCTTGAATCGACGGGCGCACTCGGCGGCCGCCTCCTCGGTCATCGCATCGGCGACACCATATGGCAGCTGAGTCCCGATACCGTGACGCTGCCGGGCGTCTTGCGTGATCTCTTCCGCAAGTCCGGACGACCGCTCGAACGCGTGCTCGATCTCCAACCGGTGGAGTTCCGCCGACACGTGTTCGACGACAAGTCGGTCCTCGACCTGCCCTTCGGAGACCGCGCTGCCCAGCACGACGCGATCACCGCGGTCGTCGGCACCGACCGCTGGTCACCGTGGCTCGACGCCATGTCGGACAGCTGGGATGTCTACCGTCGCTCGTGCCTTGAATCCCTCACGCCGCCCGATCGGGCTGTGCGGCGCGCCCTGCGCGGCCACCAGCGGATCGGCAAGCGCGCATACAAGGAGTTGAAGGACGAACGGCTCGAGCGCGTCGTGCTCGACCCGTTGACCCTCGACGGGGAACACCCGACCTTCGTCCCGGTCTTCGTGGCCGTCCAGAACTATGTGGAGCGAACCTTCGGGCGGTGGCGCGTGGACGGTGGGATGCCCGCGCTGGCCGCGGCGTTGGTGACCCGCCTGGACGAACGGGGCGTGGACGCTCGCACGAACGTGCACGCCCATGAGTTGGAAGTGACCAATGGCCGCGTCACCGGAGTCAGCACCGACGACGGGACCGTCGAGGCTGATCTGGTGATCTGGGCCGGCCACCGCCTGCCGGCGCCGGTGCCGGCAGCTCACGGCCTGCCGCTGATCCCAGCGTCACGCACACTCCTCCGGCTCGGCGAGGACGCCCCCGACCTGCCCTCCGACGTCATGGCCCACAGCAATCCCCCCATCCAGCTGTGGAGTGACGGCTCAGACGCCTGGACCCTCACCCACCACAATGCTGAGGATCCGCTGATTGCTCTTGTCCGTGTCGGCATCGACCTGCGCCCGCACGTGGTGGAACGCCACGACCTGTCGCCGGTCGGGCTGGTCAGCCTCGCCGCCTGGGGCTGGCAGTGGCAGAACTGGCGGACGACCGGCACGCGTCCGATCTCGGCCTTCGACGACTCAGTTTTCTTCGCCGGCGCCAACGCCCATCCCGGACCGACCATCGAGATGATCGGATCTCAAACCGCCGCCATCGCCGAACGCCTGGGAAAGGCCTGAGGCGTCAAATCCGCCCTTCAGCACGAAGGGTCTCGAAGATCTCGCGGGTGGCCTTGGACCGGTTGAGCGTGATGAAGTGCAGTCCGGGCGCGCCGCCGGCCAGCAGGTCTCGGCACAGTTGGGTGGCCAACTCGATGCCCTTGGCCCGCACCGCCTCGCGATCGTCCTGGATGGGCACAATCTGGTCGAGGACCTCCGGCGGCAGCGCGGCCCCGGACAGCTCCGCCATCCGCGCCACCTGGGCGAAGTTCAGGATCGGCATGATCCCGGGAATGATCGGGATGTCACTGCCGAGCGACCGGACGCGGTCGAGCAACGCGAAGTAGTCCGACGCGCGGAAGAACAGCTGGGTGATCGCATACTCGGCGCCGGCCTCGGCCTTCGCCATGAGCACCTCGGCGTCGCGCTCCAGCGAGGGGGCGTCAGGGTGCCCCTCGGGAAACGCGGCAACGCCAATACAAAAGCCACCGAGGTCACGCGCCATCTCGATCAATTCGATCGCGTACTTCATGCCGTCCGGGTGAGACTCCCACGGCGCGCGCGGTCCGCCCTTAGGGTCGCCCCGCAGCGCAAGCACGTGATCGACACCGGCCGCGGCGTATTGCTTGAGCACGCCTTCGATCTCGGCGGCGCTCTGCCCGACCAGCGTCAGGTGCCCGACCGGCCGCAGCGACGTCTCTTCGGCGATGCGCGCGGTCACGCGCACGGTGCGGTCCTGGCTGGTGCCGCCGGCGCCGTACGTCACAGAGACAAAGGTGGGCTCCAGCTGTTCAAGCTCACTGATGCTCTCCCACAGCAGCGCTTCGCCCTCGTCGTCCTTCGGCGGGAAGAATTCGAACGAGACGGAACGACGCCCAGCACGCAAATGGGCAGCGAGCGACTCCGAGTCAGACATATGGCTAACGGTATCGTCCGAGGCATGACCGGCCCCCGCAGGCGGGAGGTGCCCCCAGTTGCCGACGAGGCCTTCCGCACGCGAGTCGACGCGGCGCTGGCGAGCTTCGCCGCAGCCAAACGCGCCGAACTTCATGCCATCAGCCCTGATCTTGCGACGTTCGCTGACGCAGCGATCGACTTCATCGCCGGCGGCAAGCGGTTGCGACCGCTGTTCTGCCGGGCCGGCTGGCTTGTCGGGGGTGGCGACCCCGACGTGCAGGCATTCGACGACGCCGCCGCGTCCCTGGAGTGGCTGCAGGGCAGTGCCCTCGCCCACGACGACCTGATGGACGGCTCAGACACTCGCCGCGGGCGACCCAGCCTGCACCGCCAGTTCGAGGGACTGCACCGGACCGATCACCTGCTCGGCAGCGCCGAGCGCCACGGTGCCGCGGCAGCCATCCTCCTCGGCGACCTCATGCTGTCGTGGGTGGACGAGCAGTTCCGCGCGAGTGCGCTGCCCCGCCTTCCTGAAGCCCTCCGCTGGCTCGACCGGTGCAAGACGGAGGTTGCGGCCGGCCAGTACCTCGACGTGCTTGCGCAGGCGCGCGGCAACCTCGACGTCGAGGTCGCGATGCAGGTCGTGCGTTACAAGTCGGCGAAGTACACCGTCGAACGGCCGATGCACATCGGGGCCGCTCTCGCCGGCGCCGACGCCGACGTTCTGAGCGCACTCAGCGCCGTCGCCCTCCCCCTCGGCGAAGCGTTCCAGCTGCGCGACGACGTCTTGGGCGTGTTCGGCGACCCCACTGTCACCGGGAAACCGGCCGGCGACGATGTCCGCGAGGGGAAGCGAACGGTGCTCGTCGCGCGTGCCGCCGCACTGGGCACCGCAGCCGACCGAGCGCGGATCGAGGCTCTCCTCGGCACTGCCGAGGGCGCGGATGAGCTCACCGCCCTGATCGAGCGCACCGGCGCGTTGGCGGCGGTCGAAGCCGACATCGCACGCCTCGAAGGTGAGGCACTTGCTGCGCTCGAACGACTCCCCGATGAGGCGGGCGTCGCCTTGGAATCGCTGGTCCAAAGCGCGACGCGTCGCGAACGTTGAGCCAGGGACCGGAAAACCTGTTCGGCATTACCTACAATCAAGCCCGAGCCCACCCGCGACCGGCATAGGAGGATGGCGTGGCACCTCCGGGCGACGACGCCCTTGTCGGCCGCGTCCTCAATGGCCGGTACCTCATCGACCAACGGATTGCGCGCGGTGGCATGGCCACCGTGTATCGCGCAACCGACCAACGCCTTGCCCGGACGGTCGCCATCAAGGTCATGCACCGCAACATGGGCGACGAGGTCGATTTCCTCGAGCGCTTCAACCGCGAGGCCAAGGCGGCCGCGCGTCTAAACCACCGCGGGGTGGTGTCGGTCTACGACCAGGGCAACGATCTCGACGCCACCTACCTGGTCATGGAGTACATCCCGGGCCACACGTTGCGCGATGCCATGCGAGCCGAGGCGCCGATGACGCCCGACCGCAGCCTCGGCATCCTGGCCGACATCCTCGTCGCTCTCGCCGCGGCCCACGCCGCCGGAATCATTCACCGCGACATCAAGCCTGAGAACGTGCTCATCACGCCCGACGGCGACGTGAAAGTGGCCGACTTCGGCTTGGCACGGGCTGTGTCGACGGCCACGACGGCGCCGGGCGGCGCCTTGATTGGCACGGTGTCGTACATCGCCCCCGAGATCGTGCTCAACGAACGGGCCGACGCACGCTCTGATGTCTACGCGTGCGGCGCGATGCTCTACGAGATGCTGACCGCGGCCAAGCCGCACGGTGGCGACACCCCGATCCAGGTGGCGTACAAGCACGTTCACGAGGACGTCGGGGCGCCATCAACGGTGCAGCCCGGCATCCCCGATTACGTCGATGCGCTGGTGGCCCGAGCCACAGCGCGCGACCGGAACCAACGACCAGCCGATGCCCGCGTACTTTTGCAGATGGTGCGCCGCGTGCAGCGCGCCATGGATCAAGGCCTGGAGCACGACGCGGCGTTGGCCGCCCAACTCAAACCCAGCGAAGGGGCCACGATGGCTGACGACAACGACTCGGGCCAGCGCTCCGACGTGGGACCTCTCGGGCTCTCCGCCGACGAGCCGACTACTCAGGTCAATCCGATGTTTGCGCCCAGCGGAGCCCGCGCAGAGGACTCGATCGACACCGACATCGTGAGTACCGAGCCTCCTAGTGAGCCGACGGTGGCGTGGACCACCGGTGCGCCGCCACCACCGCGGGGCGTCGTCCCCCCGATGTCCGTGCAGCACTACCGCGCAGACCGCGAATCCCTCGACAACAGCAAGCGTGGCCTCTACATACTTCTGGCCGTCCTCGGCTTGGCGCTCGTCATCGCCGGGATCAGCTGGTACTACGGCATTGCCCGCTACGAGAGCGCTCCGAGACTGGTCGGTATGTCCGAGACCAACGCCCTCGCCGAAGCCGAGGCCGCCGGCTTCGAGTTCAAGATCGCCAACCGTGCCTTCTCCGAGACGGCACCACTGGGCACGGTCATGAAAACCGATCCGGAGCCGGGCAACCGCGTCCTGCCCGGCGCGCTCATTCGCGGAACGGTCTCCAAGGGCCCCGAGCGGCATCCCGTCCCCGACCTCGAGGGCAAGACGACGTCGGAGGCGATGCAGGCGCTGCGCAAAGAGCGGCTGAAAGTCGGCAACGTCACCCGAGACTGGAGCCAGACCATCGCGAAGGGACACGTCAGCAAGCTGACCGGCGTCAAGGTCGGCGACCGACTCCGACGTAACGCCCGGGTCAGCTTCGTCGTCAGCAAGGGACGCGAGCCGATCCAGGTCGTGAACACGGCCGGCCAGACCCGCGGCGGCGCCTTCTACACGCTGCAGAACAGGGGCTTCGCCGTGGCCGTCCGCCAGGCCTACTCCGACCGCGTCACCGAAGGCCGCGTCATCAGCCAGTACCCCAGCAGCGGCACCATGTACCGCGGCGACACGATCACGATCACCGTCTCGCTCGGCCCGGAGCGGGTCAAGGTGCCCGGTGTCGTCGGCTCCTCGTGCGACGAGGGCGACGACGAACTGAGCGATGCCGGCTTCGACGTCTCCAGGAACGGCGGCGACGGCCGGATCATTGGCCAGAACCCATCCGGTGGCGACAAAGCGAAGGTCGGCTCGACGGTGACGATCGCGTGCGCAAACCTGCCGCCCGGACACCAGAATGACAACTCGGACTAACCGAGCATCTCCGCGACGAGGAACGCCAGCTCCAGCGACTGCTCCCGGTTCAGCCGGGGGTCGCAGAGTGTCTCGTAGCGGTGCGACAGGTTCTCCGCCGAGAGCCGCGCTCCCCCGCCGAGGCACTCCGTCACATCGTCACCGGTCAGCTCGACATGCAGGCCACCCGGCCAGGTGCCCAGCGAGTGGTGCACCTCGAAGAAGCCACGGACCTCGTCTATGACGTCGTCGAACTCGCGCGTCTTGTAGCCGTTGGAGGCCTCGAAGGTGTTCCCGTGCATCGGGTCGCACACCCACGCCACCTCGACGCCGGCAGCAGTGACCTTCTCGATCAGCGGCGGCAGCAGATCGCGGATCTTGCCCGCACCCATGCGCGTGATGAACGTCATGCGTCCGGGTGTGTGCTCGGGGTTGAGCTTCTCGTAGAGCGCGATGGCGTCGTCGGGAGTCGATGTCGGGCCCAACTTCACGCCAATCGGGTTGGCGATCTGGCTCAACAGCTCGACATGGGCACCATCGAGCTGGCGGGTGCGCTCACCGATCCAGACGAAATGGCCGGAGACGTCGTAGGCCTGGTCAGTCCGCGAATCGATGCGGGTCAGCGCATGCTCGTACTCCAGGATCAGGGCCTCGTGCGACGAGTAGAAGTCGACCGTGTGGAACTCATCCGGGTCGACGCCGATCGCGTCCATGAACGCCAATGCGCGGTCGATCTCGTTCTGCAGCGCTCGGTAGTGCTGGCCGACCGGGCTCCGCTTGATGAAGTCGGCATTCCAGGCGTGCATCTGGCGCAGGTCGGCGTATCCGCCGGTAGTGAAGGCACGCGCAAGGTTCAGGGTCGCGGCGGATGCGTGGTAGACCTCGACCAGCCGCTGGGGATCGTGAGCCCGTGCCTCCGGCGTGAAGTCGAAGCCGTTGACGGCGTCGCCGCGGTAGGCCGGCAGCGTGATGCCGTCGCGGGTCTCGGTGTCGCTCGAGCGCGGCTTGGCGTATTGACCAGCCAGTCGACCAACCTTGACCACCGGGACACTCGCCGCGTAGGTCAGGACCACAGCCATCGACAGCAGGACGCGCAGCTTGTTGCGGACGTTCTCGGCGGTGACGCCCTCGAACGTCTCGGCGCAGTCGCCGCCCTGCAGCAGGAATGCTTCGCCGCGGGTGACCGCGGCCAAGCGCTCCCGGAGGTCGTCGCACTCACCGGCAAAGACCAGCGGAGGCATCCGTCGCAATCGATCGACCGCGCGCTCGCGCGCAGCGGCATCGGCATACGTCGGCTGCTGCACGGGACCGAGCGCGTGCAAAGCCTCCAGGCTGGGAATGGTCACCGCACGATTCTACGGGAGAAGCCCGGGGGGCCTCTCACGGCCGACTTAGCCGAAGAGCACCTCAACCTCGTCGTACAGGTCGGGGCGCACCAGTTTGAGCTCTTTGGTGCCCTCGGCGAGTGGCACACGGATGATCTCGGTCTTGTCGAGCGCGACCATGATGCCGAACTCGCCATCGGTGACGGCTTGGATGGCGTGCAGCCCGAACCGCGTGGCCAGCCACCGATCGAACGCCGTCGGCGAGCCGCCTCGCTGGACGTGGCCGAGAACGACGGCCCGCGCTTCCATGCCCGTGCGGCCCTCGATCTCCTTGGCCAGCCGATCGGCGATGCCGCCCAGACGAACGTGCCCGAAGGCATCCTTCTCGCCGCTCACCAACTCCATCGTCCCCTCCTTCGGGATGGCGCCCTCGGCGACGACGATGATGGGCGAATACCTGATGGCAAAGCGACTCTCGACTTGAGCGCAGACCTTCTCGATGTCGAACGGCCGCTCCGGGATGAGGATGATGTTCGCCCCGGCGGCCAGACCCGAGTGCAGCGCGATCCAGCCGGCGTGCCGACCCATGACCTCGACGATGATCACTCGGTGGTGCGATTCGGCTGTGGTGTGTAGACGGTCGACAGCTTCCATGACGATGTTGACCGCGGTGTCGAAGCCGAAGGTGAAATCGGTACCGGACAGATCGTTGTCGATCGTCTTGGGGACGCCGACCACGTTCACGCCGAGGTCGGACAGCTTGGACGCGACGCCGAGCGTGTCCTCGCCGCCGATCGCGATCAGTGCATCGCAGCCGTTGGCGGCGAGGTTCTCTTTGATCCGCTCTACGCCGCCCTCGACCGCGAACGGGTTGGTGCGTGACGAGCCAAGGATCGTTCCGCCCCGCGGCAGGATGCCGCGGACTTGGTCAATGCCGAGCGGCATCGTGTCGTTCTCCAACGGGCCACGCCAGCCGTCGCGGAAACCGACGAACTCGTGCCCGTGGGCCTTCACCCCCTTGCGGACAGCACCCCTGATCACGGCATTCAATCCGGGGCAGTCGCCGCCGCCGGTCAGCATCCCAACGCGCATGCCACAACCGTATTGCGCCACCCGACCATGCGCGGCGCGACCGGACTACTCCGCTATTTCTTCCCAGATCTCGTCTGCGGCGGCCTGCTCCCGCTGCTTGGCCGCAGCGCGGTCGGCTTCCCGCGAACGCTTTTTTGCGTCCTGCGCGTACAAGTCGACGTACTCCTGGCCGGACAACCGCATGATCTCGTACATGATCTCGTCCGTGATAGCCCGCAGGACGAAGCGATCGTCCTCCATTCCCTCGTATCGACTGAAGTCCAGCGGCTGGCCGAATCGGACACCGGGCCGGGCGAACTTGCCGAAGATCTTCCCTGGCGGCGCGACCACATCAGTGCCGATCACGGCGACCGGGACGACCGGCGCGCCCGATTCGAGGGCGAGTCGCGCGACACCCGTGCGGCCGCGGTACAGCTTGCCGTCATGCGAGCGCGTTCCCTCCGGGTAAATGCCGCAGACCTGCCCGTCGGACAGGAGCCGCAACTGCGTCTGGATGGCGCCGGCCGCCGCGGAGCCGCTGGTCCGGTCGATCGGGACTTGGCCAGAACCGGCAAAGAACTTCTTCTGCAGCCAGCCCTTGATGCCGGGCGACTCGAAGTACTCGGCCTTCGCCACAAAGGTCACCCGTCGAGGGATGCACACCGGCATGAAAAGCCAGTCGCTGTACGACAGATGGTTGCTGGCCAGAATGGCAGAGCCGTCGTGGGGCACGTTCTCGGTTCCCTCTGCCCATGGCCGGAACACCAGCTTCAGCAGCGGCCCGATGGCCAAAAACTTCAGGAACCAATAGAACAAGACCGCCTCCTCATGCGGGCGACTCTATCGGGATCCCCCGCCGCCGCCGCGCGTCGTGGGGGAAGATAGATGGCATGACCGCGCCTACGCCCGTCAAGCCACATGCCGAGCCGCTCATCATCGACGGCGGACACGTTGGTGTGCTGCTCAGCCATGGTTTTACCGGCTCGCCGGCGTCCATGAAACCGTGGGGTCAAGACCTCGCCGACCGGGGTTTCACGGTGCGGGTTCCGCGCCTTCCGGGGCACGGCACGCACTGGCGCGACCTCAACCGGGTCGGCTGGGACGACTGGTATGCAGAGCTCGACGCAGCGCTGTCGGATTTGCGCGCCAGCTGCGACCACGTGGCGGTCTGTGGCCTGTCCATGGGCGGTGCGCTGGCGCTTCGCCTTGGCGAGCTCCGACCTGACGACGTCGATGCCCTCGTCTTGATCAACCCGGCGATCGCGACGAAAATGTGGCAATTGCGATTCGTGCCAGTCCTCAAACATCTGATCCCCTCGATGGCCGGCGTTGGCAATGACATCAAGAAACCGGGGACCGACGAGGTCGGCTACAAGCGGACCCCGCTGCGCGCCCTCCACACCCTCGTTCGTGCATGGCCGGCGATCGAGGCCGATCTCGGACGGATCACCGCCCCCCTCTTGATGTTCCGCTCGATCGACGACCACGTCGTCGACGACACCAGCCTCGGGCTGATCAAGCACGGAGTTTCGTCACCGGTTGCCGAATACGTCACCCTGACCGACAGCTACCACGTCGCTACGCTTGACTTCGACGCCCAGCTCATCTTCGACCGCTCGGCCGACTTCCTGACCCAGCACCTCGGGAGCCCACGGTGACCGACCCCGACCCGTTCGACGAGATCGTCCGCAACCTCGATCTCGATCTCGACTTCCCGGAATCGGCACCCGTGCCTGCGCGGCCCACGGAACCTACCCATCCCTCGGTTGCGTCCACTGACCGGGACGACCAGTTCTACCGCCGGGTGGAACCGCGACCGTTGCTCCCTCGCAACCAGCGGGTGCTGCTCGCGTGGTTCGGGGTCATCGCCATGCCGATCTGCATCATGGCCAGCAGCGTCGTCCACCTGGTCTTGCCGCGGCCGGTGCTGCTTGGCTGTGGACTCGTCTTCGTCGCGTCAGCGATCTATCTCATCGCCCAGCTGCCGGAGCGCGGTCCCGGTGAACCGCACTGGCCCGACGACGGCGCCCAGCTTTAGGCCTCGCCCAGCGAAACGCGGGCCAAGTCTGCCGCGCCGATGAGGCCGGCGTCGGGGCCCAGCGATGTAAGAAGAATCGGCGGCTCAGGTCGCCGCCCTTGCGCCGTGAGGTAGGTCCGGAACGAGTCGCGCGTCGGCTCGAGCAAGAGGTCACCGGCGGCCGACAC
Organism: Aeromicrobium sp.; assembly: GCA_035526415.1. GTDB lineage: Bacteria > Actinomycetota > Actinomycetes > Propionibacteriales > Nocardioidaceae > Aeromicrobium. The sequence continues at coordinate 29,281 of DATLCL010000043.1, forward strand.
GCCGCCGCCGATGACGACAACCTCCGGATCCAACACGGCCACCAGACCGGCGATGCCGACGCCGACCCAGCCGCCGATGTCGCCGAGCACTTGGCGGGCGCGCTCGTCACCGGCGGTGGCTGCCTCCGTGACCGCTGCACCGTGCGGGACGTCGAGCCCGGCTTCCTCCGCGGCGCGGACGAGCGCGCGGCCACTGCCGTACTGCTCCCAGCAACCGCGACTGCCGCATGGGCACGGCCGCCCGTCCCGTTCGACGATCAGGTGGCCGATCTCACCGGACGCCCCCTGCCAACCGCGTCGAAGTCCACCGTCGATGATGATGGCGCCTCCGATCCCGGTTCCGATGGCGACGAACACTGCGTCCTGCGCGCCGCGCGCGGCACCAAAGCGCGTCTCGGCCCAGCCCCCGGCGTTGGCGTCGTTGTCGATCACGACCGGAAGGCCGAGCGCCATCGCCACGACGCCCCGCAGCGGCTCGTCGCGGAACGGCAGATGCGCCGCGAACCGGACTGTCTCGCCCTCGCGGTCAACCAGGCCCGCCACACCGACACCGACCGCTTCGACCGGGTGCTCGGTGGCGAGATCGCGTGCAAGAGCGATGATCGCGTCGACCAGCGACTGGCGGTCACCCACCGGAGTGGACGCGTCGCGGCGGGTGAGCACGTGGCCCTCCGAGTCCACGACGCCGGCGGCGATCTTCGTTCCGCCGATGTCGATGCCAACGGCCAGCCCTGCCCTTGGTGACACAGTGCTCACTTCTCGGGGCTCACTTCTCGGGGCTCACTTCTCGGGGCTCACTTCTCGGGGCTCACTTCTCGGGCGGGATCGTCTTGTCGAGGAAGTCACGAATTACGCGGCCCACTTGGATCGCAGCATCCGTCACCGTCTCGGCGACCTGATCCACCATCTCGGGGTGGTCCTGGACGTAGCCGACGACCTGGCAGATCGGACACCAACCTGTGGTGCAGACGTGGGTGCTCGCCACCGGTGTTTCCGGATCGGCCGTCAGGTCAGCGTCCGTCGGCCCGTCGTGCGTGCGCAAGCGCTCGGCTGCGATGGCACGAAGAAGTTTGATGGTCTCCTGCCCGAGCGAGCCGATCGTGTCATCCCCGGACGAATCCGCCCCGGACGCATCTGCACCGTCAGCCACGAGTTGCCTCGACGCGCCGCTTCAACCCCTTCAGCGCCGTGTCAATGATGACCTTCTCGGCCTTGCGCTTCAACATGCCGAGCATCGGGATGGAGACGTCGACGGCCAAGGTGTAGGTGACCTGGGTGCCGGCGTCGACCTCGTCGAGCTCGTAGGTGCCGTCCATGTCGGTGAGCATCGACCCGGCGCGGACCAGCTTCCACCGGACACCGTTGTCATCGTCCCAGGTGTAACCAAGGTCGTACTCGTCCCGGATGGGCCCCGCATCGAGGACGAAATGGACCTGGTCAGGGCGTGATTCGTCCCCCGACACGACTTCGGCCCGCCGCACTCCGGTGGCCCACTCCGGATACTGAGCGAAATCGGCGATGACGGCCATGATGTCCGCCCGCGGTGCGGCAATGACGATGTCGCTACTCGTCCGGGCCATCAAGACTCCTCGTCGTTCGGTGGGGCCTCCATCTTAAACGGCTGACTCCGTACGACTAACCTCGCGTACGTGAGCCGCGCGAGCCTGACTGACGAGATCGTCGATCGACTCCGCCAGCGGCCCGATGGCGTCGTGTTGTCGGTGTCGTCATCGCGGGACGACAGCTGGACCGATCTTTCGGTCCGGGACTTCCACCGTTCGGTCACCGCGATCGCCAAGGGGCTGATGGCACTTGGCATCCAGCCCGGCGATCGCATCGTGTTGCGGTCACGCACGCGCCATGAGTGGACGCTGGTCGACTACGCAATCTGGTGGGCCGGGGCTGCCACAGTCCCGCTCTACGAGACGTCGTCGACGGACCACGCGAGGTGGGTCGTCGAGGACTCCGAAGCGAAGCTCGCGGTGGTGGAGTCCGGCGACGGCGACCTCGGCGTTCCGACGTGGACGATCGAGTCGTCCGACGCTGACCTCAGTGGACTCGCGGCGGCCGGCGCTGCGATCAGCGACGAAGACCTGGAGGCGCGCCGCGCTGCGGTCGGCGCCGCGGACGTGGCCACGATCATCTATACCTCTGGCACGACGGGGACACCCAAGGGCTGCCCGTTGACGCACGCAAACCTGCGCGCAGAGATCGACGGGGCCGTGGGGAGACTTCCGGAGATCTTCACCGGGGAGGACGCGGCCACACTGCTGTTCCTGCCCTTGGCGCATGTCTTCGCTCGCATCATCCAGATCGGCGCGATCAACGCCGGGGTCCGGCTCGGCCTCACGTCCGACGTCTCGCAGCTGCCGGAACGGCTGGGGACGTTCAAGCCGACGTTCATCCTGACGGTTCCGCGGGTTCTGGAGCGCTTCTTCAACCTGGCGAGCCAACAGGCGTACGCGGACAACCGTGGCGGGTTCTTCGACCGCGCTGTGCAGACTGCGATTGCCTACAGCCGCGCCCTCGACCGCGGCAAGCCGGGGGTGGCCCTGCGGACCCGGCACTCCGTGTTCGAGCGGACGGTGTATCGGAAGCTACGCGAAACGTTCGGTGAGCAGGTGGCGTGGGCGATCGTCGGCGGCGCCCCGCTGGGCGAGCGCCTGGCGCACTTCTATCGCGGCATAGGGCTGCCCGTCCTCGAGGGCTACGGCCTGACCGAGACATCGGGGGCCATCGCCGTCAATACGCCCGAGGAAAACCGGATTGGCACCGTCGGCAAGCCGATGCCCGGCACTGAGATACGTGTCGACTCCGGTGGCGAGCTGAAGGTCCGCGGGCCCCAGATCTTCTCCGGCTACTGGAACAACCCGGCAGCCACGGAGGCTTGCCTCGACGAGGACGGCTGGTTCTCCACCGGCGATCTGGGTGACATCGACGACGACGGCTTCGTGCGCATCCTCGGACGCCGCAAGGAGATCCTGATCACGGCTGGCGGGAAGGTCGTCGCACCGGCCGTTCTTGAGGACCGGATTCGCGCGCACCCCTACGTCAGCCAGTGCCTCGTGGTTGGCGACGGCAAACCCTTTGTGGCGGCATTGGTCACGATCGACCAGTCGGCGTGGAGCGGCAAGCTGACCGATCCCGAATTGCTCGCAGCCGTCCAGTCGGCTGTCGACTCGGCCAATGCGGTCGTGTCCCAGGCCGAGGCGGTGCGGAAGTTCGCCATCCTGGACGAGGACTGGACGCAGACGAACGGCTACCTGACACCGTCGCTGAAGGTGAAGCGAAGCGTCGTCCTCAGCGACTTTCACGACACGGTCGAGGCGCTCTTCGTCAGGTAGCGCCGCCAGTCGGCGGTGATGCCGGAGACGGGCATGTCGAACCATTGCCGCGCCGCGTCGTCGACCGTCCGGCCGCCGACGACGTCGGCGTAAAACCCGCGCACCGCGGGGTCGCCATGCTGTTCGCCCAGCATGCGAAAGACCATCCAGGCCGCCTCGTAGACGGTGCCCAGCCCGTGCATGGACTCGTCGAAATCCTTGGCCGACGGCAAGCGCTTCGGCGCTCCGTCAGCCTTGACCTTGCGCAGGATCTGGCCGGCACTGACCGAGAGCGGGGCCTTGTCGTCGCGGAGCGCGACGTAGTCGGCGAAGCCCTCAGCCACCCACAGTTCGATGTGCTTGCGCACGACCCCGGTAAGCACGTGCGTGGCCTCGTGCGTCATGACGACGCGCTGCGCCCGGTCATCCATGGCGCCGAAGAGCTTGGGGTTCAGGACAACCGCAGGCGCACCCTTGGCGCCGCCGAGGGCGGTGGAGACGGCTGCGATCTGCGCGACAGCGCGGGTCGGGCGACCAAGCACATCCGCTGCCGTCGTGGACGTGCGTGGGAGAACGACGGTCAGTCGTCCCCGAGTTGCAGGGACCAGACGGTGCACGGTCGACGCTGCCTCGCGCGCCAGCGCGACGGCATTGATGTCGTTGTCACCGCCGTCGATCGTGATCACCGTGGCGCGGGGCGCCCGATCCACCTCGATGCGTCCGGCCAGCCAGACCGGCAGCGGGTTATCGCCGTACTTCGTGGCCGTCATCAGGTCGTAGCCATCGACGGCGGGTGCCAGCCGGAATCGCACCGTCGACGAGCCACCCCGCCATGACACCTTGACCTGGGCCGACGTGGAACCGTCGGCTCGGTCCGGTGCCTCACCTCCTCGGCGGTAGCTGAAGGTGACGTGCTGGACGTCCAAACTGCGGCGGGCATCCCAGATGTCACCAGCGGCTTGGTGCGCAGAGTCGGAGCCACCGGCCGCGGCGACAAAGGCAGACTTGCTGCGCGCGTCGGTCAGCTCCTGGAATTGCCGCGCCAACCGGGCTCGCGCGTTGGCCGGGATCGTCGATGTCGTCCCGGAACCATCAGTTGACCGCCACGGGTGCTGCCACGCCAGGACTCCGGCGACGAGCGTGAGGAGAAGCCCAACGGCCGCGACGTTTGCGGTGAGCCGGTGTTTAGCCAACCCGCCCGGCCACGGAGAAGTGCGAGAGGCCGGTGAGCTCGACGCTGCGGCCGGGGTGCGGCGCGTGGATGACCTTGCCGCGGCCCAGGTAGATGCCGATGTGCGACATGTCGCCGTAGGCAACCAGATCGCCGGGCTGCAGCGCGTCCATCGAGATGTGCCGGACGGCCGACATCTGCGGGCCCACGACGCGCGGGAGGGACACACCGGCGGCCGCGAAGGACTTCATCACCAGCCCAGAGCAGTCCCAGCCGCTGGGGCCGGTGCCGCCGTACACGTAGGCGTCGCCCAGTTGGGACACGGCGAAGTCGATGGCCTGCTTGGTGCGTCCAAACGCCTCGACCTCGAAGTTCAGGTCGGTATCGCTGTGCATGTACTTGGCCTGCTGGACCGTGCTCAGCTGGGAGAAGAGCTTCTTGGCTTCTTGGTAGCGAGCCTCGACGTCCTTGCGCTTCTGGTCGATGTGCTGTGCATCGGCGTCGAGCGCCGACTTGCGCTCCTTGAGCTGGCTGCGGCGCGCCTTCAGTTGCTCCGACAGCTTGCTGAACTCCTCCATCTGCTCGGCCTGCGAGCTGTTCAGCGCCTGCACCGCGCCCAACCCGTCCAGGAACTCGGTCGGGTTCTTGCTGCCCATGAGGCTGACGGTCGGACCCAGCGGGGCGTCCATGTGCTGCTGCGCGATCAGTTCGCCGAGCTCGCGCCTCTTCTCGCGGTAGGCCTTGTCCTGCGTGGCGATGTCGCTGTTGAGGTCGGCGATCTCCTGGCGCGTCGACGCGATGCGCTCGTCGATCATGTTGACCTGCTCGTTGATGACCTCAGCGCGGTGGAAGGCGTCCTCGACGTCAGCCGGATCGACGGGTTTGGCGAAGGCCGGAGCGCCACCGAGGGTCGCGATCAGGACGCCGGCGCCGGCTGCTGCCAGCGCGAGCCGGATGCCTCGGGGGGCGGTGCGTCGGTGCTGGCGCACGCAAAAACTCCTCAGGATCTGGCGCCCGACCACTGGGAGTACCGAACGCAAGAACCCTTACTGTACGAAAGCCCGGGCCCAGGCTCAACTCGCCTCGACGTCAGGTGATGTGAGGGGCGTCACCATTCGCAGCGGCGGGACCAGCCCCTCCCGCGCCAGAACGTCGAGCGCAGCGACTTCGGAGTCGTCCAGGACGACGCCTTCCGGTGGTGACCCGAGCAACACGGTGACGACGCAGTCGCCGCACGCCGCGGCGCTGCGCACAAGGCAGGTGTCGCAATCGACGACCACTGATTCATTCATGTGAACGACGCTAGGAACAGGCACTGACAGTTTTGGCTTTCGGCCCTGCTGAGTGTCGCGCGGCGCTTTGTCGGAGACGCGGCCTACGGTCCCCACATGACCGCCCAACCCGTCGACGGCATCCAGCCGACATTCGATGACCTGGGCCGGCCGCTGTCCGACGTCATGTTCTGCGTGGTCGACCTCGAGACCACCGGGGGCTCGGCGAAGGGCGGTTCGAAGATCACCGAGTTCGGTGCGATCAAGGTGCGGGGCGGCGAGGTGCTCGGCGAATTCCAGAGCCTCGTCAATCCTGACGAGACCATCCCAGCCTTCATCACAGTCCTCACCGGAATCACCGACGCCATGGTGATCAACGCTCCCCGCGTCGCCGAGGTACTGCCGAGCTTCCTCGAGTTCGCGCACGGCTGCGTGCTCGTGGCACACAACGCGCCGTTCGACGTCGGCTTCCTCAAGCACAACGCTCGCGAACTGGGGATCCCGTGGCCGCGGTTCGAGGTCCTCGACACCGCGGTGTTGGCCCGACGGGTCCTGCTGCGCGACGAAGTGCCCAACGTCAAGCTGTCGACGCTGGCTCACGTCTTCCGGGCGTCGACCACCCCCAACCACCGAGCGCTCTCCGACGCCCGCGCCACCGTCGACGTCCTGCACGGACTCCTCGAGCGGCTCGGACCGCTGGGCGTCAGCACGTGGGAGGAACTGTCGTCGTACAGCTCACGGGTCACGCCCGCCCAGCGCAAAAAGCGCTACCTGGCTGACGATGTGCCGGCGAAACCCGGCGTCTATCTCTTTCGCGGGCCGAACGACGACGTGCTGTACGTCGGCACCTCACGCAACCTGCGCTCCCGCGTCCGGACCTATTTCACGGCGTCCGAGACCCGCTCCCGGATGGGCGAGATGGTCGGCCTGGCCCGGCGCGTGGAATCGGTCGTCTGCGCCACGGCCCTCGAAGCACAGATCCGCGAGATTCGCCTCATCGCGGGGCACCGGCCGCCCTACAACCGCCGGTCCAAGTTCCCGCACCAGAAGGCGTGGCTCAAGCTCACCCGCGAGCCGTGGCCGCGGCTCTCGGTTGTACGCAGCATCCTCGACGACGATGCCGACTACATCGGACCCTTCCGCGGTCGCGTGGCCGCCGAGGAGGCCATGGTGGCGCTGCAGGACGTGTTCCCGATTCGCCAGTGCACCGGTCGGCTGCCGGCCAAACCGCGCCGCTCAGCCTGTGCGCTGGCCGAAATCGGTCATTGTCTCTCCCCCTGCGACGGTTCTGCCGAGCCCGAGCAGTACGACGACGTGGTCCATGAGGTGCAGCGCGCCATGACGGCCGACCCGGTGGCGCTGGTCGCGGCCATCGAGGAGCGCATGACCGGCTTGGCCGACGTCCAGCGCTACGAAGACGCCGCCCGCTGGCGGGACCGGCTGGCTTCCCTACTCCGCGCGGCCCACCGGACGCAGCGCCTTCGCAGCCTGACCGACGAGGCGGAGCTCGTCGCGGCTGCGCCCCACGCCGAGGGGTGGGAGGTCCACGTCATGCGTCACGGCCGGCTCGCGGCCGCAGGTGTCATGCCCATCGGCACTCTGCCCCAGCCGTGGGTCGACATCCTGGTCGCGACGGCCGAATCCGTACCGTCCGGTTTCGGCCCGGTCCCCTCGGCGACCGCAGAGGAGACCGAGCTCATCCTGCGCTGGCTTGAGTCACCCGGCATCCGCATCGTGCGCGGGGCCTGGCATGCGCCGTTAGCCAGCGCGGCCCGTCATCTCGATCGCTTCGCCGCCGCCGAGTCCGTGCAACTCACCGGACGGCACGCCGTCCACTAGCCCATCAGATGGCTTCAGCCGTGGCGGCGATCCACGCCTCGAGCACCCGCGCTGCCGATCCGGAATCGATGGACTCGATAGCCCGCTCCCAAGCGTGAGCCAGCCGATCCTCCAACGAATCAGGCGCAGCTTCGAACGCCGCGATCCCAGCGGCCGCGTTCAGCAGAACCGCGTCACGCACCGCACCCTTCTCGCCGCCGATGACCCGGCGGAACACATCAGCGTTGAAGTCGGCGTCGCCACCGGTCAGGGCTCCGTCCCCGGCCGGCTCGATTCCCAGCCGGGCCGGGTCGAATAACGCCTCAGTGACGTCCCCCGCGGCAACCGTCCAGACGTGCGACGTCGTCGCGGTCGTGAGCTCGTCCAGACCGTCGTCGCCGCGGAAGACGAGTGCGTCGATGCCGCGACGCGCGAACACGCCGGCCATCAGTGGCGCGACGGCTATGTCGGAAACGCCAACGGCCATGGCGGCCGGTCGAGCCGGGTTGGCCAGCGGGCCCAGGAAGTTGAACGTCGTCGGAATCCCGAGTTCCTTGCGGGTGGGACCGGCGAACCGCATCGATGGATGGAACGCCGGAGCGAAACAGAACGTGATGCCCACGGCATCGAGGACCTTGCCGAGGTCGCTGACCGGGACGTCCAGGCGGACACCGAGCGACTCCAGCACGTCCGCCGAGCCGCTCTGGCTGCTCGAAGCCCGGTTGCCATGTTTGACCACACGGATGCCGGCTCCGGCAACCGTCACAGCCGCCATGGTCGAGATGTTGACCGTCCGGGCACCGTCGCCGCCGGTGCCGACGATGTCGACGACGCGTCCCTCAACCTCCATGGGGGCCGCGTGGCGGTACATGGTCTCGACGAACGCGGTGATCTCATCGACTGTCTCGCCCTTGCTGCGCAGCGCGACCAGGAAGCCGGCGATCTGCGCAGGCGTCGCCTCGCCACCGAGGATCTGCTCCATGGCCCACGTGCTGGCCTCGGTGCTGAGGTCAGACCCGCCGAGCAGCCTGGAGAGCACGGCAGGCCAGGTGAGTTCAGCCACGCTAACTCGTAACGCGCGTGCGTCGGACCAGGTCGATGACCGTCTGGGCGAGGCGCAGCGGATCGATCGGGTGCGGCAACGCGGCCTCGGCCCGCGACCACGTGGCCAGCCAGGCATCCTGAGGTCGGCCGGTCAGCACGAGCACCGGCGGGGCATTGAAGATCTCGTCCTTGATCTGCCGCGCGATGCCGAGCCCGCCGACCGGCGTCGCCTCACCATCGAGGATGACCAGGTCGATGTGGGTGTGCCGGAGGTCGTCGAGCACCTGGAAAACGACCGGCTCGGTGGCAACTTCGACGTACTCGAACGAACCGAGGTCGGGGTGAGGACGCTGCCCGAGCGCCGACATGACGGCGGCCCTCACGTCGCGATCATCGCTATAGAGAAGGACTCGCAGGGTCTCGCGCTCGGCCACGTCGGCATCGTACATAATGACCGTGTGTCGACTACTCCGGTTTTGACGTCGCAGATCCCCGCGTCCCGGCTTCATGGTGTTGAGGGACGTCCCTCGATGGTCACCGTGGGCACGGTCGTATGGCTCTCCAGCGACCTGATGTTCTTTGCGGGCCTGTTCGCCGCTTACTTCACCGTACGCAGCGTCGCCCCAGACCTGTGGGCCATTGAGACCGCGAAGCTGAACATCCCCTTCGCAACGGTCAACACCATCATCCTGGTTCTGTCGTCGGTCACCTGCCAGATGGGCGTCTTCGCTGCTGAGCGCGGCAAGGCCGGTCGCTCGGCGTCGCTGGTGAAGTTCAACCAGTGGGGCATGCGCGAGTGGTTCGTCCTGAGCTACATCATGGGTGCGATCTTCATCGCCGGTCAGGCCACCGAGTACGCGTCCCTCGTCTCCGAGGGCACCAGCATGTCCTCCTCACCGTACGGGTCGCTGTTCTACCTGGCGACCGGATTCCACGGCCTGCACGTCATCGGTGGCCTCACCGCGTTCCTGCTCATCATCGGCCGCACCTTCATGGCGCGCCGGTTCACGCATGAACTGGCGATCTCCGCGATTGTCGTGTCGTACTACTGGCACTTCGTCGACATCGTGTGGGTTGGACTGTTCGCCACCATCTACATGATCCGCTGACCCCTGACGGCAACAGGTCGATAGTCTGACTCGACCATGGAAAGAATGAGGTTCTCGGTGCGGAAACTCTCCACCCGACGTCGCCATCGGTTCGCCGGAATGGCCGTGCTGTTGCTCGGCTTGATCGTTGTCGGCGGCCTGTACGCGACCCTCGCGCCCAAGTCCGCGGTCGCTGACGAAGCCTCGTCCCGCGACATCGAGGCCGGCCGCGACTTGTTCCTGGTCAGTTGCGCCAGCTGCCACGGCAAGAACGCGGAGGGGATCACCACCAAGTCCGGTGGCAACTACGGCCCGAGCCTCATCGGCGTCGGTGCCGCCGCCGTCGACTTCCAGGTGGGCACCGGGCGCATGCCCCTGGCGCTGACCGGTCCCCAGGCACCGCGCAAGGAACCGGTCTTCAACGAAGAAGAAACTCGCCAGGTTGCCGCGTACATCGCGTCTCTCGGCCCCGGCCCGGCCATCCCCGAAGCCGAGTACCTCGATTGGAAGAAGGCGTCGGCCGACGAGGTCCGCGAAGGCGGCGAGTTCTTCAGGACCAACTGCACCGCCTGTCACAACTCGATCGGCGCCGGCGGCGCCCTGCCGAACGGCCGCTACGCACCGACCCTGAAGGGCGTCTCGACGAAGCACATGTACGAGGCCATGCAGACCGGTCCGCAGCAGATGCCAGTCTTCTCCGACGATGTCATCACGCCGGAAGACAAGCGCAATGTCATCGCCTACATCAAGACGCTCCACGCGCAGCCGCAGTACGGCGGTCTCGGCGGTGGCGGCGTCGGCCCGGTGGCCGAAGGGATGTTCACGTTCCTCGTTGGCATAGGCGTCCTGACCATTTTCGCCGTATGGATCGGCGCCCACGGCGCGCGCGTCAAGAAGGGTCGTGAGTAGTCGATGAGCGACATGATCGAAAAGCGTGAGCCCGGGCCGGTCGCCGACCCGGGCTTGCCGGACCACCAGTACCGGCCGACCGACGTCGATCCGGCGCTGGAGAAGCGGGCCGAGCGCCAGATCGCCGCCATGTTCGGCTTGGCTGCCGTGCTCTCCGTTGGCTTCGTCGTCGCCTACATCACCATCGACAAGGACCAGACGTTCCTCGGTTGGTCGGCGCAGAACTTTGCTCTGGGTGCGACGCTCGGCGGTGCGCTGCTGCTCATCGGCTCCGGCATTATCCGCTGGGCCAAGCAGCTCATGGGTGACCACGAAATCGTCGAGATGCGCCACCCGAGCGCGTCGTCTGGCGACGATCGCACCGATGCACTCGCTGCGCTGAACGCCGGTCTGGACGAGTCAGGCGTCGGGCGTCGTCCGCTCATCCGCAACAGTCTGATCGGCGCCGTCGGCGCGCTGGGTCTGCCGGCCATCGTCGCCCTGCGCGACACCGGTCCGCTCCCCTACGGTCACCGCAACACGGTGTGGCGCAAGGGCATGCGCGTCGTCAATGACGTCTCCGGAACGCCCATCAAGCCGGCTGAACTCGAGGTCGGCCAGCTGGTCAATGCCGAGCCGGAGGCTCTCTTCGAGGTCGATGAGCACGGCGAACGGGTCATCCACGGGACCGAAGCCCTGCAGGCCAAGTCCAAGGCCGCCGTGATTGTCGTGCGGATGCGTCCGGAGGCCATCCGGGCGCCCAAGGGTCGCGCGAACTGGGGCATCGACGGCATCCTCTGCTACTCGAAGATCTGCACGCACGTCGGCTGCCCGATCAGCCTGTGGGAACAGCAGACGCACCATTTGCTGTGCCCCTGCCATCAGTCGACATTCGACCTCGCCGACGGCGGGAAGGTCGTCTTCGGCCCGGCGAAGCGCCCGCTCCCCCAGCTCCCGCTCGGCATCGACGCTGATGGGTACCTGATTGCCCTGAGCGACTTCACGGACATCATCGCGCCGAGTTACCCTGAGTTGGTACGCGACCAGAAGAAGTTGGATAAGCGCAATGGCTGAGAACAAGGCGTACAAGCCCGTCGAGAAGACAGATTTCGGCAAGAAGGTCTCGGGACCGGTCGAATGGATGGATGACCGGTTGGGGCTCGCGGCGAGCAACAAGCTGATGCCGCTGCGCAAGGTGTTCCCCGAGCACTGGTCCTTCATGCTCGGCGAGATCGCACTCTGGTCGTTCATCGTCCTGCTGCTATCGGGCACGTTCCTGACTCTGTGGTTCCAGCCGAGCATGGCCGATGTCGTGTACGACGGCTCCTACCAGCCCCTGCGTGGCCTGGAGATGTCCAAGGCTTTCGCCTCCACGCTCGACATCTCGTTCGAGATCCGCGGCGGCCTGCTGATGCGTCAGATCCACCACTGGGCGGCGATGCTGTTCGTGGCAGCGATCGTGGTGCACCTGCTGCGCATCTTCTTCACCGGCGCGTACCGCAAGCCGCGTGAGGTGAACTGGTTGATCGGCCTGGGCCTCTTCCAGTTCGCGCTCATCGAGGGCTTCGCCGGTTACTCGCTGCCGGACGATCTGCTGTCCGGCACCGGCCTCCGCTTCGTCGACGGCCTCATCCGGTCGATCCCGCTGGTGGGCTCCTACCTCGAGTTCTTTGTCTTCGGCGGCGAGTTCCCGGGCGACCTGATCGTGCCACGGCTGTACATCGCGCACGTCTTCATCATTCCCGGCCTGCTGCTCGGCCTGATCGCCGCGCACATGACGCTGCTCGTGTACCAGAAGCACACCCAGTGGCCTGGCCCAGGACGCACGAACGACAACGTCGTCGGCTACCCACTGCTGCCTCAGTACGCGGCCAAAGCCGGTGGCTTCTTCTTCATCGTGTTCGGCTTCACCACACTGATGAGCGCCACCTTCCAGATCAACCCGATCTGGATCTACGGCCCGTACAACCCCTCCGAGGTCACGGCCGGTTCGCAGCCGGACTGGTACATGGGCTTCGTCGAAGGTGCCGTGCGCATCATGCCGAACTGGGAGTTCAACGCTCTCGGATTCACCTGGTCGCTCAACGTCTTCATCCCGGCCGTGATGCTGCTCACGTCGCTGTTCATAGTGCTCGGCGCGTGGCCGTTCGTGGAGAACTGGATCAGCGGCGACAAGCGCGAACACCACCTGCTGCAGCGTCCGCGCGACGTTCCCTCGCGCACGGCGTTCGGCGTCGCCGCCGTCGTCATGTACGCGGTGTTCTGGATCGCCGGCGGCAACGACATCGTCGCGACTCAGTTCCACCTGAGCCTGAACTCCATCACCTGGTTCTCGCGCATCGCGTGGATCGTCCTGCCTGTCATTGCCTTCTACACCACACGCCGCATCTGCATCGCCCTCCAGCGGGCCGACACCGACCGCGTCCTGCACGGCATCGAGACCGGAATTATCGAGCGTTCGGTCGAGGGTGGCTACTCCGAACGGCACGCGCCACTGGATGCAGGTGCGCAATACGTGCTCACCAGCCGCCCCAACAAGCTGGCGATCGAGCCGCCGTACAAGCACGACGCCAACGGGGTGCGTGACAAGCATTACCGGCTCGCCAAACTTCGCTACAAGATGGCCAAGTTCTATTACTACGGCGCGGTCGACAGGCCATCTGCGGATGACGTCGAGCACGCAGCTGAGCACTTCGCCGACTTCGCGGGACACCCCGTCGCCCTCGGCGAGGAGTTCCAGGGCGTCAGCGAGACCGGCATCCCGAAGTCACACTGAGAACCTTCACATCAGAGGAGCTGCTCCCCCGTGGAGCGGCTCCTCGGTTCTTGTGCCCATGCGCAGGAGCGCGCTATCGGCGACAGATGAGCACGGTTCCGTGCGGTGCTACTTCCCAGGGTGAATTCCAGCGACGACCCGTCGGATCCGCGACCGGAATAATCGATGGGCGCTCATCGGTGCCGGGTGAAGGGAATGCGCGGCCAAGGCTGACGCCGCCCGAGTCCGCGAACTCATCATTGAAAAGCTGAACTCATCCACCGGCACTAGGGTCGGTCCATGATCAGGCGCCATCGGGCTCGGCGCGCGCTGCTCCTCGCGGTGATCTTGCTGGGGCTTCTCTATGTGGCCGGGTGGGTCGTGACGGGCCGGCGAATGCCGGCGCACGCCGCGATCGGCGGCGTGGACGTCGGAGGCAAGTCGCCGACCGATGCGGCGAAGACGCTGCGAACGAAGCTGGCATCTCGGGCGGACGAGGATGTCGTGCTCACGCATGGGAAGCAGCGATTCACTCTCGACCCCGATGAGCTTGGGTTGGAACTGGATGTCAAGCGATCGGTGACGGCTGCCGGCGGCACGCGCAGCTTCGATCCCCGTGACATGGCGGCCTTGCTGGTGGGTGAGCGGAACACAGACATCGTTGTGCGGTCGGACCGAGATGCCATGAAGGACGCGGTCGCGCGCATCGCCCGGGATGTCGACGTCAAGGTCGTCGAGGCACAGATCACGTTCACCGACGGCAAGGCCCATCCGCGTAAGCCCGTCGCCGGTCGGGTCGTATTGAGGAGCGCGACGGCTCAAGCGATCGCCGACGCCTACCTCGTGACCACCAAGCCGACACCGGTCCCGACGTCCCGGATCGAGCCGGCCGTCGATCAGGCCGGACTCGACCGGGCATTGAAAGATATCGGTCAGCCCGCCGTCAGCGCCCCAGTGATCCTGCGCGCCGGGGGCAAGAGTTACGAGTTGCCGGTCTCGGCGTACGCGCCGGCACTGTCCGTGCGCGTCAGCGGCGGTGCGATGAAGCTGGTCCTTGATGCGGAGGCGCTTGCCAAGCCGCTGACCGACTCTGCGACCGGCATCGGGCAGAAGGCCGTGAATGCCCGCATCGACATCGTGGATGGAAGGCCGAAGATCTATCCGGGCAAGCCGGGCGTGAGCCTGCGGCCCGAGGAGATGGCCCGCACCTTGCCCCTGGTGCTGACGAAGTCGGGTCGCGAGCGATCCTTGACAATCAGCACCAAAGTGGTCGAACCCGAATTCACCACGGAGGAGGCGGAGAAGCTGAACATCAAGGAGAAGATGGGGGCGTTCACCACGAACTTCCCGTACGCCGAGTACCGAAACATCAACCAAAGTCGTGCTGCCGAGTTGATCGATGGAACCATGCTGTCGCCGGGCGAGACATTCAGTCTGAACTCCGTCGTCGGCCAGCGCACCAAGGCCAACGGCTTCGTCAAGGGCTTTGTGATCAACGGCGGGGTCTTCCGCGAAGAGATGGGCGGCGGTGTCTCGCAGGTCGCCACGACGACGTACAACGCGGCGTTCTTC
>DATLCL010000058.1:0-5116 GCA_035526415.1 Aeromicrobium sp.
GTCGGCATCGCGCCGAACGAGCTCACATCGGGCGACGATCGTGACGAGCACTCCGGCATCCCGATGCACAAGCACGTCCTGGCCCGAATCGACGTCCTGTGAAGCGCACGTCATTTGCCAAGTGGCCATGCTCCATCGCACGCACCGTCGACCTCATCGGTGACGGCTGGACGCCGATGGTGTTGCGGGAGGCGTTCTACGGCGCGACCCGGTTCGACGAGTTCGAGCGGGTACTCGGCGTCGGCCGCAACGTGCTCAGCCAGCGACTCGCACGCCTGGTCGAGGAAGGCCTGCTCGAGCGGAAGGCGTACCAGCAGAATCCGCCGCGCTATGACTATGTGGTGACGCCAAAGGGTCGCGAGCTGTTTCCGATCTTGGCGGCCATGATGGCCTGGGGCGACCGTTGGCTGGCGCCGAGCGAAGGTCCACCGGTCCTGCTGCGGCACGAAGCCTGCGGTCATGACACCCATGCGGAGGTCGTGTGCGGCGAGTGTCGCGAGCCGCTGGAGCTGGACGACGTGGCGCCGCACCTCGGACCCGGGTTCCCTGATCGGTTGCGCGAAGTAGCACTGGCGACGGGGCGATTCGGAAACTGACTAGGCTCAGCCCATGGCAAAGGGCGTGGTGAAACCCGGGCAACCGCGGTCGGCGGTCGTCACCGGCGGTGCGCGCGGCATCGGACGGGCGATCGCGCTCGAACTGTTGGGCCGCGGTTACCGAGTGGTGGTGACCGACATCGATGAAGCAGCCGCCAAAGCCACCGCGGCCGAGATCGGCGCGCCACTGGGGCTCGGGCTCGACGTCCGAGACCAGTACGCGACGCGAGGCGTCGTCGAGGAAGCGAGATTGCTCGGCCCCCTCGGCGCATTCGTGTGCAACGCCGGGGTCGGGTGCGATGGTGCGCTGCAGGACCTCAGCGACGAGGAGATCCACCTGCTGATCGACGTGAATCTGCTCGGGGTCGTCTGGGGAAGTCGCGTCGCCACCGACGTGTTCCGCGAGCAGGCGAAAGCCGGCACCAAGGGCGGCGAAATCGGCATCGTCTCGTCGCTCTCGGCGCACGGACCGGTGCCCGGGCTGAGTATGTACGCCGCTACGAAGGCCGCCGTTTTGTCGCTGGCGACGTCAATAAGTGTCGAACTCAAGAAGGACAAGATCCGCGTTCACGCGATCTGTCCCGACGGCGTCGACACCAAGATGGTCGCCGACATGAAGCAGGACGGCGAGGCGCGGGAGCTCGTGGCGTCCGGAACGTTCCTGCAACCCCAGCAGGTGGCCCACGCGCTGGTCGACATGTTCGGCACCAGACGGGTCTATCGGACCCTCCCACCCCGTCGCGGCGTCATGATGCGGGCGGCGTCCGTGGCGCCCGGCCCCTTCATGCGCGTCGAACCGCTGCTGCGCCGCACCGGACGACGCAAGCTGAAGAAGCTCAACAAGTCCGCTGGCTAGTCATGACGCGGCTGGCCCGAGGATCAGATCCACGAGCCTGTTCAGCTGAGCGCCGCTGAGTCGCCGACCAGTCATCAATCGGGCGTACATCACCGCTCCAGCAAGAGCGTGGGCCAGCAGGTCGGCGTCGGCGTCGAGCCCCGTCGCCTCGCTGATCGCTTCGGCCAGCCGGGCCCGGCGACGCTCGTTCTGGCCGTGGTGGAGCCGGCGGACTCCGGCGTCGCGCTCGGCGCCGTCGATGAGAGCGGGCAAGCAGGCCGCCACCGGGCCTTCATTGAGTCCTATGTCGAGGTGTCGCACGAGGCCGCGCACGGCATCGCGCGCACGAGTAGGAGTGGCGATTGACTCGGCGGGTTGGACGTTGAGGGTGTCGAGCGCAGCCTCGATCAATTCGGTTCGCCCTGGCCAAAGCCGGTAGATCGTGCTGCGGGCCACGCCGCTGCGGCGGGCGACGGCATCAATCGTGAAGGCGCCGTACCCAGCCTCGGCGAGCTCCGCGACCGCCGCCTCAAGCACTGCGTGGCGTGAGCGTGTCACCCGTGGATCCACCCGCATCGCGCCACCTCCTCTTTGCAACACAAGTGTTGCATAAATGGATCCGCGAACGTACGGTCGAAGTGGAGGTGACAGACATGTCCACGAACATGCGCTACATAGTCGAATCGACGTCCGATCTCAAGGTGTACGAGCTCCTCGGATTCCGGGTGGTGATGCATCCGAGTCCCGGGTTTGCCGCTCTCGAGCGGGACGGCGTCAAGCTCTACCTCAATGTGCCCGGCGGCGGCGGCGGGGCGGGCCAGCCTGTTAGCGGCACCATGCCGCAGCCAGGTGGCTGGAACCGGATCCAGATCGAGGTCGACTCGCTCGATGAGACCTTGGCCCGTCTGACTGATGCAGGCGTTACGGCTCGCGGCGAGGTCATCGACGGGATCGGTGGCCGACAGGTCGTGGTCGAGGACGCTTCGACGAACCCCATCGAGCTTTTCGAGCCAGCTCCGCAGGGATGAGCGCGCCTACGCAGCTCGTTCGGCTGCGACTCGGCTGACGACCTCGTCGACGAGCTCGAGGAACACTGGCTTCCAGTGGGTCATATCAAAGACCAACGAGGTGTGGCCGCCCGGCGCGTACCGCATGACCGCACCCGGAATCGACTCGGCCAGCTGGAGCTGTCGGGCGGTCGGGATTGCCTTGTCGTGTGACGTGACGAGCACGCCAGTCGGGACGGTGATACCGGCGAGCCGGTCGGTCCCGTCGAACTTCCCGAGCTCGGCCATGACCACGGGGAGCGACCACAGGCTGGTCGCGCGCAGCTCGGACATGCACCACGCCCGTAACCCGGCCTCGGCAGCTTCCTCGGACGGCGGCGGCACGGTTTCGGCGTGCTCGGCCACCTTGTCAGCGGCCACCGTGATGAGGCCTTTGCTGACCAGCCCCAACGTGCGGAAGAAGACGCGCTCGCCCATGTGGCCTTCCCACTGGGCCGACGTCGAGCAGAGCACGAGACCGGCGACCCGCTCGGGATGGCGGTGCCACACGAGTTGCGCAACCGCGCCGCCCATCGAGTAGCCGACAACGACGGCTTGCTCGATGTCGAGCGCGTCGAGAACGGCGACGGCGTCATCAGCGCAGTCGTCGAGGCGGAACTCGGCGGACCGGATGCCACGCCCGTGCCACCGCTGGTCGAACGTGACGACGCGGTATCGCTCGCGCAGCTCGTCGACCACGGTGAACCAGGTCAGTGGCCCGGTCGTGGCGATGGCGTGCATGAGCAGAACGACCGGAGCATCCGGCGTCGGGCCGGGCAGGTCAAGCACGTGCGTCGTGCCCCGGCCGGGCAGGTCGATGGCCCGGGCCGCCGGCGGCACGGGGACCTTCGGCGTCGCCCCGTCCGCCAGCTTGCGCAGCCCGTGGGCCGCCGCGATCCGGGCGGCATTGCCCGTGGCTCGGCTGGCTCGTCCGGCGGCCTTGCCAATGGATTCGAACGTCATGCGGACTCCTCGTCGCTTCCGTTGCTCATATCCTGCGCTGATTCAGCCAGAAGTTCTGCCAACGCGGCCGGGAAATAGGACGCCAGCACCTCGACGTCGGGCAGCAGGTCGGGGCAGGCGAGCAGGGAGAAGTTCATCCGGTCGACGTACGACCAGACCGTCACGTTGAGCCCGATGCCCTCGACCAGCGGCCCGACGCTGAACACGTCGGCCAGATGTGCGCCGCCGACCTTGAGTCGTTCCCGCGGTCCCGGGACGTTCGACACGATGGCCGAGAACGGTGCCGCATGGAAGCGCGCACCGCTGTGCCGGCTGTAAGCGCGGACGAGCGCCGCGACCGGTGCTGGCGGCGTGAACTGCGACCACTCGACCAGCGACGTGCCGAGGTGCTGCTGCATCACCTTGGCGTGGCGCGCGGTCACCGAGATCCGACGCAACCGCTCGGCGGGGTCGTCGGTGTCGGTCGCCAGCGTGGTGAACATGTTCGAGACGTTGTTGCCGAAGAGTCGCGGATCGCCACCGGCGGCATCGAGGCCCACTGGGACGCCGGCGACCAGCGAGCCGGCCGGACGCTCGTCATGGGCATCCAGCCACCGTCGCAGTGCGCCGGAGGTCACGGCGAGGACAACATCGTTGAGCGTCAGGCCGTCGATGTCGGCGTGCGCGCTGCGGACGGCCTTCAGGTCGGCGAGCGGAATCGTGACGGTGGCGAACGAGCGGCGCGGCGTGAGGGGCCCATTGAACGAGACGCGCGGTGTGTCCTTCACCGGCACCGGCACGCCCTCGGATTCGTGCTTGCGGTAGCTGAGCATGTTGGCCACGGCCCGCCAGGTGCGCCTGACCAGCCCGGGGATGATCGCCAGCTGCGCAATTCCGTCGTGGAGGGCGCTCCGCACCAGCTGGACCGGCGACGGGATCAAACCGCCTTGGTTCGCGTCCGAGACGAAGCCGGGTCGCAACTCGGCGGAGGTGACGTCCATGATGTTGGCGAGCATCGCGTTAGCTGCGAGGCCGTCGGCCACGGCGTGGTGGATCTTGCCGACGATGCCGACCTTGCCGTCGGCGAACCCCTCGCACAGATGGATTTCCCAGAGGGGTACATCCCGCTTCAGAGGAGTGCTGGCGATCTCCCCGACGACGCACTCGAAGTCCCGCATCGAGCCGGTGCCGCCAATGTCGTGGCGGAAGAAGTGGCGCTTCGGGTCGAGCCGCCGCTGGGTGACAAGCACCGGATGGTTCAGCGAGAACGGGACCGGCACCACCTTGCGGCGTAGCGCCGGCATCCTGCGCAGCCGGAAGAACGTAGCCTTGACCAGGTTGTCGAACGTCATGTCCGGGCTGTGGTCGATGATCGCCATCTTGAGCGTGTGCATGTGCATGGCCGGCGTCTCCATGTACAGAAAGCCGGCGTCCGCGCCGCTCATGCGCGTCACGTCGCTCATCGTCCTCAGGTTGCCCGCGACTTCACTGACTTTCGTCACGCCGACACCCCCGGCAGGTCCCGGACGACCACTTTGCCCGACGCGTTGCGCGGAAGCTCATCCAGGAACACCACGTCGCGCGGCACCTTGTAGCCGGCGAGCTGGGACTTGACGTGCGCGCGGACGGCATCGGCATCGAGCGCTTCCGGAGAAGACAGGACGATGTAGGCGGCAAGCCGCTGGCCGAACTTCTCG
>DATLCL010000064.1:0-4910 GCA_035526415.1 Aeromicrobium sp.
ACTTCCTGCGCGTTGTAGTGAAATGGGGAACAATATCGAGGGTGTCGTCTTGAGGGGGACGACACCTCGGAAGGTGCGCAGCATGGTTCAAGAGTTGTCTGAGTTGCGATTCGACGTGGATCCGACTTCTCTTTTCGCGCCCTCGCTGCCCGAGCCGCTGGTGCGTGAGGTCTCCAAGCACCGCATCCGCCAGCGCCGCCTGGGGCGGCTCGTTCTCGCGAGCGACGCGATCGTCATCGGCCTGGCGATCACCATCGCCCACCTGACCCGCTACATCATTCTTCCGGTCCCGGTCTGGTTCGATCCCGGCGCCTGGTACTCGCTGTCGGTGAGCGTCGGCCTGTTCGTGTTCTGGATGTTCGCGCTGTGGGCCGGGCGCTCGCGCGACCCGAAGGTGCTCGAATCGGGCCCTCGGCAGTACCAAGCGGTGTTGCGGTCGAGCTTCCACGTCTTCGGCTGGATCGCGATCGTGACGCTGGTGCTCCAGCTGCGGCCGTCGCGCATGTTCATCTGCATCGCCGGCATCCTCGGCGTTGTGCTGCTGCTGCTTTCGCGCCGTGCGTGGCGCAACTGGGTGTTGCGGCGCCGCCAGCACGGCCGGTACCTGGCCAAGGCCCTGGTCATCGGCGGTGTGCGCAGTGCCCAGGACATGACGCAGCGGTTCCTGGCCAATCCCGGGCACGGCATCAAGGTTGCGGGGGTCTGGGTCCCCGACCGCGTCGCGGGCCGCCAGGAGTCGATGCAGGTAGGGGCCAGCTCAGTCCCGATCATGGGAACGGAGTCGAACCTCGATGTCGCGCTGGCGGTCGACGAGATCGACACGGTCGTCGTGACGGACACCGAGCACCTGGGCCACGACGGGATGCGCGAGCTCGCCTGGGCACTCGAGGGCAGGGGCGTCGACCTGCTCGTGGCGCCCAACGTCGTCGACGTCGCCGGCCCGCGTGTGCACCTGGACGCGCACAGCAACATGCCGCTCATCTACCTCAGCGGGCCCACCTACTCGCGTGCCAAGACGGTGGGTCGTGCGGTCTTCGACCGGACGTTTGCGGCCCTCGTTCTCGTGGGGACGTTCCCGATCCTGCTTGCCGCGGCCATCGTCATCAAGGCCACCAGTCGTGGCCCGGTGTTCTACCGCTCGGTGCGCATCGGCGCGCACGGGGTCCCGTTCGAGATCTACAAGCTCCGCACGATGGTCGCCGACGCCGAGGGGCGCCGCGACGAGCTGATGCCGTTCAACATCGGCAGTGGCCCGCTGTTCAAGATGCCGGACGACCCGCGGGTGACGCCGGTGGGCGGCTTCCTGCGCAAGTACAGCATCGACGAGCTGCCCCAGTTCATCAACGTGCTCAAGGGCGACATGAGCGTGGTCGGCCCCCGTCCGCTCCTGCCGGGCGACCTCGACGATTCCGGCGAGTTCGGCAAGCGCCGCCTATTGGTCAAGCAGGGCGTCACCGGCCTGTGGCAGGTCAGCGGCCGATCGGATCTGTCCTGGGAGGATTCCGTCCGGCTGGATCTCGACTACGTCGAGAACTGGTCGATGATCCGGGACCTGCAGATCATCGTGCAGACCTTGCGTGTGGTCCTCCAGCGCCACGGCGCGTACTGACACCGTTCTTGCCGTAGACACGCCCAAGCTATCGTCGGCCACGATGTTGCGAATCAGCGCTGCGGTGCAGAACTACGACTGGGGCTCGACCGCCGCCATCCCCGAGTTCCTGGGCGATCCGTCCACCGGCGAGCCGGTCGCGGAGCTGTGGTTCGGCACGCACCGGTTGGGGATGTCGACCGTGATCGGCCCGGAGGGGCCGCAGCCGCTCACGGACGCCGGCGGCAACCTCGCCTTCATGCTCAAGGTGCTCGCCCCGGCGCAGCCGCTGTCCATCCAGGTGCACCCGGCGAGCGAGCTGGCTGAGTCCGGCTTCGCCGCCGAGGACGCTGCGGGCGTCGAGCTGGACGACCCGGCCCGCGACTACAAGGACCCCTTCCCCAAGCCCGAGATGGTCTACGCGCTCACGCCGTTCGAGACGCTCGTCGGGCTGCGCCCGGCGGCGCAGGTGCTGCGGCTGCTGACGCCGCTGGATGTTCCGCTCGCGAAGTCGCTGCTGGCCCTGGCCGACGACGGGCCGGGAGCGATGGTCGAGCTCCTGCTGTCGTCGCCCCCGGACCGTGACTCGGTCAATGCGTTCGTGGCCGCCTGCGCCGCCCAGCTTGACGCAGGCAACGACGTCGGGCGCGGCTACCTGACCGTGATGGAGGCCGCGCGCGTTCACCCGGGCGACCCGGGCCTTGCCATCGCGCTCCTGATGAACCGGCTGACGATTGCGGCGGGGGAGGCGGCGTTCATCGGCCCCGGCCTGATCCACGCCCACCTGTCCGGGCTCTGTCTCGAGGTCATGGTCGCGTCGGACAACGTCTTTCGCGCCGGGCTGACGACCAAGCGCGTCAACCCGCAGGGCGTCCTGGACTCCCTCGACACCGTCGAGGGCGACGACCCGGGAGTCGCCCCGCGAAGCCTCGGCACTTCCACGAAGGTGTACGAGCCCGGCGGGGGCCTGTTCGCGCTGGCGGTCACCTCTGGGGACGAAGACCAGTTGCCGGGCTCGGGACATCGGATCGCGTTGTGCCTCGACGGCGACGTCCGCCTCGTGGCGGAATCGGGGGCCAGCGTCGCGCTCCGCCGAGGCGAGGCCGCCTTCGCGACTCCCGACGACGGCGCGCTCGCCGTCCGTGGTTCGGGGACGATCGCGCAGGCGTACGTGCCCTGATCAGACCAGGTCGGTGCGTCCGCGCTGCTTGAGCGCCTCCGGGACCTCCTTGACCCGCTGTGCGTGCTCCCGCGTCGTCACCAGGAGCGCGTCGGCGGTGCGGACGACCACCGCGTCCGGGATCCCGATGACGGCGATGGTCGTCGCATCGTCGGAGATGACCAGGCCGTCGGAGTCGATCAGGACGGCGTCTGCGGTGCCGCCGCCGAGATCGCTCAGCGCGGCGAAGTCGCCGATGTCGTCCCAGCCGAAGTCGCCGGGAACGACTCCCATGCCACCGTCCAGCGAGACGGGCTCTGCGATGGCATGGTCGATGGCGATCTTCAGCAGGCCGGGCCAGACGGAAGCGAGCGTCCTCGGGCCGTCCGGGGTGTCCCACGCACTGCCGATGGTCGACAACCCGGCGTGCAGCTCGGGATGGAGACGCTCCAGGTGCCCGAGCAGGACGTCCGTGCGGGTGATGAACATGCCCGCGTTCCAGTAGTGGGAGCCGCTCGCCACGTACTTTTCGGCGGTCGCGTGATCGGGCTTCTCCACGAAGCGCGTGATGGCGCGTGCGGTGGGCGAGCCGGGCAGCCCGTCGCCTGCCTCGATGTAGCCGAACGCGGTGGACGGGCCACGCGGCGTGATGCCCAAGGTGCAGAGCAGCCCGGTGTCGGCTACCTGCTTGGCTTCCAGGACCGCGGCGGCGAAGGCGTCGTCGTCGGCGATCGTCTGGTCGGCAGCGAAGGAGCCGATGACGGCGTCGGGGTCGCGTTGGCCGATGATGGCCGCCGCCAGGCCGATCGCGGCCATGCTGTCGCGCGGGGCGGGCTCGGCGTAGAGGTTCGTGAGCTCGGGGAGCTGCTCCTGGATGAGCGGTGCATGCGCCGGACCGCTGACCACGTGGATGTGATCGGCCGGGATGACCTTGACCAGGCGGTCCCACGTCTGCTGGATCAACGAGCGCCCGTTGCCGGTCAGGTCGAGCAGGAACTTCGGCCGCCCGGCCCGGGAGAGGGGCCACAGCCGGGTGCCGGCTCCGCCGGCCGGGATCACCGCATGGAAGTCAGTCACTGTGCTCCTTTGGATCGCAGTCATCCTAAGGGTCACGCCGGTGTGACCCATCTCGCATCGCGGAATGGTTGCAAAGTGCTTGCAAGAGCAAGCACAATGGGGCCATGGCCAAGTTGAGCGTGGGAAAGACCGTCGAGAGCCTCGGCGACTATCTCCGCGAGCAGCGCGGCCTGGCGCAGATGTCCTTGCGACAGCTGGCCGAGCAGTCGGATGTCTCCAATCCGTACCTCAGCCAGATCGAGCGGGGCCTGCGTCGTCCCTCAGCCGAAGTGCTTCAGCAGATCGCTCGGGCACTGAAGATCTCGGTTGAGTCGCTGTACGTCAAGGCCGGCATCCTCGATGCCGAAGACACGGCGGAGGGATCGGTGGAACACGCCATCGCTCGCGACGCGCGTCTGACGGATCGGCAACGGACGGCGCTGATCGACATCTACCGCTCGTTCATCGGTGACACAGAGGGTCACCACGAGCTCGATACAGCGGTCAACGCAGCCGACCTAACGAAAGAGGGAATCGCATGACCATCGCAGACCAGATCAACGCACAGGTGAAATCTCTGCGCGACGATGCCAAGAACCTGTCCGACCTGCTCAAGAAGGTGAACGTCGACGACCTGCGCTCGCAGGCCAACGATCTCGCGTCCAAGGCCACGACTTCGTATGAGGATGTCGTGAAGAAGGCCGAGGAGCTCGTTGAGTCCGCCCGTGACCTGAAGCTGGACACCGTCCAGAAGAAGGCCGAGGACATCGTCGACTCGCTCCGCAAGGACGCGAAGAAGAACATCGCCGACATCCAGAGCAAGGCCAAGGGCTACCGCGACGACGCTCGCAAGCGGGCTGAGGAGCTCCTGGACGACGCCAAGGCGCGTGTTGCCAAGGTGACCGGCCGCCCGGCGCCGAAGAAGGCCGCCACCAAGCCGGCCGCCTCGGCCGCCAAGAAGGCACCGGCCAAGAAGACCGCGGCCAAGAAGACCGCGGCCAAGAAGGCTCCGGCCAAGAAGGCTCCGGCCAAGAAGACCGCTGCGAAGAAGGCTCCGGCCAAGAAGGCCTGACGCTCTCGCCGCACGTCGCTGACGGGCTCCTCCAT
>DATLCL010000074.1:0-2363 GCA_035526415.1 Aeromicrobium sp.
CCCGTACATCGTGTAGAGGGCGTCCGCCTCGACGGCCGGAGCCGAGTAGCCGTCCCCACCGAGCTGCCGCTTCCAGACCACGGGCGGTCCCGAGCCGGGCCACGTGTCCTTGAGCGGTAGTGCCTCGGTCTGGAAATTGCGATGTGGGCCGCCCCACTGGTTCCACGGCACGACCGTCCTGGCGGCCGCCGGCGTCAGCTTCGGCGGCGCAGGTTTCGGCGCTTGCGGCGCCGTCGGCTTGCCGGCTTGGCCAATCCCAGGCAGCGCGGCGGCGAGGGTCAGAAACGTGCGCCGATCCATCCCAGCGTCCTTTCATCCGATGGAGCGCGACTGCTCCCGAGGCTCGACGGTTCCAGATGATGACGTGATTGTAGAGGCGATATGCTGACCACGTACAGCGTACGGCAGCCTTCGATTGGACACCGCGGGTGGTGTTTTGGCCTGGCAGTCAGGACCACACCCCAGAGTGTCCGGCGGCGGAACTGCCGGGACAGTCCGGACACTCGACGCAGCTTTGAGACAACCCAGCCTGATGACGACCACCCACGACGCCATCATCATCGGGACCGGCCAGGCCGGCCCGTCACTCGCCAAACGGCTCGCCGACAGAGGGCGCCGGGTCGCCATCGTCGAGCGACAGCTGGTCGGCGGCACCTGCGTCAACACCGGCTGCATCCCGACCAAAGCGATGGTCGCGAGCGCCTATGCGGCCCACATGGCGCGGCGGGCAGCGGACTTCGGCGTCCGGATTGACGGACCGATCGGGGTCGATTTCGCGCAGGTCATGCAACGCAAGGACGCGATCTCGAAGCGATCGCGTGACGGGCTCGAGAAGATGCTGACCACCACCCTCCGCTGCGAGCTGCTCCGTGGGCACGCGCGCTTCACCGGCCCGCACGAGATCGCGGTCGGCACCACCGTGCTCTCTGCGCCGGAGATCTTCATCAACGTGGGAGGGCGGGCCCGGGTGCCGTCGCTGCGTGGCGTGGACACCACACCCTTCCTGACCAACACCAGCCTCCTCGCCCTCGACACGCTGCCGGAGCACTTGGTCGTCATCGGCGGCAGCTACATCGGGCTGGAGTTCGGCCAGATGTTTCGCCGCTTCGGCAGCCGCGTCACCATCGTCGAAATGGGCCCGGCAGTGATCGGTCGCGAGGATCCGGATATTTCAGGAGCCATCCTCGAGGTGCTGACCTCGGAGGGGATCGACGTCCGCCTGAACGCCGAGTGCGTCGTCGTCGCGGGCGCGGATGGCCACGTCACCGCGACGGTCGAGTGCGCCGACGGCGCGCCGGCGGTCACCGGCACGCACCTGCTGATGGCGACCGGCCGTCGTCCCAACACCGACGACCTTGGACTCGACGCGGCCGGGGTGCGGGTCGACGACCGCGGCTACATCGAGGTGGACGATCAGCTGCGCACGAGCGTCGAGGGCATCTGGGCGCTCGGTGATTGCAACGGCAAGGGTGCGTTCACGCACACCTCGTACAACGACTACGAGATCGTCGCTGACAATCTGCTCGACGGCGCCTCGCGGCGCGTTACCGATCGAATCGTCGCCTACGGGCTCTACGTCGATCCGCCACTCGGGCGGGTCGGGATGACAGAGGCTGAGGTGCTGAAGCGCGGCCGTCCGGCGCTCGTCGGCAAGCGGCCCATGACCAGGGTCGGTCGTGCGGTCGAGAAGGGTGAGTCGAGCGGCCTGATGAAGATCGTCGTCGACCAGGAGAGCCGCGAGATCCTCGGCGCGGCGGTGCTGGGACCCGGCGGCGACGAGGCCGTCCACGCCGTGATCGACACCATGTACGCGAAGGCACCCTGCGACGTGCTACAGCACGCGGTGCACATCCATCCGACCGTCGCCGAGTTGCTGCCGACCATCGTGGGGGAAATGCAGCCGCTTTAGCAGATGGCAGATGGCAGATGGCAGATGGCAGATGGCAGATGGCAGATAGCAGATGGCAGATAGCAGATGGCAGATAGCAGATGGCAGGACCCGTTCATCGCTGCTCTGCCTCAGGGGCCGCTAGGCGGCCGCCGGCGCACAGGTAGAATGTCCGCACCATGCGCTTCGCCACGTGCAACGAACAGTTCGAGGGCTGGGAGTTCGGCCGGGTCTGCCGCTTCGTGCGCGAGGTGGGCTACGAAGGCCTCGAACTCGCCCCGTTCACGCTCGCGGACCGCATCACCAACCTGCCGGCCGCGCGCCGCCGCGCGCTCAAAGCGCAAGCCGGCCGCAGCGGCATCGAAATCCTCGGGCTGCACTGGCTCCTGGCCAAGACCGAGGGATTCCACCTCACGTCGCCGGATCCCGACGTCCGCCGCCGCACCGCTGACTATCTGATCGCCCTGACCCACGC
>DATLCL010000097.1:0-3741 GCA_035526415.1 Aeromicrobium sp.
GGTGCGTGAACACCTCCAACTCGACGGCGGATAGAACAGTCTTGGACGCGAAAAAACCCATCCCTACCTGCATGATGTGGGACGGGTCGACTTGGTCCTGCGGCATTGCGGCTCCCTTGCGTTAGCTCGCGCGCCACGCTACCCCGCAGGCGTGAGCAGCGCGACGCACTCGACGTGATGCGTCATCGGGAACAGGTCGAACGCTCGGAGCTCGCGCATCGTGTATCCGGCTTCGGCGAAGTACGAGACGTCCCGCGCAAGCGCTGCCGGATCACAGGCGACATAGGCGACCGCCCGCGGCTGAAGCGCCGCGATGGCCTCCACGACCCGGCGCTTGGCGCCTGCCCGCGGCGGGTCGAGCACGACAACCTGGGCGGGTCCGGCGACGGATCGCTCGACCGGGGCGCAGGTGACCGTGACGTGATCGAAGCGCTTGAGGTTCTCCGCCGCCCATCGGCTCGCGGTTCGGTTGCCCTCGACCGACGCCACGTGTCCTGACGCCCCGACCGCCTCGGCGAGGAAGGAGCTGAACATCCCGACGCCGGCGTACAGGTCGAGGGCTCGCTCCCCCGGCTGTGGGGCCAGCATGGCTAGAACGGTCTCGACCAGAAGCTGCGGAGCCGCCGGGTGGACCTGCCAGAATCCATCGCCGGCGACCTGGAAGGCGTGACCCATCACCGTCTCGGTGATGGGCCTCCGGTCCGAATCGCCGGCGTCTCGAGCGCCGGGCGCGGCGATGAGACAGTCGTCCACCTCGATGATCGCGTGGGACCGGTGCTTGCGGAGACCCCGACGCCCGCCCGGCAGCGGGACGTATTGCATGCGGGTGCGCCAGTGCAGGGTCGGCAGGACTTCCTCGACGGTGACGTCGACGTCGATGCCGGCGAGGCGGTTGAACTGCTCGGAGATCACCGCCTCCTTCAGGGCGCGCTGTGCCGGCAGCGTCACGTGCTGGAAGTCGCAGCCACCACAGCCGTCCGGGTGGGCCAGCGGGCAGGGCGGCTCGACCCGGTCGGGTGACGGTTTGAGGATGCCGACCGCGTCGGCGCGCAGGAACGTCTTCTCGACGCCGGTGATGACCGCCCGAACCAGCTCGCCCGGGAGCGCATGGCGGACGAACACGACGCGCCTACGGCCGTCCGGTCCCTGGACCCGCGCCACGCAGTGACCGCCGTGGGCCACCCGCTCGATCTCGACCTCAAACTCAGCGTCGATCTCTAGGCCCACCATGCAGTCGATCGTAGGGCTGACGAGCACACCCCCGACACGCGCGCTGCCGCTCAATGTGGGGCAAGAGTGACCAGTGTGACTACGGTTGTCGCCATGCGCGTGTCTTCCCCCACGCGAGCCGTGGGCCTGTTGCTGGCCGCGGCCGCGACTGTCATGGGCATGTCCAGCCCTGCTTCGGCCGCTCCTCAGGCTCCCGGCAGCTTCCGCGGCCTCGGATTCGACACCTGCGTAGCTCCGAATCAGGCAACGATGGACGCCTGGCGTGCGAAGTCGCCCTTCCGCGCGGTCGGCATCTACATCTCCGGCAACTCGCGATACTGCGGAGACGCCTACCAGCCGAACCTCACCAAGGACTGGGTCGCCCAGAACAGCCGCAATGGCTGGCGGTTCATCCCGATCCACGTCGGGTACCAGTCGCCCTGCTTCAAGAACAACCCGAAGAGCCGCGTCCAGAAGAAGAAGATGTCCTCCGACCTGGGCAAGGCCCGGCAGCAGGCGCGCAGTGACGCGGCCGAGACGATCGGGGCCCTCAAACGACTCGGCTTCCCCGGCGGGAGCGTGTCGTATCTCGATCTGGAGTGGTACAAGCGGATGGCCAGCTGCGACGACGCCGTCCTGCAGTTCATGGACGCCTGGACCGAGACGCTGCACTCCAACGGATACCGCTCCGGGGTCTATTCCAGCGGCTCGGCTGCCATCAAGCTCCTGGATGAAGCGATCACCGCACGGCGGCCCAACATCACGCCGCCCGATCACGTCTGGTTCGCCTGGACGAACAAGGTGGCCGACACCGATGCCGGGCCGTACCTGAAGGACGCATATTTCAGGAACAAGCAGCGCATCCACCAGTACCACAATGGAAACCGGGTCACCTTCGGCGGCAAGACTTTGACGATTGACTGGAACGCGTTGGACGTCTCGGGCACCTCGACCGCACCGGTCGCAAATCAGCCAGCCAAGCCGGCCGAGCGCAGGTGCTCGACTGTGGCGAAAGCGGCGGCCGGAACCACCCCCTACTTGAAGCACGGATCCGAAGGCAACGCGGTCAAGCGAGTCCAGCGAGCGCTGAGACTCACCGGCCGCAACATTCGGGTCAGCGGTTACTACAGCCACGCGACCGAAGCAGCGACCTGGTCCTATCGCAAGGCGAACGGCCTCGGCCCCAGCAAGAAGGTGGCTCGCCAGATGTGGGCCGCTCTACAACGAGGCGCTTGTCGCTGAACCCAGCGGCAGGTCAGCCGTACTTGGCCAGTTCTGGCGGACTACTGGTTGTTGCACGGTCGGCCCCAGCACGGCCGGCAGTGTGGCCGACCAATCGGCCCGAAGCTCGGCGAGCGACGCCGTGAATCCGAGCGGTCCGGCCACCGATAGCTGATCGCCGCCGGTGAGGCCGATCGACGACAGCGGAACCCCGGCTGACTCAGCGAGTTCTACGAACGCCTCGTGCTTGTCCTCGGCGACCGTGACCAGTGCACGTGCCGTCGACTCGCTGAACATCTGGACGAAGGCGTCCTCGTCGCCGAGGTCGACACGGACGCCGACGTCATGGCCCAGCGCGCTCTCCACGAGGGCGACGGCCAAGCCGCCGTCGGACAGGTCGTGCGCCGACGACACCAGGCCCTGCCGGGCAGCGGCCTGGAGCACCTCTGCCAACGCCTGCTCGGCAGCGAGGTCGACGGCCGGCGGCCTGCCACCGAGGTGATCGTGGATGACGTCGGCCCACGTCGAGCCGCTGAACTCCTCAGCCGTCTCACCGAGCAGCAGGACGTGCTCGCCCGGCGTTCGGAAGCCCTTGGCCACGCGTTGGCGCACGTCGTCGATCACACCCAGAACGCCGACGACCGGAGTAGGAAGGATCGCCTCGTCACCGGTCTGGTTGTAGAACGAGACGTTGCCTCCCGTGACCGGGACGCCCAGTTCGGCACATCCGTCCTTCAGGCCAGACGTGGCCTCGGCGAACTGCCACATCACGCCCGGGTCCTCGGGCGAGCCGAAGTTCAGGCAGTCGGTGACGGCCAGCGGCTGGGCGCCGGTGACGGCGACGTTGCGGTATGCCTCGGCGAGGGCCAGCTGCGCGCCGGCGTAGGGATCCAGTTGGGCGAACCGGCCGTTGCAGTCGGTGGAGACCGCGACTCCGAGATTGGACTCCTCGTCGACCCGGATGACGCCGGCGTCCTCAGGCTGCGCAAGCACCGTGTTGCCTTGGACATAGCGGTCGTACTGGTCGGTGACCCAGGACTTGTCAGCGATGTTGGGTGAGCCAACGATGCGGAGCAACGTGTCGCGCAGCTCGTCGCCGGACTGCGGGCGAGGCAACGCCTCGGCCGCGTCGGCTTGGAGTGCGTCTTGAGTGGCTGGCCGTTCGATGGGCCGGTGGTACACCGGGCCGTCGTGCGCCACTGTGCGCGGGGGCACGTCGACGACCGTTTGGCCGTGCCAATCGATGACGAGTTTGCCGTCCTCTGTGACTTCGCCGATGACGGTGGCCTCGACCTCCCACTTGGCGCAGAT
>DATLCL010000107.1:0-23436 GCA_035526415.1 Aeromicrobium sp.
ATCAACGGCCAGCTTCAGCCGGGCGGCCAGGATCTCGTCGCGGTCGGCCAACGACCACGCGTCCGGCAGCGCCCGCTCGACCAGCCGCGGCGCGCATCCATGGACCAGCGCCGTGACTGTCTTCGCGTCGGGCGTGCCGAGGGCAGCCGAGCGCTGCGCAAAGTACGACATCCACCAGCCCTTGAGGCCGATCGCGTCGAAGCGTTCGCGAATGTCATCGCCGAAGTAGACGACGTCGTGGATGACCTCGATACCCTGCCAAAACTGCCGCCGGACAGTACCCATGGATTACGTCCGCATCCCGGTGGGCAGGCCGTCGATGCTGACCACGTTCTTCTCCTGGTGGTACGCAGCGACGCCGTCGGGGCCCTTCTTATTGGCCCAGGTGCTCAGGAGCTCTCGCTCTTCGTCGAACGTCATGCGCGGCACCGCGTACCCGCACGAGGTCTGGACCGACTCGATGGCCACGTCGAAGATCTGCCGCGCACCCGGCAGGTCAGGGAAGTGCGCGCTGAGGTCTGGCCAGTCGTCCTGGTTGGGCTGGACCTCGGTCGCCGTTCCGTACAGCCGAAGAATCAGCGGCTTGCGATCGAACGAGCAGAACATCAACGTGATGCGGTTGGTGTCGAGCAGGTGCGCCGCCGTTTCGTTGCCGGAGCCGGTGAGGTTGAGCCAGACCACTCGGTTCGGCCCGAGCACGCGGAAGGTGTCCATCCCCTTCGGCGAGACGTTCACCCGTCCGTCGCGGGCGGCCGTTCCCACGAAGAACATGTGCTGCTGCTCGATGAAGTCGCGCAGTCGGTCGGTGATCGACTCAAAGAAGTCAGCCATGTCGGTTCTCCTCCTCGACCCGCCGCGGTGTCCAGGCGCGCCCGGCGGATGTGACTCTCGTCGACGACGCCCCGATGAGCAGCAGGCACTTCATGTCGATGCTGCCGGCGTCGAGCTCGGCCAGCGTCGTCAGCGTCAACGATTCCTCGGACCGGCCGACGTCCCGACCGACGACCACGACCGTATCCGGCGACCGGTGCTCCAGCAGGATCTTCTGCAGCTCGGCCACCTGGGTGACCCGTGACCGCGACGCCGGGTTGTAGACCGCCAGCACCAGGTCGGCCTCGCCGATCGCGTGCAGGCGACGCTCGATGACAGACCACGGCTTGAGCCGATCGGACAGGCTGACCACCGCAAAATCCGCGCCGATAGGGGCGCCCGCCTTCGCCGCCACCGCCTGTAGGGCAGAGACGCCGGGCACGACGTGGACCTCGACGTCGGGAAATTCATCGGCCACCTCGAACACGGCGGCCGCCATGCCGAAGATCCCGGCGTCGCCACCGGAGACGACCGCGACCCGCTCGCCGTCCTGCGCCAGCTCCAAGGCGAACCGGGCGCGATCGACCTCGACGGTGTTGCCCGACGCGTGCCGCTGGAGGCCTTCGCGCTGCGGCACGCGGTTGACGTACGGCGCATAGCCGACGACGTGCTCGACGCTCGCCAGTGCCTCGGTCGCCTCTGGTGTCAGCCATCGATCCGGCCCCGGTCCCAACCCCACGACGAGGAGCGAACGAGGGGTGGTCGGGGCGGCGACCGCGAGCCCGGACTTGTCGTGAGCCTCGGGGCCCCGCGGCGCGGAACGCGACGCGGGGGGGTCCTCCGCCGCGAACGACGAGTCCGGGCGGGAGGGAGCTGTCCCGACCACCCCGGACCCAGGGACCACGATTAGCGAGAAGTAGGGGACTGTGGCCGGATCGACGTCTTCCACCGGGAGCCAGCGCTGCTGGTCCATCGAGGCTCGCTCCACGTACATCGCGCCGTCGAGCTTGCCGGCCTGGCGCAGCGCGGAGACTACCTTCGGGAAGGTCCGGCCGAGCTTCATGATGATCGCACCGTCGGTGTCGGCGAGGCGCCGGGCGAGCTCGGGTTCGGGGATGGTCGCCGGCAGGACGGTGAGGACCTCGGTCTGGCGGACCAGGGGTTCGGCGAGGGCGGCGGTGGCGGCCGCGAAGGCGGGGACACCGGGAACGACCTCGGCTGGGTAGCGGTCGCGCAGCATCTCGTGCACGTACATGTACGAGCCGTAGAACATCGGGTCACCCTCGGCCAGAACGACGACGGTGCGGCCGGCGTCCAGGTGCGCCGCGAGCCGGTTCGCACACTCGGCGTAGAAGTCGGCGAGGGCGCCGGCATATCCACCGGGATGGTCCGTTGTGCCCGTCGTAACCGGGTACTCGAGCACCTCCTCGATCGCGTTCGCCGGGATGAGGTCGGTCGCGATCTGTCGCGCATTGGACGATTTGCCGACGCCTTGGTGGTACGCGATGACGTCGGCTTCGGCGATCAGGCGGGCGGCCTTGCGGGTGATGAGCTCGGGGTCGCCGGGACCCACCCCGACCCCGTACAACCTGCCCGTCACGCCGGTCATTCGCGCTCCCGGGCGAGGGCGTTGAGCGCTGACGCGGCCATGGCCGACCCGCCGCGACGGCCAAGGACGGTCAGGTATGGAATGTCGATCCCGTGGTTACCAGCGAATCCGGCCAAGGCTTCCTTCGACTCGGCGGCGCCGACGAACCCGACGGGCACGCCGACAATTGCGGCCGGCCGGGGCGCGCCGTCGAGGAGCATCTCAAGCAGGTGGAACAAGGCGGTCGGGGCGTTGCCGATGGCGACCACCGCACCCTCCAGCCGGTCTTCCAGCAGGGAGAACGCGGCGGCGGATCGCGTCGTGCCCAGCTCGCGGGCCAGGGCGGGAACGCGCGTGTCGCGCAGCAGGCAGACCACGTCGTTGTCCTTCGGCAGCCGAGCGCGGGTGACGCCCGACGCGACCATGTGCGCGTCGGTGAGGATCGGCGCGCCGGACTCCAAGGCCCCACGGGCGGCGGCAACCAGGCCAGGATGAACGACCAAGTCCTGGGCGAGGTCCGGCTGGCCGGTGCCGTGGATCATCCGGACCGCCACCTTCTCCGCGTCGGCCGGGATCGCGCTGAGGTCCGCCTCGCGGCGAATGGTCGCGAAGGAATCGACGTAGATTGCGGCGCCATCGTCGACGTAGTTGTAGCGCCTGGTCGGCCGGGAGACGGGGCGGTCGGTCACACCCCCGATTGTCCCCCTACTCCGTCGGGTCCCCGAGGTCGGGCAGCACCAGGCTGCGCCAGGGCGTGACGATGAGGTCGCGGCCGGCCTTGGCGAGCACCAGAGACGCCAGGTCATGGGTGAGGACGCCGGCCGGCACCTCGATGACCTCTGCTGTGCGCCCGTCGTCCTGGGTGAGTTCTCCCCGTGGGCGGAAGGGCGAGGTCACCTGGGTGCGCAGGTCCCGGGCGTGATGGGTCTCCACGAGGGGCTCATGAAGTTCGTCGATGTGCCACGGCGCCTCCGGGTCGTCGCCGCGGGCCCGGACGAAGCGGGCGGCCAAGTCGAGCAGGACGTCGGGAACCCCGTCCAACTCGACCACTTCGCCCCAGCCCTGCGAGCCGATGCGGATCTGCGCGTTCTCAGCATCGACCGCCATGGCACCGAGGTCGAGTTTGCGGTCGACCAGGTCGCCGCGACCGTCATCCAGGATGAACAGGAAGCGCGCCGGCAGCCCGGCGAGGAGCGTCTCTCCGCAGAGCGCCTCGTCGAGTCGCCGCGCGATTGGGAACAGGTCGGCCCGGCCATCGATGCGGCCGCTCAGCGGTGACACCATGATGTTGCGGACCAGCTCGTGCGTGGGCGCGGGGAGAAAGCCGGCCTGGGTGATTGCGTCGACGAACTCCGGCGGTACACAGCTCGAGCCATCGTCTTGCCCGGTGTGTGCGATGCCGCGCAACTGCAGGTTGGCGCGTTTGGTCAGCAGCACCGTGCCGTCGGCCCACTGGGCTGCGACGGCCATCAGATCGGTGAGCATTTGGCTGCTCAATGCGCCGCCGACGAGGCGTAGCCGCACGATGGCACCGTCGTCGGCGATCCACGGGCGCAGCACGCCTGGGCAACGGTCGGCGTGCGTGCGGCTCACCGGGTCATCGTCGCACGCGGCCGGGCGTCGTCAGCCGACCGGAAAGACCAGGCAGGTGCTGGAGGCCGTCGCGTATAACGTTCCGTCCGCACCGCGCAGGTCGGCTTCGGCGAACGCGGCCCGCTTGCCCGGCTTGGTCGCCCAGCCGTGGGCCCGCAGCAGCCCTGAGTCTGACGTGACTGCCCGCAGAAAGTTCACCTTCGTCTCCAGCGACGTGTAGGCAAGCCCCGCCGGAAGGGTGGACTGGATCGCGCAGCCGGCCGCCGAGTCCAGCAGGGTCAGCGCCACGCCGCCGTGGACGACGCCGATCGGGTTGTAGAGCGAGTCGTCCGGGATGATCTCGAACACGGCATCGCCCTCGGAGACTTCTACCAGGTCGAAGCCGAGCAGCTTCGCCATGGGAGGCGGTGCGAGCTCGCCAGCAATCATGCGCTTCAGAAAGTCGATTCCGCTCAGTTCGAGGGCGACCGCGGCGGAGGGTCGGGGGTCACTCCAGGTGATCGTTTTGCTCGATTCGCTCATGGGATTGAGCGTACGTGCGGCTCCCAGAGGTACCGTTCTTCGAACCGGGGATCGGACGCGTGAAAGGCGCATGCAATGCGGTCATGGAAGAAAATGTCGCGGTCGTGGAAGAGAATGTCGATCGGCCTGAAGCTCGCGATCGGGGCGACCGTGATTCTGGCGTTGTCGGTTGTCGGCGT
Organism: Aeromicrobium sp.; assembly: GCA_035526415.1. Lineage (GTDB taxonomy): Bacteria > Actinomycetota > Actinomycetes > Propionibacteriales > Nocardioidaceae > Aeromicrobium. The sequence goes on from DATLCL010000107.1 coordinate 4,693, forward strand.
CCTGGCGGCCGAACGGTTCGACAACGCGAACCAGGACGATGCAGTGCAAGCGCGTAAGACGGGCGCAAATCGTGACAAGGCGACCCCCGTGGCAAAGACGCTCGAATTGGGGGACGTCGCCAAGATCAGCTCCAACTACAAGGTCGCCGTCACTGAGGTCACTCTCTATGAAGGCGCGGAGACCCAGTACCTTGCCGCCACGATCAAGGCGACCTACACCGGTACCCACGAGGGCGAGCCGTGGGCGGATCTGTCGGTCCAGTACTCCGCTCCGAGGTCGCAGGGTTCCGCCGAATCCGACTGCCCGATTGACGTCGACGACGCTTCAGACGCGCCGCCGCTGGAGGCGGGCGACGAGCAGACGTACGTCGTCTGCATCGATCTGCCGACGAAGGAGACCGAGAAGGGGAAGGTGTCCGTCGAGGAGGCCTTCTCGAATGGTCATCGGGCCTATTGGTCGACGGAGGCCGCGGACACGAAGACGATGCCCTCGGTCGCACCACCCACGCCAGCGGCGGGGCTGCCTGGGCCGCCGGCTCCCCCGCAGCGTGGCAATCGCTCAGACAACGACTCCGACGTGGAGTGGACGGACGAATATGACGAGAGGCTCGATGACCTCAGGGCGTTGAAGAAGTACCTCGACAAAGAGATCAGCGCGTACAAAGACACCGAGGGACACGACGACGACAAACTTGACGATTACGAGGAATGGCGGGACAACACCGAAAAGCAGATCGACTACTACGAGGATTTGAAAGCCAGGCTGGATTAGAGCGACTGGAGGACGCTACGAGGCGGCCAGGTCGTCCAGCAGCCGGGCGAGGCGTAAGTCGCGGTCGGTGACACCGCCGACGTCGTGGCTGCTGAGCCGGATGTCGACCCGGTTGTAGACGTTCGTCCATTCCGGATGGTGGTTCAGCTCGTCGATGCTGGGGCGCGCAGCAGCCATGAAGCCGATCGCCGCCGCGAAGTCCTCGAACGTGAAGGTCTTGATCAAGGCGTCGCCGTCGTATGCCCAGCCGGTGAAGCCCTCCAGCGCCTCGGCGATCTCGTCGGTCGACATGCCTCCCATGTTTTCGACCGTACTCGCTTGAGGGCGCGCCGGGTACTCGGCTCAGTCGCCCGTAGGCTGTACCGGTTCCCGAGGAGGACTCCTTGACCCGCGTCGCGCTGCTGTCCACGTCGGACACCGACCTGCTCTCGGCCCGCGCCAGTGGGGCCGACTTCGTGGTCGGCAACCCGGCCCGGCTCGAGACGGAAACGCTGTCGTCTCTCCTGGTGCACGCGGACCTCGTCGTCGTGCGCATGCTCGGCTCGGTCCGGCAGTGGGAGGACGGTTTCACTGCAGTCCACGCCTCCAGCCTCCCGCTCGTGGTCCTTGGCGGCGAGCAGATGCCGGATGCCGAGCTGATGAGTCATTCCACCGTGCCGATCGGCGTCGCGGCCGACGCACATCGGTACCTCGCGGAGGGCGGCCCGGCCAATCTCGCCCACTTGCATGCGTTCCTGTCGGACACCGTCCTCCTGACCGGCGAGGGCTTCGACCCGCCCACCGTTGTCCCGGCGTGGGGTTGGGCCGAGCGCCTTTCGGTGGTTGTCCCCCACTCGCTTCGCGAGCCGGAGGTGCCCCCAGCGTCGGCGGAGGCGGCCTCGAAACCACTGCGCATCGGCATCCTGTACTACCGAGCCCACGAAGCGTCTGGAAACGCCGGCTTTGCCCACGCTCTCGCCGATGCGATCGATGCGACAGGTGACGCCGTCGGCCTGCCGATCTTCAGTTCCTCCCTGCGGGCGGCGCCCGACGAGCTCTATGACGCCCTCGGCACGCTCGACGCGCTCGTCGTCACCGTGTTGGCCGCCGGCGGCACGACCCCAGCTGGCGTCGGCGCCGGTGGTGACGACGAGTCGTGGGATGTCGAGCGCATGGCCGCCTTGGACATCCCGATACTGCAGGCGCTGTGCCTCACGTCGAGCCGGGATGAATGGGCCGACTCCGACGAGGGCGTGACGCCGCTGGACTCAGCCAGCCAGATTGCCATCCCCGAGTTCGACGGCCGGATCATCACCGCACCGTTCAGCTTCAAGGAGATCGACGAGGACGGACTCCCGCGCTACGTTGCCGACGCCGAACGGTGCGCCCGGGTAGCCGGCATCGCGGTGAACCACGCGCGGCTGCGGCGTATCCCCAACGCCGAGAAGCGGGTCGCCCTGATGCTGTCGGCGTACCCGACGAAGCACAGCCGGGTCGGCAACGCGGTCGGGCTCGACACCCCGGTGTCCGCCATCCGTTTGTTGCGGGCACTTCGCGACGCTGGCTATGACCTCAGCGGTGGCCCCGACAGCGCGCTCATCGACAAGCTCCTCGCCATGGACAGTGCAGACGGCGGGGACTCCGCGGCCGGCGATGCGCTCATCCACGCGCTGATCGACGCCGGTGGCCAGGACGAGGAGTGGCTCACCAACGCACAGCTCAATGAGAGCCACGTCCGGATCAGCGCCGACGCCTACCGAACGTGGACGCGCGATGTCGACCCCGACCTGATGGCCGGCATTGTCGAGGCGTGGGGCGAGGCACCTGGCCGGCTGTTCGTCAATGAGTCCAACGAGATCGTGCTCGCAACGCTGCAGGCCGGCAACGTCGTGCTGCTCATCCAGCCGCCTCGCGGCTTCGGTGAGAAGCCGGTCGCGATCTACCACGACCCGGACATGGCACCGTCTCACCACTACCTCGCCGCCTACCGGTGGCTGGGCAGCGCAATCGACAAGGGCGGCTTTGGCGCCGACGCCGTGGTCCATCTCGGCAAGCACGGCTCGATGGAGTGGTTGCCGGGCAAGAATGCGGCCCTGTCTGCGTCGTGTGCCACTGACGCTGTCATTGGCAACCTGCCGCTGGTCTATCCCTTCCTGGTGAACGACCCGGGCGAAGGTGCGCAGGCCAAGCGGCGCGCTCACGCCACCCTCGTCGACCACCTCATCCCGCCGATGGCGCGGGCCGAGTCGTATGGCGACATCGCGCGACTCGAGCAGTTGCTGGACGAGTACGCAAACATCGTCGCCATGGACCCGGCCAAGGCGCCGGCCGTCCGGGCCCAGATCTGGACTCTGCTCAAGGCCGCAGAGATGCACCGCGACCTCGGTCTGGACGAACGCCCCGACGACGACGAGTTCGACGACTTCGTCCTGCACATCGACGGCTGGTTGTGCGAGGTGAAGGATGCCCAGATCCGCGACGGACTGCATGTGCTCGGCCAAGCCCCCGACGGCGAGGCCCGCGTGAACCTCGTGCTGGCCATCCTGCGGGCCGCACAGGTCTGGGGTGGAGAAGCCGGAGCGGTTCCCGGACTCCGCTCCGCCCTCGGACTCGACCCTTCGGTGGTTGAGGAGGACCCGCAGGGTCCATCTCGAAACCACGTGGATGCGATCGAGGCCGAGGCCCGTGCACTCATCGAGGCGATGGAGAAGGCTGACTGGGATCCTGCCGTCGCCGACACGCTCCATGACAGGCCCGATGTCGTCCGCGTTCTGCGCTTCGCGGCCGAACAGGTCGTGCCCCGCTTGGCGGGGACCTCGGACGAGCTCTCCGCCGTCCTGCACGCGCTCGACGGCGGGTTCATCCGGCCTGGGCCGTCAGGTTCACCGCTGCGGGGACTGGTCAACGTCCTGCCGACCGGGCGCAACTTCTACACCGTCGACCCGCGCGCCGTCCCGTCCCGGCTGGCATACGAAACTGGCGTCGCGATGGCCGACTCGCTGCTCAAGCGACACCTCGAGGACACCGGTGAGTACCCGCGCTCGGTCGGCCTGTCGGTGTGGGGAACGTCGGCCATGCGCACGTCCGGCGACGACATCGCCGAAGTCTTGGCCCTGCTCGGCGTGGAACCGGTGTGGGACGAGGCGTCCCGCCGCATCACCGAGCTTCAGCCGGTCCCGCTGGCCGACCTGGGTCGGCCTCGGATCGACGTGACCGTGCGCATCTCCGGCTTCTTTCGGGACGCCTTCCCCCATGTTGTCGCCATGCTCGATGACGCCGTGACGCTTGTCGCCGGACTCGACGAGCCGGTCGACCGGAACTTCGTGCGGGCGCACGCACAAGCCGACCTCGCCGACCACGGCGACGAGCGGCGCGCCACCACGCGCATCTTCGGCTCAGCGCCCGGCTCCTACGGCGCCGGCATCCTGCAGGTGGTCGAGTCGGGCACCTGGCGGGACGATTCCGATCTCGCCGAGGTCTACACGGCGTGGGGCGGGTTCGCCTACGGCCGTGACTTGGCGGGCCAACCTGCTGCCGACGACATGCGGGCCAACTACCGGCGCATCCAGGTGGCAGCCAAGAACATCGACACCCGCGAGCACGACATCGCCGACTCCGACGACTACTTCCAGTACCACGGCGGAATGATCGCGACGGTTCGTGCGCTGACCGGGGCTGACCCGAAGGCCTACGTCGGCGACTCGACGACCCCCGATGCCGTCCGCACGCGGTCGCTTTCCGAGGAGACGGCCCGGGTCTTCCGGGCTCGCGTCGTCAACCCACGCTGGATCGGTGCGATGCAGCGGCACGGGTACAAGGGCGCCTTTGAGCTGGCCGCGACCGTCGACTACCTCTTCGGCTTCGATGCGACGGCTGGAGTCGTCCACGACTGGATGTACGAGAGGCTCGCGCAGGAGTACGTGCTCGACGCGGACACGCAGGCGTTCATGCGCCAGTCAAATCCGTGGGCCTTGCGCGGCATCGTCGAGCGGTTGAGCGAGGCCGCTGACCGTGGGCTGTGGGAGGAGCCGGATCCAGCGATCATCGCCGCGATGCACGAGGTCTATCTGGAGCTCGAAGGCGACCTGGAGGACCGGTGAACTCGTGAACGTCGAACGTGTCCAGATCGTCGGGATCGGCTGTGGCCATCCCGACCAGCTGACCGTTGAGGCGGTTCAGGCCTTGCAGGTCGCCGACTTCGCGATCGTCGCGCGCAAGCGAGAAGACGACCCGCTGTTGGCGGCTCGCCGAGCCATCGTGGACCGGCACGCGCCCGGGCTCGAGATCGTCGAGGTGGACGACCCCGAGCGAGACCGCTCGGCATCGGCCAGCGCCGCGAAGGACGGCTACGAAACCGCTGTTGCCGAGTGGCACGAGGCGCGGGCCGCGCGCTATGAGGATGTCTTGGCCCATCGCAGCGGCCGTGCAGTCTTCCTGGTGTGGGGTGATCCAGCCTTCTACGACTCGACCATCCGCATCGTCGAGCGCATCCTGGACCGCGGAGACCTGGTGTTCTCCTGGGATGTCGTGCCAGGCATCTCGGCGCTGCAGCTGCTCGCGGCGCGACACCGCATCGTCCTGCACGACGTCGGCCAACCGATTCTGGTGACGACCGGCCGTCGCCTGCGCGAAGCGATCGACGCCGGCGCGGAGAACATCCTCGTCATGCTCAGCGCGTCCGTCGACCTGGCCGGGCTCGACGACTGGCACATCTGGTGGGGTGCGAACCTTGGCACCGACTCCGAGTACCTGATCACTGGTCGCGCCGTCGAAGCCGCCGATGGCATCGCCGCCGCACGTGAGCGCGTGAAGGCCGAGTCCGGCTGGGTGATGGACGTCTACCTGCTGCGCCGCCCCGCCTAGGCCTTCTTCAGCCGGTTGACGACTCCGTCGACGTCCAGCTGAAGCATCTCCCGGCGGACGAAGTGGGCGCCCGGCAGTTCGTACCACTCGTGCGGAATGCCGCGCGAAGCCAGAATGCCCCGCCACTCCCTCTGGCCGTTGCGCACTGGTGTTTCGTTCACGTCCTCGTCCAGGCCGCAGACCATGAAGATCCGCTTGTTCAGGTAGCTGTTGATCCGCTCGACCGGGTTGTCTGCCGTGACGCGGCCCTGGTCCCAGAACGGTTCGCCGTAGATCGTGCCGCCATTGAGGTCGACCTTCGAGCTCTGGTTCGCCCAGTGGACGACCGCGCCACCATCGCGCCGCAGGCTGGCCGGGCCCGAGTGCGCGCTTACAGACGCGAAGTGGCCGTAATACTTGGCGGTGTACTTCAACGCACCGAAGCCGCCCATGGAGAATCCGCCGACGGCACGTCCGTCGTACTCGGCGTACGTGCGGAAGTTCGCGTCGATCCAAGGGATCAGCTGGTTGATGTGGAAGTTCTCCCAGTTGTGCGGGCCGTTGAAGGTCGTCTTCGGATTGCTGTACCAGCCGGCCGTGCCGCCATCCGGCATGACGACGATCAGCTTGCGGCCGGACGTCAGGCCTCTGATGTCGTCCTCCATGTCGAACTTGCGGAAGTCCTGGGCTCCGCCGTGCAGGAGGTAGTACACCGGGTAGCGCCGAGTCGTCGTCTGGTAGTAGTCGTCAGGCAGCAAAACATTGACTCCCGGCTGCCAGCTGATCTGGCTGGTCGCGAACCGGAAGTAGTTCATGCGGTCGAAGACCCCTTGATCGGTGATCGTCAGCCCGAAGCCGTTGCTGGCCGAATGCGCCGGCCCACTCAGCCCGGCCGAGCCGAGCGCCCCCAGCGCTGCCGCGCCGCCGGCAAGCTTCAGCAGCCTGCGCCGGTCGAGCGTTCCGTTGACGTCCATGTGTGCCTCCGCTGTTCCTTCGGTGACCCAAATATCCGGGTAGCCGATGGAAAGGAGCCATGGCCGAGCGGGCCAAAGTGATTGTCATTTCGGGCCACGGGGAGTAGGACATGACCGTGGTGGAGTGGTTCGACCGACCGGCGGTGCCCGTGGCCTACGGGTTGCTGCTGGCCGAGGTTGCGTCCTCATTCGGGGTCGGATCGGAGTTGTTCGACGCTGCCGGGGTGGCGCCTGACGCGCTGGCAGACCCGGACGGCCGTCTCACTGCGATGCAGGCGGGCAGTCTCTTGCACTTCGGGATGGAACTCAGCCAAGAGCCCGGATTCGGCTACGAGGTGGGGCTGCGCAGCAGCCTGACCTCCCATGGCGTCATGGCGTTCGGCCTGCTGACGTCAGCCACCTTGCGTCAAGCCATCGAGCTGGGTGTGGAGTACGGACGCGTTCGCTTACCGATGGTGAGGATGCGGCTGGTCGAGGATGGCGATCATGCTGGCGTCGACGTACAGCAGCCGGTTCCGCTCGGCGCCGTACGCCAGTGCTTGTTCGACCTTTTCCTCGTCGGGCTGGCGCGCATGACGCCCGCTCTGACCGGCCGACCAGTGGACTCGGTCGAGCTGTGGTTCGAGGGGCCTGAGCCGCCACACTTCGCCCGCTACCGCGACCGCCTTCCGCCGGTCCGATTCGGAACCGGCGTGAACCAGATCCGGTTCGCCGCCGAGTTTCTGGACCTTCCGTTCGACACCGCGAACGAGCTCGCGTCCCGGGTGGCGCAGCAGCAGATGGACGGCGAACTCACGCGGATCGGCTTGTCCGGCGAGGACGTCGTCGGGCGGGTGCGCGCGTTGCTTTCCACGGGCGGGCCGTTCGGGCTTGTCGATGTTGCGCAAGCCATGCACGTCTCGGCGCGGACGCTCAAGCGCCGGCTGAGCGACCACGGAGTGACCTTTCATGCACTTGTGTCCGATGTGCGGCGCACCGAGGCGATCCGGCTCCTCCGCCATTCGGTCCTCACGGTCGAGCAGATTGGTGCCCAACTCGGTTATGCCGACGCCGGCAATTTCTGCCGTGCCTTCAAGCGATGGACCGGTACGACGCCCGGAGCGTTCCGAGCGGCTGCGGATGACGTCACATCTCCGGCGTGACCTTCTCCAGTTCGACGACACGCTTGCGCATGGCGTCCGGGAGTGGCGCCGTCCGCTGGTTGACGTAGTCGAACCAGACGACCACGGCCTTGGAGGTCGCGATCGGTGCGTCTTCATCGGCCAGGAAGATCCCGGCCTCGACGGCGAAGCTCTTCGTCCCGATCTTCGCAGTGCGGGTGCCGACGTCGATCTGTGCCGGGTGGCGCAACTGGCCGATGAAGCTGCACTGGATGTCGGCCAGGATCGGACCCTCGCCGTTCCCGGCGTGCCCTACTGCTGCATTGATGGTGTCGAAGTACGCGATGCGCCCGGACTCGATGTACCGGAAGTAGACCGCATTGTTGACATGGCCGAGTGAGTCCATGTCGCCCCATTGGACCGGCAACGAGACGAAGTGTGCGAAGTCTGATCGGTTCACGCGCACAGTCTGCCGGGGCCGCCTGCCGGCCGCCGCGGCGGTGTCAGGCCTGGTTGATCCGGACCATGTTGCCGGACGGATCCCGGAAAGCGCAGTCCCGGGCGCCCCACGGCTGGTCCATCGGCTCCTGCATCACTTCAGCACCGGAGGCACGGACCTTCTCGAAGGTCTCCTCCAGGTTGGAGACGGCAAAGCTGACGCCGTTGAGCGCGCCCTTGGCCATCAGCTTGGCCATGGTGTCGCCGTCTTCCTGCGAGCGCCCGCCGTACGGATCGGACAGCACGATGTTGACTCCGGGCTGATCCGGCAACCTGAGCGTGGCCCAGAAGGAGCCGCCGCGCTCGACGTCGCCGACCAGCTCCAAGCCGAGAGCGTCGCGGTAGAAGGTGAGGGCGATGTCTTTGTCGTGGACGGTGAGGAACGAGTTGTTGATGGTGATCGTCATGACCTCAGACTCCTGTCAGACCCCGGCACGGCGCTTCTTGATTCCTGCTCGATTGGCTTCCTTGTCGATGCATGCCGGCAGCCCGGTGTCGACGTGTGCACGCGCGCGGTAGGCCGACGGCGTCTCGCCGACGAGCTCGGTGAACCGGGCGCTGAACGACCCCAGGGATGTACAGCCGACCGTCATGCAGACGTCCGTGACGCTGAGATCGCCGCGACGCAGAAGCGCCATGGCGCGTTCGATCCGCCGCGTCATCAAATAGCCGTATGGCGTCTCGCCATACGCGAGCTTGAACTGTCGGGCAAAGTGCGCCGGCGACATGAAGGCTTCCTGTGCCATACGCGGGACGTCGAGCGGTTGGGCGTACTCGCGGTCCATCAAGTCCTTGGCGCGACGAAGGTGCGCCAATTCGACGAGCTCGCGTGCCTGAGTGTCCGTGCGGGTCACATGCATAGTCTGCCGTGTCCCCCGTAGGCTCGGGCCCATGTCTTCGCACGCCTTGGTGACCGGGTCGGCCGGCTTCATCGGAAGCCACCTGGTTGATCGGCTGCTCGCCGAAGGGTGGACGGTCACCGGCATCGACAACTTCGATCCGTACTACCCGGAGCAGCAGAAGCGACGCAATATGGCGGGCCACGTCGATCATGACGCGTTCCAGTTCCATGAACTGGACTTCCGCGATGCCGACTCGCTCGGTGCGCTCGACGGCGACTACGACGTCATCGTTCATCTGGCTGCGAAGGCCGGCGTGCGCAACTCGCTGGTGGACCCGCTCGGCTATCAGATGACGAACATCGTCGGCACCCAGAACCTGCTGACGTTCGCACACGACCGCGATCTCAAGCCGTTTGTGTGCGCCAGCTCCAGCAGCGTCTATGGCAACGCGCCGCGACTGCCTTGGAGCGAGGACGACAAGGACCTCCTCCCGATCAATCCATACGCCTCGACAAAGCTGGCCTGCGAGCAGCTCGGCTACGTGTATGCCAACACCTTCGACCTGCGCTTCGTCGGCCTTCGGTTCTTCACCGTCTACGGACCGCGGCAGCGTCCGGACCTCGCCATCCACAAGTTCGCCCGCAAGATTCTCGCCGGCGAGCCCATCCCGGTGTACGGCGACGGCAGTTCGGAGCGCGACTTCACCTACTGCGACGACATCGTCTCCGGGGTCATCGGTGCCATGGGGCACGCGATGGATGCGGAGAAGACGAACTACGAGGTCTTCAACCTCGGACACAACCGGACGATCAGCCTGGCCGACATGATCAGCCGGCTCGAGGATGTGCTCGGCCGGGCCGCCGTCATCGACTGGCAGGACTGGCAGCCGGGCGACATGCGGCGGACCTGGGCCACCATCGACAAGGCCAACCGCATGCTCGGTTACGCCCCGGTCACCGAGTTCGACGAAGGGCTCCAGCTCTTCGCTGCCTGGCTGGACGAGACCCTCGCCGCCGAAGGCGCATGACGCAGCGGCCGAAGCTGAACAGTGCTCTGAGCTGGGCGCTGAGCCTGCTGGTTCTGCTCGCCTTCGGCTGGGCGGTGCAGCACTACTGGGGATGGCAGAAGCTGTTCGCGCCGTGGAAAAGCGTGCCCATCGCCCTGGTGACTCTGGTGGCCGTGGCGCAGCTGAGCAGCTATTCGGTGCGCGCCTACCGCGTCTACTACGCCGAGCCGGCGATCCCGCGCGGTCGCTGGCACGACTGCCTCAAGCTCATCCTCCTCAACAACGTCATCAACCTGTTGCTGCCGGCGCGCACCGGTGAGGCGAGCTTTCCGGTGCTCCTGAACCGGTGGTTTGGCGTCAACCCGGCCAAGGGCGCGGGCACGCTGCTGTGGCTGCGGCTGCTCGACCTCGGGGTGTTGGCCGTGCTGGCCCTTGCTGTGCTCGGACCTTCCGCGATCCCCGGCCTGCCCCCGCTGCTGCTGGCCGCGCTGTGCCTGGCGGGCGTCGCGTCGCCACTGCTCGCGCTCCCGGTTCAGGCGCGCGCCGGCCGGGTGCTCGCCGGGCACGATGGCAAGGTTGCCGGGCTCGTGCGCAAGCTGCTGGACGGCGTCCCGGCCAAGCCAAGCCACGTGTTCGTCGACATCGGTCTGTCGTGGACCGCGTGGAGCTTGAAGCTCTCGGCCTTGGCCGTCGTGTTCGCGCAACTCGCTGACCTGCGCCTACCGGACGCCTTGATGGGCGCCATCGGTGGCGACCTGTCGACGGTGCTCCCGGTCCATGCCCCGGGTGGCTTCGGCACCTACGAGGCCGGCGTCGTCGCGCTCGTCGCGCTCGTGGCCGACGCCGGACCGGCGTTGCTCGCCGCCGCCGTGAACCTGCACCTGCTCGTCTTGGGCGTTGCCCTGCTTGGCGGGGCCTATGCTTGGTTGACACAGCCACGCCGCACCTAAGGGGCACTGCAATCGAGACATTCCCCGTGACCCCGAGTTCCACGAGCGCCGACGGCACGAGTGCACCGAGCCTGTCCGTCGTCATCCCGATGTACCGCGAGCAAGACAACGTGGCGCCGATGGTGGCGGGCGTTCACGCCGGCCTGGCCAACTATCCCGGACCCTGGGAGCTAATCGTCGTCGACGACGGCTCCACGGACGAGACCGGGCAGCGCCTCCTCGCGCAGTCGCAGAAGTACGGCCCCCACGTGCGGGTGCTGCGCTTCGCCCGCAACCATGGTCAGACGGCCGCGATGCAGGCTGGCATCGACGCCGCGCGCGGCGCCGTCATCGCGACGCTGGATGGCGACCTGCAGAACGATCCGGCCGACATCCCGCGTCTGGTGGACGAGATGTTCGAGCGCGACCTGGACCTGCTCGCCGGCAAGCGAGCGAACCGCAAGGACGCATGGCTTTCGCGCAAGTTGCCGAGCAAGATCGCCAACCGAATCATCGGCCGCGTCACCGGAGTCCGCATCACCGACTACGGCTGCAGTCTCAAGGTGTATCGGGCGAGCGTCATCAAGCAGGTCCGCCTCTATGGCGAGATGCACCGGTTCATTCCGGTGTGGGCGGCCATGGTGACCTCCCCGCATCGGATCGCCGAGTCACCGGTGAGCCACTCGGCCCGTCAGTTCGGCAGCAGCAAGTACGGAATCTCGCGCACCTTCCGTGTGATCCTCGATCTGCTCACGGTGTTCTTCTTCATGCGATTCCAAGCTCGCCCGGGGCACTTCTTTGGTTCGATCGGCCTGGTGCTGGGCTTCCTCGGTGGCTTGGCCCTGACCTATCTGGCATTTGTGAAGTTTGTGCTGGGCGAGAGCATCGGCGGGCGCCCGCTGTTCCTCGTGGCGATCCTGCTGCTGGTCTTCTCCATGCAATTCATCACCACCGGGATCGTCACCGAGATGCTGACGCGGATCTTCTACCAAGACCGTCCGCGGGTGGCGCTGGTGAACGGGACGACGGTTCACGAGGGGAGCGCCGGGTGGAGGGTTCCGCTCCGGGCGGACCTGACGTCGCCAACCGGCGCGGACATCTAGCCGGACTCACCGCGCGTCAGAGCACGTACGGAATGACCCACTTCGTGCGCTTCTTGTATGCCGCCCACTCCGGGTAGCGGGACATGCTCGCTTCCTTCATCTGCATGTTCGGCGCGAAGAAGCCGAGCCACACCCACGCCAGGACAACAAACGGAATCCAGTGCCACACCAAGAGAGCGAAACCGCCGTACAGCATCATTTCGCCGGTGTAATTGGGGTGGCGGACGGTGGCGAACATGCCGTCGGTGATGAGCCCGCGGCGCAGGTTGAGCACGAAGTACTTCTGGGCGTCGGCAGCGATCATGATGACCGAGCCGAGGATGACCAGCGTGATGCACAGCGTGAACCACGGACCGTCGGACAGTGGGTAGTCCGGGTTGGCCGTGCCGGAGATCAGCAGCCAGCCGAACAGCCAATAGGGACCGAGGACGAAGACGAACGCGTCGAGTGCGCCCAACGGTGAGATTCGGGTCTCCCAGTTGGGGTCAGGGAACACGCGGTCCTTGAGGAACCAGACGAGGCCATAGGAGCCGTGCAGCGCGAGATATATCCAAGCCGCGGTGCTCGTTGCCGCCGGCGTCCTGTCGGCGTAGAACCACATCAGCAGCCCGAGGAAGGCGAACGTTCCCACCTTCTGGAAGTTGATCACCCACGCGAACTTCACCACTTTCGGGCCAGGCGCCTCGAAGGTTGCGAAGTTCGTGAGCTTGCGCGATGCCTGCGCCCACTTAGGTGCGGCGTACACGGGGGACACCTCGGTACTCATGTCCTGAGGCTACTCTCACCACCATGTCGCATGGCCTCGTTCTCAAGCCGTTCCGCGCGCTGCGATTCGTGGCTGACGGTGACCGCCTGAGCAGACTGCTCTGCCCGCCGTACGACGTCATCTCGCCGGCGGAGCGCGCAGCTCTCTTGGCCGGGGATCCGGACAACGCGGTCTCCCTTGTCCTTCCGGATTCTTATCCGGACGCCTCCGAGCGCATCGCACGGCACCTTGCCGGCGGGACCATGGCGACTGATCCCGAGCCGGCGCTCTACGTCTACGAGATGGCCCCGTCGGACGCTCCAGCCACACGCGGACTGATCGGCGCCGTCGAGCTGCGCGCGTACGCCGACGGCGTGATCCTGCCGCACGAGAACACCATGGCGGGGCCGGTGGCAGACAGGCTTGCCCTGATGGACGCCACCGACGCCAACTTGGAGGCGATCTATCTCGTCTACGACGGCGGCGGTGCGGCCACCGAGGCGACGTCCGACGTGCCTGACTCGACCCTGGTCGCGTCCGCCACGACGCCTGACGGCACGACGCATCGCCTGTGGGCGCTCACCGATCCCGGCACGCTGGCTGCGATCGACGCGGATCTGGCAGGTCGGACCGCGATGATCGCGGACGGGCACCACCGGTATGCCACTTACTTGGAGCTTCAGGCGCAACGTCGTGCGGTGCGAGGGGCGGGACCGTGGGACTTCGGGTTGGCGCTATTGGTGGACTCCTCGTCCTACGGCCCGCAGGTGCACGCGATCCACCGCGTTCTGGTGGGCTTGGCGTTGGACGATGCGCTGGCCGGGGTCGCGTCCCGCTGCACCGTCGACGACCGTGACTCGGTGGAGCGGGCGGTCGCCGCGCTGGACGCCCATCCGGGCTTCGCCTGCGTGCTCACGGACGGCAAGCGCTCGGTGGTGGTGCACTCGATCGACGCGGATTTGCTGGCCACGGCATCGTCACCGGACGATCCCGGGGAGCTGGCGGTACTCGACGTCACCGTGCTGCACCGCGCCTTGGTCCCGCACGCGTGGGGGTTGCCGGACACCGTCGACGCCGTCGGTTACGCGCACGATATCGACGAGGCGATCGCGGCCGCTCAGGCCAGCGGCGGCACGGCGGTGCTGATGCGCCCCACTCCGGTGTCCGCCGTCGTCGCAGTCGCCCGAGCTGGCGGGCGCATGCCGCGCAAGTCCACGCTGTTCACGCCGAAGCCCGCGTCTGGCCTGGTGCTCCGACGGTTCGCCGACGCCTGAGTCATGCGGTGCCGTGCGCGGCCACCCAGTCGAGAAACGGAGCGGCGGTTCGCCAGTCTTCGCGCACCCGGTCGACCAGGTCAGGTGAGTGGATGACCGGATCGAACCCGTATTCGCGGCCGACGGTCAGCGACTTGTGTCGCAGCAGCGCGATCCGCGGGTGCTCAACGTCGTAACCGCGCGGTGCAGTCTTGAGTGTCTCGCCCCCGATCGTCCAGCCCGATTCCTCTAGCTCTGCCAGGATCTCGGCGAGCTGCGCACCGTGCGCGTCGTCCGAGATGGCCTCCCGGATGACCGCGAGCCGTGGCGACGACGCTTCGTAGAAGCCGACGCCGACCATCACGCCGGCCGCGCCGATCTGCACGTAGTAACCGGTGGACGGGCCGGTGGCGACGTACGCGCCCTGGTGCGTCTTGTACGGCGACTTGTCCTTGGCGAACCGCACATCGCGGTAGGGGCGGAAGATCTTCGACGCACCGAACTCCGGCTCCAGCGCTGCGGTCAGGGCCTTCATCGGCGCGGCGACGGCCTCGTCGTAGACCGTCTTGTGCGCCTGCCAGAACGACTTGGTGTTGTCGAGCTCGAGGTCGTCGTAGAAGTCCAGGGCAGCCTCGGGAAACCCCTCAAACGTCATGACCCGAGCCTACGGTGGAGCCGTGACAAGCCTCACGCCGCGCCGCGCCGTCGCCCCCGTAGCTCGTCTCTGGTGCTCGGTGTTTGCCGGCTACCTGGCATTCGGTGGGACGTTGCAGACGTTGCCGGGCTGGCTGCGCTCGCAGTTCGACGCTGGACCGGCGACGGTGGGGCTTGCGGTGGGGATCGCATTTGTCGCGACCGCGATCTGCCGGCCGTTCGCCGGGCGGGCCGGCGACGCCGGGCGGGCACGGGGCGTCGTCATGACCGGCGGAGCGTTGATCGTCTGCGGCGCGGTGGGCCAATGGCTCGCTCCTCATGTCACGGTCCTGCTGTTGGCTCGATTGGTGATGGGCGCCGGGGAGGCAGCTCTGTTCTCGGGAGCACTGCCGTGGGCTTTGTCGTCTGCGCCACCGGATCGGCAGGGCCGATTCGCCGGCTGGTTTGGTCTGTCGATGTGGGGTGGGTTGGCCCTAGGCCCGATCGTCGCCTCGGCCGTCACGCTGGCCGGTGGCGAGAACGCTGCCTGGCTGACGATTGTTGCTCTAGGACTTGCATCCTTCGCTGTCGTGGTCACCGGCCCGGTTCAGATGCGGCATGATCCAGTTGCGCAAGTTCGAAGCACCGCCCGCGCCGACTTGGTTGCTCGTGGCGCGCTTCTGCCGGGTGTCATGTTCTGCTTCGCTGCCTATGGCTACGGAGCGGTGTCTGCCGTGCTCCTGCTGTACCTCACCGATGCGCACCTTGGCGGCAGTCACGTCGGTCTCGCAGTTTTCGGCGCCGCCTTCGTGGTCTCCCGGTCGGTCGGCAGCCCGCTTGTTGACCGCTTTGGCGGGGCCGCAGTCGCCGCCGTCATGCTCTCAATCGAGGCTGTTGGGTTTGCTTTGCTGGTTGCTGCGCCGACTCTGGTCGCAGCTTTGACGGGCGCGGCCCTGGCGGGCGCTGGCGTCAGCCTCATCTTCCCGAGCGCCGTTTGGCTCGCCCTTGAGCGCGACCGCACCGCTGGTGCGGGAGCCTCCGCAGGCACCATCGCGGCCTTCTGGGACATCGGAATCTTCATTGCCGGGATCGCGAGTGGGCTGATTGCCGCCACCATCGGCTATCGGGTCGCCTTCGGGGCGGCGCTGGCGGTCGTTGTTGCCGGGCTCGCGGTAGCTCTCGTCCTTTGGCGACAACCGTCAGCTGGACGCGCTTCGTAGCTGGAGCTGGCTCTCTAGCGACCTTGCCGGTAGATCAGGATGGTCGGGCTGTGGAAGCCGTAGGACAGCCACTTGGGCTTGAATTCCTTGACCAACCGGTAGCTCATGACCTGGCGGTAGTACGCGGTTCGTTTGGGGTCTGCGGCCGGGGAATCCAGGTAGCGCTGGTACCTGAAGGAGCTGAGAACGAAATACGGCCGCGGACTGCCGGATCCGTCGGGATTCAACGTGTCCCCGCGGTCGTCGACGGTCCAGATGTCTGCCACATCCCATCCGTGGGTGACCGGCCGATACTGGTGATTGTCGACGAGCACAATGTGCGTCCCTGGCGGGAAGTGCTTGTCCATCCAGGCGCCGGCAACCCAGCGTGTGTCATGCACGGCTTCGTCGGCAATCATCATCGACTTGACCGCCGGTGGGACGACGAAGACGAGTGCGCAGGCGATCAGCCCGAGAGCCGGCCTTCCGTGGGCCGCGAAACGGCGGAGGATGGCTTGGATTCCGAAGCCGGCTTGGACGCACAGCAACGGGACGACGGGCGTCAGGTAACGGGCCGCGAAGGGGGCGGGCTTTGCCACGCTTTGCTCGAGGGCGAGGTACACCACCAGCGCCGAGGCGACGATCGTCCAGCCGGCCGGCCGGCGCAGGAGCGGAACAGCCCCGGCGATCGCCACGAGGAACACCGGCCACGTCATCCCTGGAATCAGGCCATGGCGCAGGTAGTACGTCCACCACTCCGACCACGGCGAGATCGGGATGGTAATGCCATCGTGGCTGCCGCTCTTCGAGTACGAGAACTGGAATTCGAAGGCCTTCCACAGCAGGCCCGGATCCAAGAGGTACTGCGGTGAAACCACAAAGACTCCGACGACGGCCGCCGCACCAACCGCGCACAGCCGCGCCGCAAGCTGCGGGGGGCGCGTCTGGTCTCGTTTGGCCACCATGAGGAGGGCTACGCCGACTACCGGAAGCAGGAGTACTGCGGCGAACTTCGTCGAGAAACCCGCGCCGACCGCGAGGCCGAGCAGCGTGAGCCGCCCCCAGGACGGCACCTTCCAATACCGCACCAGCCCGAGCATCACGAGGACCGTCATGAGTCCGAGCGGGCCGTCCTCCTTGACGTAGCGCGACATCGCGGTCTGGAACGGAAGGACGGCAACCAGCAGGGCGGCGGCCGGTGCTGCCACGGCCGGAGTGTCATCGTCGGTGAGTTCACGCGCCAACATCCAGACACCGAGCACGGTCAGAACGCCGACCACGACCATGAAGAGGCGGGCGAGATAGAGCGAGTCTGCGTCGCCCAGGGGTGGGGCGACGATTCCCGCGACCCGGTAGATCACGAACAGTGAGTTCAGTACGAAGCCGGGTTGAGTGGCCGTGAGCCTGGGGATTCCCTTGTCGAGGGTGTCGTCCCGCCGGTGGACTTCGTCGAGGGACCAATGGTTCGGCAAGCCCCAGGAAAGTCCCCAGACGCGAATGGCGAACGCGACCCCGAGAATGGCGAGCAGCACCAGCAGCTGTCGCCGACTCACGCGTTGGCTCGTCGGAGCGGCCGAGCCGCGGACCGGGTCCAGGACCCGGGTCACGACGACGCCGCCGGTGTCAGGACGATCTTGCCGAGCGCGCCGCGGCCGTCCATCAGGGACAGGGCGCGACTGGCATCGGCCAAGGCGAACTCAGCGCCGATCGGCGGCTTGATGACGCCCGATTCGATGTGTGGCAGCAGGGCGCCCCACTGTTCTTTCAGAAAGGCGAGATTGGTGAGCGCGTACTCGCCCCAGCCGACGCCCATGATCGTTGTGTTCCTGAGCAGGAGGCGGTTGACCTTGACCTCGGGGATGTTGCCCTCGTCGGCGAAGCCGATGACGAGCAGCCGACCGTGCCGGCGCAGGCTTCGCAGGGAGTCGGTGAAGCGGTCGCCGCCGACCGGATCGACGACGATGTCGACCCCATCAAACCCGGCACTGCCGAATCCATCGAGTTTCTTGAGCGCGGTGAGGAAGCCCTCGGCTGGCACGGCGTCGTCAGCACCGGCCGCCGAGGCGATCGCCCGCTTCTCCTCGGTCGACGCGACGGCGATGACGCGACCGGCGCCGAACGCCTTGGCCGTCTGGATGGCTGCCGTGCCGACGCCGCCGGCCGCACCGTGGACCAAGACGACGTCACCGGGTTGGATGTGCGCGCGGGTCACCAGGGCGAAGTGCGACGTGAGGTAGTTCAGGGGGAGCGCGGCGCCTTGCGCGTAAGACAGCCCGTCGGGCAGGGCGAACGTTCCGTCGATGCTGCCGAGCGCGTACTCGCCGAAGCCGCCCAGCATGACCATCGCGGCGACGCGGTCGCCGGGGGCGAGGCCGGAGCCTTCGGGGGCGGAGACGATGTCGCCGGCCACCTCCGAGCCGGGAACGAACGGCAGCGGCGGCTTGAACTGATAGAGCCCGCGGGTCTGGAGCAGTTCAGGGAAGGACACGCCTGCGGCCCGCACCCGGATCAAGACCTGACCGTCGCCCGGTTCGGGGGTCGGAACTTCGTTGAACTGGACGGCTTCCGGCCCGTCGAGGCTGACGATCTGGATCGCGTGCATGACGGCAGGCTATGCGGTAGCGGTTAGGCCGCGATCTTCGCCTTGGTGATCACTTTGGATACTATCGGTATGTGAAGAGCGACGGCCCCACGAACTCCGTACCGCGCCCCTCGCGGGCGGAGCGCCAGGCGCAGACGCGGGAGAAGCTCATAGCGGTGGCGCGTGAGCTGTTCATAGCCGATGGCTACGCCGCCACCTCGCTGGACAAGGTTGCGGAAGCGGCCGGCTTCTCGAAGGGCGCCGTCTACTCGAACTTCTCCGGCAAGG
>DATLCL010000108.1:0-2108 GCA_035526415.1 Aeromicrobium sp.
GTCGGGAAGCGCACCGTTGCGTCTTACCTAACGGAGCGCCTGGCCGGTGTCCTCATCGACAATCAGCTGATCCACATCCCGTTGCTCACCCTGTTCAAGTGGGATGGCAAGTTTCTGCTCCCGCCGGAGATCTGGCAACGCGCCGACCGAATCTGGGAGGCGGTTCTCGGGACCATCGAGGACTTGGCGCCGAAGTCCAACAGCTACGTCTTCACCAACGTGCTGGAGGACGACGAGGACGGCGCGAGCCAGTACGACCGCATCCGTTCGCTGGCCCACCGTCGTGGCTCGTTGTTCTTGTCGGTAATGGTCGACTGTGACGTGGACGAGGAAGTCCGCCGCATCGACAATCCCGACCGGATCGCCCGACTGAAGGGGTCCGATCCGGAGGGATACCGTCGATACAGGCGCGACACGAAGCTCTTCCAGCCGCCTGTTCGCGAGGTCGTCCACATCGACACGACGAACATCAAGCCGAACCAGAACGCCGAGTCGATCTACCAGATCCTCTGCAGTCGAGGCTTCCGGCCGCCGACCGCGTAACGGGACGTGTCGGCCTGCCTCCTTCGCCTCGTGCGAACGACCGATGCTGGGAACGGCGCAGCGTGTCCCCTAGCGCCGAGAGGCCGGCGCACGTCAGGGCGCCCCTACCGCCGGTGTCGGGAACCATTCCCGACGCCGTAGGGTAACAAGAACGGGCGCAGCAGGGTCAGAACGATGACCGCCGGTCAGAGGAGGACTTTCGACCGCACTCGCCCGCCCCGTAACCCTTGCCCAGCTGTCTGCAGCATCCTGGGCCCGTCGGGTCACGATGGTGATCTGCTTCGCCTTGATCACGGCCGTCACCGCGCAGATCAGGCTGCCGCTGCCGTGGACACCGGTCCCCGTCACCGCTCAGACCTTCGCAGTGCTGCTCTCTGGAGCCACCCTCGGCTGGCGAGCGGGAGCTGGCAGCCAGTTGCTGTACCTGTCACTCGGCGCAGTTGGCCTGCCATTCTTCAGCGGCGGCAAGAGCGGCTTTGCGGTGATCGCTGGACCAACCGGCGGCTACCTGATCGGCTTCGTCATCGCAGCGGCTCTGGTCGGGTTTCTGGCGGAGCTCGGTCAGGATCGGCGGGTTTCCACCTCCATTCTTACGATGTTGGCCGGCAGCACCGTGATCTACCTCGTCGGAATCTCGTGGCTTGCCCATGTTTTGAACATCAGCGCTGTTCGCGCTGTCGAGCTGGGGATGGCGCCATTCTTGATCGGGGACGCGCTCAAACTCCTCGTCGCCGGTGTACTGCTCCCCGGCGCATGGTCCCTGGTTGGGCGCCAGTGACCTAAGCGGCAGAGCCCGCCGCACAAATGATTCGGATGGCAGAATCCCCTTGGCGCCCCCTCATTCGGCTCACCGCGGTGGGCCGTGCGGGCAAGTCCACGGTTCGACCAGAGCTCGTCGGGGGCGAGATCGCCCACGACGCCGACGAGGATAGTTCCGGGTATGGCTCGACCGAGCAACGGGGCTCGCAGTTGACGTCCAGATCGAGGACTTCATCAAGCCTTCGACGCACAACGTCGAAGCGCGAGGCGAGGCTGCTAGCCGGATCATCGTACGCCTCAGCCACGACCTCCGGTTCTTCACGTTGGAAGCGTTGCGCGTCCTCGGACGCGAGTCGCTGGAGTGAGGCGGGCTGCTCGACGTGAGTCCGTCGAGCATGCCCTGAGCCGCGCAGGTGGTATCTCCCCAACGACCTCCTGCCCGCCGAATCCTGGCGGATACCGCCTCTGGGACAATCCGGCTGTCGAGTCCCGTCGAGCGTAACTGCTTCGTTCGGCTTCCCGACCTGCCGTCGCCAAGTCCCGTCAAGGCTCCTGTGTCACGACAGGAATCGTCGGACGGTGGCCCACTGGTAGTAGAAGTCGTGGTCGTCGTCTCGCCATGTCTCGAAGACCTCGACGCTGCCGATCGCACCGAGCATCGATCTCCATCGCTCGTCTGAGCGTCGACAAAAAAGGCGCGGGGTCCGGCCAGCGACCTGGTCCTCCCTGCTGTAGTCCTCGACGTCCCGCCCACCCCATACCCCTATGGCCGCGACGCCGCCGGGCTTCAACACGCGGGACAGTTC
>DATLCL010000124.1:0-2662 GCA_035526415.1 Aeromicrobium sp.
ATCGCTCATGCCCGGGATGTAAGCACCGCCGGCCGTGGAGTTGCCGAAAACGAGCGCGATCGTCGGCTGCTTCCTCTTGCTGGACCTGGTGATTTGGCGAAAGATGCGGCCACCCGGAACGAAAATGTCCTTCTGGCTCGGCAGGTCGGCACCACCGGACTCGACCAACGTGATGGTCATCAACCGGTTCTCCTCGGCGATCTGCGCCAGCCGGAAGGACTTGCGCAGCGTCCACGTGTTCGTGGTCCCGCCCTTCACCGTGGGGTCATTCGCCGTGATCATCACCTCGACGCCCTCGACAACTCCGATGCCGCCAACAAGCGATGCTCCCGCGGTGTAATCGGTGCCCCACCCGGCCAGCGGGCAGAGCTCAAGGAACGGGGTGTCCTCGTCGATGAGCAGCTCGATGCGCTCGCGCGGCGTCAGCTTGCCGCGGTCGTGGTGCCGCTGGACGTACTTCTCGCCGCCGCCAGCCAGCGGCGCCGCGAGCTGTTGTTCAAGGTCGGCCAGCTTTGCCAGCGCCGCCTCGCGGTTGGCCGCGTAGGCCGCGGACGTGGTGTCAATCGCCGTCTTCGTCATCAGTACCCCAAGAGTTTCGATGCCAGATCGGTCAGGACTTCGTTGGCGCCGCCGCCGATGCCGAGGATCCGCATATCGCGGAAGTGCCGGTCGACCTCGGACTCGCGCATGTAACCCATGCCGCCGTGGATCTGCACGGCCTCGTTGGCCACCCACTCGACCGTCTGGACTGCGGTGTTCTTGGCCAGGACGGCATCGAGGATGAGCGACATGTCCGTCTTGTCGGTCTCGAGTGCCCGCTCCACCGCCAGGCGGGTGACCTTGCGGGCGGCGTCGGTGCGCCGGTGCATCTCGACCAGCTTGTGCCGGATCACCTGCCGGGAGATCAGCGGCTTGCCGAACGTCTCGCGCTGCCGTGCGTACTCGACCGACAGGTCAAGGCATCGCTGCGCCGTGGCGTAGGCCTGCGTCGCCAGACCTAGCCGTTCGGTGACGAACTGCTGCATCACGTAGTAGAAGCCCTGGTTCTCTTCGCCGACCAGGTTCTCGGCCGGCACCCGCACATCGTCGTATGCCAGTTCCGCGGTGTCCGAGCACCACCAGCCCATCTTCTTCAGCGACTTCGACACGATGAAGCCCGGCGTCTCCTTGTCGACCACGATCAGGCTCAATCCGCTGTGGCCGTCCTCGCCTGTCCGCACGACGGTGGTCACGAAGTCGGCACGCACACCGGAGGTGATGAACATCTTCGCGCCGTTGATGACGTAGTGGTCGCCGTCCCGGACCGCCCGTGTGCGGATGTTGGCGACATCGGACCCGGTACCCGGCTCTGTGATGCCCAGCGACCCGATCTTCTCGCCGGCCAGCGTGGGGCGCACGTATCGGTCGATCAGGTCGGGCGAGCCGTTCTCCACGATGTGCGGCAGCGCAATGCCATGTGTGAACAGGCTGGCCTGCACACCGCCCGATCCGCCGGCTTCGAGCATGGCTTCGGTGGCGACCGTCACGTCCACCAGGTCGCCGCCGGAGCCGCCGACCTCCTCCGGGAACCCGAGGCCGAGGAATCCGGCCTTGGCGACGGTCGCGTGCAGCTCGCGCGGCAGCGTGCCGTCCTCCTCCCATTGCGGCAGGTTCGGCACAATCTCCTTCTTCGTCAGCGTGCTGACGCTGTCGCGCAGCGCCTTCCGCTCAGGCGAATCCCAGATCGAGTCGTAGTGGGTCACGCGAGGAACTCCCCGTTGAGAAATTGCACAGGGATGTCGACGTGACGCGCACGCAGCCATTCGCCGAGCGCCTTGGCTTGCGGATCAAGCCGGGAAGAGGCGGCGACCCCTTGGCCGAGGATGCCGCGGACCAGGATGTTGAGGCCGCCGAGGTTGGGCAAGGGGTATGTCTCCACAGCCAGGTCCGCGGTTTCCGGCAACATCTGCTTGACCCGCTCTGGCGTGAGCAGGTCGATGAGCCATGCGATGGCAGCATCGCGCTCCGGCGTGCCGGCCGGGATCCAGACGCCGATGTTCGCGTCGCCGCCCTTGTCGCCTGACCGTGCGTAGGCCACCTTGCCGAGAGGTCCAGGCGTCGTCTCACCACGCGCGGTAATGCTTGGTGATTCCACCGGGAGTCCAGCGGGCTTGTCGACCGTGGTTGATGGCGGCGGCACATCGATGTGCGTCCCATCGGCCAACACCACGAGGTGCGGGACGTCAGCCTGCGGCAGATAGCCCGCCTTGTAGAACCCGAACGCCCGACCGGGTTGCGGCGGGCTGCTGCTGGCGGTAAAGCCCGGCAAGGACGCCAGTGCCAGTTCGATCATGATGTTGCTGAACTCGCGGCCCACCGGCTCGGCGGACGTCGACTCGGCGTGCACCCGGAGCACCGACGTGCCAGCTTCCTGGGTGTCCGGGTCGACGACGTCGGACCGGTTGAAGGTCCATTCGACTTTGGGAAGCTCGAGGCCAGCGGCAGCCTTGGCCTCCAGCGCCTGCTCGACCTGAGCGCGCAGCAGCGCGACCTTCTCGTCCTGGTCGAGCCCGGTGACGAGCAGCTCGGCGTCGTTTCGGAAGCCGCCGAAGAAGTTGAGGCAGACCTTGGTCGTGACCGGCGGCGGCGAGCCCTTCACGCCCGAGATGCGCACCCGGTCCAG
>DATLCL010000137.1:0-12551 GCA_035526415.1 Aeromicrobium sp.
CGAAAGGTCACCCCCGGCTGCGGGTAGTCGGCAATCGCTCGGACGTGGTCTCGAATCCACGACCCGTCGGCTGGCATAGCCCGAGATTATCGGCCGGCCGTCCGGCGGCGCTGCGAAGATAGCCGTGTGCGGTCGATTGCGTCTCTTCCGAAGGCGCACCTGCATCTGCACTTCACCGGCTCGATGCGGCACGCGACGCTGCTGGAGCTCGCCGAGCGTGACGGCTACCGGCTTCCGCCAGCCCTCGTCGAGGAGTGGCCGCCGCAGCTCGTCGCCACCGATGAAAAGGGCTGGTTCCGGTTCCAGCGGCTGTACGACGTGGCGCGGGCGGTGTTACGGACCGACGACGACGTCCGACGCCTGGTCCGCGAGGCGCTCGAGGACGACGCTGCCGACGGCGCCGTCTGGACCGAGCTCCAGGTCGACCCATCCGGCTACACCGCGAGGTTTGGGAACATCACCGGGTTCACCGAGCTCGTGCTCGATGCCGCTCGGCAGGCGTCGGACTCGGTGGGGATCGGCCTCGGCATCGTCATCGCGGCCAACCGGACCCGCCATCCGCTCGACGCACGCAGCCTTGCCCGCCTGGCGGCGCAGTACGCCGGTCGCGGCGTGGTTGGGTTCGGGTTGAGCAACGACGAGCGTCGAGGCAACACTGCGGACTTCGCTCCGGCGTTCGCCATCGCCGAGCGCGCCGGGCTGCTGCTCGCCCCGCACGGCGGAGAGCTGCTGGGATCGCGCCACGTGGCAGCGTGCCTCGACCACCTCAACCCGACCCGGCTCGGACACGGCGTGCGCGCGGCCGAAGATCCCGACGTGCTGGCGCGTTTGGTCGACGCCGGCGTCGCGCTGGAGGTCTGCCCGACGTCGAACGTCTCGCTTGGCGTTTACAGCACGCTCGACGAGGTGCCCGTTCGGCAGCTCCTCGACGCCGGAGCCGACATCGCTCTGGGCGCCGACGATCCGCTGTTGTTCGGCTCACGGCTGGCCGGCCAGTACGCCGTGCTGCGCGCGGCCCAACACTTCACCGACGACGAGCTCGCGCGACTTGCCGCGATGTCGATCCGGCGCTCCTGCGCGCCGGAAGCCCTCAAGGCCACGGGGCTGGCCGGCATCGACGACTGGCTGCGAGCCGCTCCGTCCTGAACCCGGTCCTGACTCAGGCGTCGCAGGTGGCGTCCGCGTAGCCGGGCGGCGTCTTGACGATCAGCTCAGTGTTGAGATCGCTCGGTGTCCCGTGATCGATCCTCTGCCAGTCATTCGCCGACAGCTCCCGGCTCAAGGCTGCCAGCGAGAGCGGGGAGTCCAGGTTGCCGTCGAAGGCGGCGGGAGCTGCGTGATCCAGGATGGTCGTGAAGATCGACAGTGTGCCGTCGGTGTTGTCGGCGATCTCGATGATGCGCCCCTGCTGTGGGAAATCGATGTGGGAGGCGGTGTTGATCTCCCAGAAGCCACCCGCCGGTCCCGCGTGCGCCAAGATCTCGTTTCGGTGAGTGTGCCCGTTGACCCATGCGATCACTTGCGGCTTGGTCAGGAGATAGCTGACAACCTCCGAGCCGAGTACGCGAGGAATGTTCAGGTCGCCGCCGGTTGCGACGAACGGGTTCGCCATGGTGCCACTGGTGTGGTGGCTGAAAAGGAGCACGAGGCGGTCGCCGGAGCCGTCGATGACCTGCTTCATCCAGGTGAACTGCGGCGCGTCCAACGATCCATCGGCGTACCCATTGGGGTTGACCGTGTCGAGCACGACCATCCGGACCGGCCCCTTGTCCACCATGTAGTAGGCCGTGCCCTTCGTACGGTTCTCAGCGGTGAAGCCGTGACCGGACGGCGAACCGGAGGTGTTGAAGTGCTCCGCCACGACCTGCTTGCGGGTCAGGATGCGGCGGTTGAGGTCGGGCGTGACAAGGGCGGCTGAGCCCGGGATCGCCAGGATCTGGGTGACGACCGCCGCCAAGTCCAGCGTCTTGAGCAGCGCGTCGACGTTGGCTTGGCTGAACCCCACCGGCGGCGACATGATCTTCAGCGCCCCGACCGCGATGGAGTTGAGCGGGAGATTTGTTGGGAAATTTCCCTGCGTGAGTCCATCGTGATTGCCGAACACCGAGTACCAGTCGACGTCGAGACCAGCGGCCTGGAACGCCTTGCGCGACTTGTCCAGCAGGCCTGGGATCTTCGGGAAGCCGTAGGTTCCACGCGCGCGATCAGTCGGGATCTCACCGTGCGGATGCCAGTAGTTGGGGTCCTTCCCCTTCATGACCCCTTCGTACTTGGTGTAATTGCCGCTATCGGGGCGAACGGTCTTGCCGTCGAGCAGGTCGACGTACCACCGAGTCTCGTTGAACTGGCAGTTGTCCGAGTTGTCGCCGGTCTCGATGACGAAGGACACGCGCAGCTTGAGGACGGGCGTGCGGTTGAGTTCGTTGACGGCCCGAATCATCGAGTCCGACACGTGAGCCGAGAGCATCTCGTGCGGCCGGTAGGCCGAACTCAGCAGTCCCGGCGTGGGCAACGACGACGGATCCTCGTAGCGGTCAAGCCACTCCACCCGGAGGGGCGATTGGTGGTCGACGACGTGAATGTCGCTGAACTGGACGAAGCCGAGGATGCCCTTTCGGCAGGCCTCGCGCTCCTCGCCGGCGGTCGCGCCCACGTCCGCGCGCACCAACCATTGCAGGGGCGGCCCATCCTTCAATTTCGTGTAGCCACCAGTGCCGGGCGTGCCTCGAACGATCGTCGCGTCGGCGGTCGAACGCCGCATGGCGGCTGAAACCCGGCGCGCCGTTCCAATCGTGGTACTCACCACGGCGGCGCCCACCGCCACCAGCGTGTTGCGGAGGAAAGAACGACGAGAGAGCCCAGACATTGCCGTCAATCTAGGGATTGACGCGCGATCCCGCAGCCAAACCGGAAATGTTCCGATCTCGCGAAGCTAGAGACTGCAGCCGATCAACGTCGGTTCGTGTTCAAGGGTGATGCCGAATCGGGCCCGCACACCGTCGCGAAGCTCGCGCGCGAGATCGAGAAGTTCGCTCGTCGTCGCGCCACCCCGATTGGTCACAGCGAGAGCATGCTTGGTCGACAGCGCCACCTGGCCCTCAGCGCCCGGGAAGCCACGGCGGTAGCCTGCCTGCTCGAGGAGCCAGGCCGCACTCGTCTTGATGCTTCCATCCGGCTGCGGATACCGGGGGGCCTCGGCCGGAAGAGAGGCGGCGGCATCGCCGTCGAGCACCGGATTGGTGAAGAACGAGCCGACGCTCCAGGTGTCGTGGTCGTCGGGGTCGAGCACCATGCCCTTGGACCGCCGGAGTTCGAGAACGGCGGCGCGGACGTCGGCCGCCGGCACCCGCGCGCCCACGTCGACGTCCAGTGCCGCGGCGAGTTGCGCGTACCGGATGGGCAAGCCGAGATCACCGCGGGTGAACTGGAACTGCACTGACAAGACGGCGTACCGCGGGGCAAGCCGCTTGAAGACGCTCGTGCGGTAGCCGAAGCCGCAGTCGGCCACAGCGAAGGTACGCACCTTGCCCTCATAGCGGTCGAACGTCCGGACCGACGCGATCGTCCCGGAAACCTCCTGGCCATAGGCGCCGACGTTCTGGATCGGCGTCGCGCCGACCAAACCGGGAATGCCGGCGAGGGCCTCGATGCCCAGCCAGCGGTCGTCGACGGCCCGAGCGACCAGCGCGTCCCAGTTCTCACCGGCCTGGACCTTGACGTCGACGCCACCGCAGGCCGCTCCGGAGTCGGCACAGTCGCTTACCTCAACGCCGGAGGTCCGGACCAGCACTACGGTGCCGTCGAATCCGGCATCGGAGACCACGAGATTGCTGCCGCCGCCCACGATCAGGACGGGGTCGCCTGCCTCGTCGGCGACGCGGACCGCGTCCAGGAAATCAGCCTCGGTGGTGACCTCCACCACCGATCGGGCAGGACCGCCGAGCCGCAGCGTCGTCAGCCCGGCGATGTCCATAGGCAGAGCCTAGTGAGCGGTCAGCGGGTCTCGCGGTGAACCGTGTGGGTCTTGCAGCGCGGGCAGAACTTCTTGAGATCCAGGCGGTCGGGGTCGTTGCGCCGGTTCTTCTTGGTGATGTAGTTGCGTTCCTTGCACTCGGTGCAAGCCAAGGTGATCTTGGGTCGAACGTCGGAGCTTTTGCTCGCCACGGTTCTCTGCCTCTTCTGCTTGTTCTTTGGGGCGGTGCTGGTAGGGGTGCTGCCGGTAGCGGGGGCGGGACTCGAACCCGCGACACCACGATTATGAGCCGTGTGCTCTAACCACCTGAGCTACCCCGCCAGAGCCCCTTTACGGAATCGAACCGTAGACCTTTTCCTTACCATGGAAACGCTCTGCCGACTGAGCTAAAGGGGCGGACCACTGTGTAAACAACGTGGGCAAACATACCGGGTTGCACCACGGGGGGTGAAATCGAGCCCCTGCCCTCCAAGCATGACCGCCGACGACAGTGGGTAAGTCGTTCTCAAGGCTTTGAGGAGGCAAAGATGCGCATCATCTCGACCCTGGTACTCATCTGGTTGGTCGTCGGTGTTGTCGCTGCATTTCAGCGCGGCTATTTTTCGACCGCTGACGACAACTGCAGCGATGTCGGCACAATCGTCGTGACCGTCGCGGCTGGACCGCTCAACTACTTCGGGGCGAACCCGAAGATTGACTGCAAGGCGCCCGAACCGTCGCAGTAATCGAGCGTCAGCGGGCAGCGCGCGCCATGGTTGCCGGCCACGTCGGTCCGCCGTAGATGAAGCCGGTGTAGGCCTGCACGAGGTCTGCACCGGCCGACAGGCGCTCGCGGACGTCGTCGGGGGTCGTGACTCCGCCGACACCGATGAGCGCCAGACGGTCACCGACGCGATCCCGTAGACGTACGAGCACCTCCAGCGAGCGTTCTCGCAGCACCGGGCCGGACAGACCCCCGTCGCCCGCGGCATCGACGATCTCCGGTGCTGTCGCCAGCGAGACCGGGCGCTGGATCGTGGTGTTCGTGGCGCTGATGCCGTCCAGATCGAGCTCAAGGGCGACGTCAGCGACGGCGTCGATGTCGTCGTCGGCCAGGTCCGGGGCGATCTTGACCACCAGCGGAACGCGCGGTCCCCGCGCCGGCGCATCGGTGACTGCCTTCACCGCTGTCAGCAGCGGGCGAAGTTCGTCCACTGCCTGGAGATCCCGCAACCCGGGCGTGTTGGGGCTCGATACGTTGACGACGAGATAGCTGGCGAACGGCGCGAGCAGGCGGGCACTCTCCACGTAATCGGCGACGGCGCTCTCGACAGGCGTCGCCTTGGTCTTGCCGATATTGACGCCGACCACGGCTTTGCGGCCGACGCGCGTCCGCCGCAAGCGATGGAGCCGGCCGGCCACCACTGCGGCGCCGTCGTTGTTGAAGCCCATGCGATTGACGACGGCGCGATCATCGAGGAGGCGAAACAAACGTGGCTTGGAATTTCCCGGCTGCGGCCGGGCGGTGACCGTGCCGACCTCGACGTGGCCGAAGCCGAGCCCGAGGAGGCCGGGCACAGCCTTGGCATTCTTGTCGAAGCCGGCAGCCAGCCCAAAGGCATGCGGGAACTCGATTCCCATGACCGTGCGGGGCGCCTTGGGCACCTTGATCACGTGCCGAAGTGCCGGTCCGCCGATGCGGATGGCTGCGAAGGCCTGCTCGTGGGCGACCTCGGGATCGATGTGGGCGAAGACGTTGTCAAAGACGGCGTCGTAAACCACGGGACCAGACTATGCCGCGCTGACCCGGTGCCAGTCGTACCCTGCCCCTGAAAGGCAGCGCCATGACATCCCGAACTCCCATACGTCGCGTCTTGCTCGGCCTGATGGCCGCAGCGGCGATGACCCCTGTGGCGCCCTCGCCCGCGCAGGCCGGCACCTATGTGGTCTCGCTCATGGCCGACCGCAGTTCAGCGCCGCCGACGGTTGCGGTGAGTTTCACCGGCGGAGCCAGTGGTTCGACGTCACCCGTGGGCAAGCAGGTGCATCTTCAACGCCAGATGGGTTCGAGTTGGACCACGATCAAGTCCGGGACGATCGGCGCGAACAAGCAGTTCTCCTTTAGCGTGCGCGTCGCGACGGGCGCCTACAAATACCGCGCCTTCATCGATCAAACGTCCTTCTCCCCCGCGCTGACAGTGGCCGGCAGCTACGGTCGCGACATCTCCAGCCCCGCGGCGGGTGCCACGTTCACGCTTTCTGCACAGCTGCCCATGTCGGCATCACGGCCGGTAGAGGTGCTCTGGTACTCGGACGGCGTCTGGAACAAGGGCGGCGGCGCGATCAGCTCGGACTCCGGATTCGTCGCCGTGCGCACCGATCTTCCGTCGACGAGTCCCGTCCGTCTCTACGCGCCGACCCACGACGCGCTGCCGGCTTGGGATGGCCCGACGGACACGGTGACAATCGGCACCCCGAAATGAGTGGTGGCAGGTAGAGGATTCGAACCTCTGAAGGCGATGCCGTCTGATTTACAGTCAGATTCCTTTGGCCACTCGGACAACCTGCCTACGTCTTTCCGCATCACTGCGAAGCAACAGCCAGCAAGGTTACCTCGGCCCAATGAGTGGGACGACTTCGGCCTGCGCAGTCGAAACGACACACCGTCGTGAGGCAGGGATCGGCAAAACTCCCTGGCGGGCATCACAATGAACCGAGTGCAAGTCGGAGATTCCCACGGAAGGGTCGCCATGAACTGGAGCACATTGAACAAGGTCGGACTGGTCATGCAGTTCCTGTTCGGTCTTGCAAATCTCCCGAGCGCCTTCATGCCGCCCGATACGGGCACTGAAGCCGGGCCGCCGACGAGCGTCCTGTGGGCCGACAGCGTCCTCGGCGTCATTCTCATCGTCGCGATCGCGCTCGCATGGAGGAACCGCAGCCGCGGTGCAGCCATCGCAGGGTCGGTCGCGAGCGCGCTCATCGCGGCGACAGGCATACCCGCATTCTTCGTGGATGTCCCGACTGGCATCAAGACGCTCGTGGCGGCCAGCATCGCCTGGGCCATGGTGTCGATCGCGCTGACCTTCACCAAGAGCAAGGCCACCAACGCGTAGCGTTACGCTGCGAATATGGCCGATTCCTCCTTCGACATTGTCAGCAAGATCGACCGCCAGGAAGCCGACAATGCGCTGAACCAGGCGGTAAAAGAGATCTCCCAGCGCTACGACTTCAAGAACACCGGCGCCTCCATCGCGTGGAGCGGCGAGCTGGGGATCGAGATCGCCGCGAACGCCGAGGAGCGTGCGCTGGCCGTCCTCGACGTGTTCCAGAACAAGCTGATCAAGCGCGGCATCTCGCTGAAGGCGCTCGAAATGGGCGAACCGCGCCAGTCCGGTAAGGAAGTCAAGCTCTCGGGCACGTTCGCCCAGGGCATCAGCCAGGAACAGGCCAAGAAGGTCTCCAAGCTCATCCGGGACGAGGCGCCCAAGAGCGTCAAGGTTCAGATTCAAGGCGACGAGCTACGCGTCTCCTCGAAGAGCCGGGACGACCTGCAGGCCGTCCAAGCGCTGGTGAAGGGCGCAGACCTGGATTTCGCCGCGCAATTCGTGAACTACCGCTGATTGATCACCGGTACGCGGCTAGCGGGGTTCGATGGTGACCGCAACGACGTTGTCGAGCACCGCTGACGGCCACACGCTGGCCGTCAGGAGCGCCAGCGCACCGACCATGACGACCAACGTCGCCACCCGCACGCCGGCCGATCCGCCGACGCTGCGGAACCCGGTCGCCTCGGCGGGGGCGAACAGCGTCGCCACGAACCTCAAGTAGTAGGCGAGCCCGATCATCACGTTGATCGCCATGACCACGGCGACCCACGTCCAGCCGCCGGAGACGACCGGGACGAACACGACGTATTTGGTCACCAAACCGATGACCGCCGGCGGGAAACCGGCCAGCACGAGCACGGCGAACGCCAATGGCACTCCGACCCAGGGGTCTGTGCGCGCCAGGCCGGCGAGCTCGTCGAACGACGTCGAGCCACGCACTTTGGACACGACCGCCAAGGCGATGAAGCCGACGATGTTGGCCAGGGCATAGACCGCGACATACTGCGCGGCTGCGTTGATCGCCGGCAGCGGTTCGCCGACCAACGCCGGCGCGAGCAGGAATCCGGCCTGCGCAATCGAGGACCACGCCAGCAGCCGCACGCCGTCGTTCTGCCGCAGGGCGCCGACGTTGCCGGCCGTCATCGTCACGACTGCCACCGCGGCAACGAGCGGAAGCCAGACACCGGATGATTCCGGCGGCAAACCGAGGTACACGAGCACCAACAGGGCACCGAGGACCGCGACCTTAGAGACTGACGACAGGAAGGCGGTGACGACGGGCGACGCCCCTCGATAGGCGTCGGGCACCCACGCATGGAACGGGACCGCACCGATCTTGAAGAGGAACCCGATGAGGGTGAGCACGAGCCCGACCGAGAACGCGGCCCGCGCGCCGGAACCCCCGTGCCACCCGAGTTCGCCGTAATGCAGGGAGCCGGACAACCCGTAGATCGTGGCGATGCCCATCAGCGTGATTGCCGTGGACACGACCGACGCCAGGAAGAACGTCCACGCCGAACCGATCGCCCGACGGTCGCCCTGCCGCAGCCCGACGAGCGCGATGGACGGCAATGTGAGCAGCTCGAGCCCGACGAGCAGGGTGACCAGGTCCTCGGCGCCGACAATCACCAGGCCGCCGGCGGCCGCCGATCCCAGCAGGAACTGGAACTCGCCCGGCGGCATCGCGTTCTCGGCGTGCAGAACAGTTGAGGCGAGGACGATCAGGATCGTGCCGACCAGGATGATGCCGTCGAACCCGACGGGGACCCCGGCGCTCCGCAGGTCGAGCACCAGCGCCGCCACAGCACCTGCGAGCATCGGCACCCAGCTCAGCAGGAACGACCGCTTGGTGGTCAGCAGATCGGCGACCAATGCCAGCAGTGCACCGCCGCACATGACGATGGCCGGCCCGAACACGTCCCAGCTGATAGGGATCACCCAGCCTCCATTCACGGTGCGTATCCGATCGCCGGGGAAAGGCCGGTGATGAGAACCGGGAAGAAGCCGAGCACGAGGATGGGCAGCAGCAGGCCGCCGACGACGATCGCTTCTCGACGCCAGAGGTCTCGGTCGAGATCGAGCCGCGTCGGGACACCCTGCAGCAAGGACCGGGCGAACCGGGCGACATAAGCCGTCGCCAGCACGATGCCGGCGGTGGCGATCACCATGAGCACGATGGAGAACGTCTGCGGCAAGAGAGACGCCGGTTCGAAGGCCGCACGAAGCGTCAGGAACTCGCCCCAGAACCCGGCCAGGCCAGGCAAGCCGATGGTGGCCAGACCGGCAGCCAGAATCGCGACGGCACGCCACGGCGCGCGTCCGTACAGCCCACGGCCCAGGGCGGCCAAGGATGCAGTGCCGTAGCGCTCCTTGAGCGAACCGGCCAGGAAGAACAGCAGGCCGGTGATGAGCCCGTGGGCGACCGAGCCGAAGACGGCGGCGATGATGCCGGTCTGGCTCATCGTCGCGATGGCCAAGGCGACAAAGCCCATGTGCCCGACACTCGAATACGCAACGAGGCGCTTGAGGTCGTCTTGGGCGAGGCAGGCGAACCCTGCCCACACGATGCCCAGCACACCGAGTCCGGCGAGCCAAGGCGCGATCCGTTCGGTCGGCTGCGGCAACATCTGGACGTTCAGCCGGATGAGGCCGTACGTGCCGAGCTTGAGGAAGATGCCGGCGAGCAGGACGGAGCCCACCGTCGGCGCTTTGCTGTGTGCATCAGGCAGCCAGGTGTGGACCGGGACGAGCGGCACCTTCACCGCGAGGCCGACGGCGATCAGGATGGCCGCCGTAAGCGACGAGGAGCCGCGCAGCTCGTCGATCTGCAGGCTGTGCCCGCGCAGCGCGACGAGCACGAACCCGACGAACATCACCGATGAGCCGATCACGGTGTACAGCAGGAACTTCGTGGCAGCGCGACGCGCTTCGCCACCGCCACTTCCGTTTTCGCCCCAACGGGCGATGACGAACCACATCGGGACGAGGGCGAACTCGAAGAAGATGAAGAAGAGCAGCAGGTCCTGCGCGACGAATACCCCCAGCGACGCTCCGGCGATGACCATCAGGAGTGCGACCAAGGCCGGCGACGTCTCCCGCTGCCACAGCCAGATGCAGCAGGCGAGCGTCAGGGCGGCAGTCAGCAGTGCGAACGGCCAAGAGATCTCGTCGACGCCAACGTGGAAGTGTGCGCCGAGGGCGCCGATCCACGGTCGATCGATTTCGGCCCACAGCGTGCCCGGCTTGCCGATCGGGATACGAGCCAATTCGACGAGCGCCACCAGCGACGCGACGGCGCCGAGTTCGGCGGCACGCCGACCTGCGAAGGCCCGCGGCGCGATGGTCAGCACGAGCGCGGCAACGGCGAAGGCGAGCATGGCGGCGGCGATCATCGGCCCACCCACCCGGCATAGCCGGCGAGCGCTAGCGCCCCGACGGCGATGGCCGTGGCATACAGCTGGGCCTTGGCTGACTGGAGGCGATCCATCAGCCAGCCTGCGCCGAGGGCTGAGTGCGCGCTGCCGCGCGGATACGAGTCGATCACGGTGTCGTCGGTCCAGACGACGGTCCGCGCTTGGAGCCCCGCGATGGCCGGCAGGACGTTCGAGAAGATGCGGTCGAAGCCAAGTTCGCCCGAGAGGACGCGTCCGACGCGTCCATCAAACGTCCGCTTCCGCAGCAGCCAGCCGAACAGGATGCCGACGACGGCGGTCCCCGTCGAAAGTACTGCGATCCCCAGGTGGAACGGCTTGCCGATGGAAAGCGCAAAGACCGCGACGGCGAGGATCAGCAGCACCAGCAGCATTGCCTTGGGTGTCCTGTGCTTTTCCTTGGACGCGCCGAGGAAGGTCAGGGCCCACAGCCGGGTGGCGTAGGCGGCGGTGAGGACCGACGTCAGTGTCACCGCGACCAGCAGCAGGTCGCCGCGGGTTCCGCCCTCATGGTGCACCGCCTCGAGGACCTCGTCCTTGCTGAAGAAGCCCACGGTCGGCGCGATGCCGGCGAGCGCGAGGAACCCGATCGTCATCGTCCAGAAGGTGACCGGGATGGCCTTACGGAGTCCGCCCATGTCGGCCAGTGCACTGGAGCCGACGGTATGCATGGCGACGCCGCAACCGAGGAACAACAGGGCCTTGAACGCGCCGTGCGAGACGAGGTGTCCGACGGCGGCTGCGCCGTCCGCGACGGAGACGGCCGCGAACATGATCGCCAGCTGGCTCACGGTTGACCAGGCAAGTGCCCTCTTCAGGTCGCTCTGCACGAGCGCGAACAGCGCCGCCGACAGCATCGTCACGGTGGCGACGACGGCGAGCGTCGTCATCGCCACATCCGATGTGGCGTAGACCGGCAGCAGCCGCGCCAGTAGGAAGACGCCGGCGGCAACCATCGTGGCGGCGTGGATCAGCGCGGTGATCGGCGTCGGACCGGGCATCGCGTCCGGCAGCCAGGTCTGCAGCGGCACCTGCGCCGACTTGCCGACCACGGCGACGACGAGCAAAAGGCCGATGAGGGTCGCGTTGCGGGGGTGCTCCAGCCCGGTGGCGACCAGGATCTGCGTGATCGAATATGTGCCGTACGTCTGACCGAGAATCAGGATCGCGAGCAACAAACCGATGTCCGCCGCGCGGGTGACGAGCAGCGCCTTCGCCGCGCCGGACTGCGCGTCGTCCCGCTCCCAGTGATGCCCGATCAGCAAATAGGAGCAGACGCCCATGACCTCCCAGCCGATGAGCAGCACGAACAGGTTGTCCGTACCCACGACGGCGACCATGGCGACCAGGAACAGGACGATCAGCAGCGCATAGGAGCGGTACCGGCGATCGTCGCCCATGTACGCCATCGAGTACAGCTGGACGAGGAACGCGACGGCCGCGGCCAGCAGGAGGACTTGCGCGGACGCCGGACTGACCAGCGTGTCCAGCGAGAGGCTCGGCAGGACGGGTCCGATGTCATTGCCCTGATACGTCCCGGACAGGTGGGTGCGCGTGCCAAGGTGCGGAATCGCCCACCAGGCCACGGCTCCCGAGACCAGCCCGGTGAGTACGACGTACGGCCAACGTCGGCCACGCAGGAGCCTCTTCAGCGGCGTCATGACACCCGCTCCACGTCGTCGACGTCGATCGTTCCGCGCGCGCGGAAGAGCGCCAGCACGATCGCGAGGCCGAGGCCGAGCTCGGCCGCGGCGAGCGCGATGACGTACAGCGTCAGGACCTGCCCGGTGTGCATCTCCTCGCCCAGCCAAGCGTCGTAGGCGACGAGTTGCAGGTTGACCGCATTGAGCATCAGTTCGACGCCGATCAGGGCGAGCACTGCGTTGCGGCGCGCGAGCACGCCATAGAGCCCGACGCCGAACAACGCCGCGGACACCAGGAGCGGATACAGCAGGGGCATCAGCGGTCCCCCGGTTCGGTGCCGCGGCTGATCACAATCGCCGAGATCAGGGCCACCAGCAGCACGACACTCAACACCTCGAAGGCGAGCACCCAGTG
>DATLCL010000172.1:0-15152 GCA_035526415.1 Aeromicrobium sp.
CGGGTCGCACGCCGGGCTGGCGTGTATCTGGCTGCGCCGGGATCACTGGTGATCGTGTTCCTCATCGGTCTCGCCATAATCCCGGCGGCCATCCCCCGAGGTGTGACGTCGCCGCTCGGTCCCGATCCGCACGCCATCGGACAGCCGGTGAGCTTGGAGATTCCGTCGCTACGGGCCGAGGCACCGGTCATCCCCATCGGCATGAGGGGCGACGTCCTCGTCCCGCCGCCAGACGTCCACATCGTCGGTTGGTGGACCGGAAGCGCGCAACCGGGTTCGCCGACGGGCCAGTCACTGCTCACTGGGCACGCCTGGCATGCCGGCTACGCGCCCCTCAACAACCTCCGAAAGATCCGACGTGGCGCAACGATCGTGATCCATTCAAAGGACCGGACGGCGGGCTACCTGGTTCAGGACGTCTTCATCTGGTCGAAGAAGAAGATCGCGAAACACTCGGACGACCTGTTCGACCCGGACTATCACGACAGCCGGCTCGTCCTTGTCACGAGCGCCGGCTACGACGGCAAGAAGTGGAACGCCAACGTCATTGTCTTCGCCTATCCGAACTGAGGTGTTTCTACTGCGCCTCGTTGCGGTCGAGGCGAGCTTGCAGCTCGTCGCTGAGCAACCCGACGAGAGCCTCGAGCTGGACGTCCACGGCACCCTCGTCGCTGACGTCGGCACCGTCCAGGGCGCGCGCGGCGAGGTTAGCCTTGCTGTCGACGAGCTCCACGATGCGCGGATCGAGCGTCTGGGCGGCGATGATGCGCCACGCCGTGACGGGAGCGTCCTGACCGATGCGGTGCACTCGGTCGATCGCCTGCTGCTGCTCCGCGTCGGTCCATGACAGCTCGGCGAGGACGACGTTCGAGGCCACCTGCAGGTTGAGCCCGACGCCAGCGGCCGTCAACGAGCACACCGCGACCATGACGTCGGGGTCGTTCATGAAGGCATCGACCGCGTCCTGGCGGGCGGTCCGAGACTGGTCGCCGCGGACCGAGATGAACGGGATACTGCGATCCTTGAAGATCTGCTCGGCCGTGTCCATGACGTCGATGTGCTTGGCGAAGAAGACGACCTTGCCGACGCTGCGGGCCAACTGGGCGGTGTAGTCGGCGGCCAGGCCCGCCTTTGCCAAGCCGATTTTGCGCATCATGCCGAAGACGTTGTCGCCGGCGGAGGCGTCCTTGGCGTCCTCCCGCTCCATGCGGGCGACTCGGCGGACGAGGTCCAGATCGATTCCGGCCAGCGGCTCGCCGGCGGCGCGTGCCTCGACTGCCGCGTCGTAGCGGCGGACCAGACGCCGAGCCAACTCGGCTTCGGCTGCGCGGATGGAACGGCCATCCTCGTCGGAAAGCTCGACCGGCAGGTCGGCGATGCGCCGGGCCGGGATGTCGGCGGCGACGTCGACCTTGCGGCGCCGGACGATTCCCATGTCAATGACGCTCTTGCGCGCCGCCGGGAAGAAGCCGGGCTCCAACGGCGTGCGTCCGTTGGTCTCCAGCCGCGCCATGAGGTCACGCAACGGCTTCTTGTCGTCGATCCAGCCGAGGAACTCCCAGATGGCGCGGAAATCGTCGATGTCGTTGATCAGTGGTGTGCCGGTGAGCGCCATCAGCAGCGGCTGCGACACCCTGGACCGGACCTTCGAGGACAGCTGAAGGGCGTGCTGGGAGCGCTGAGAGCCCTTGTTCTTGATGAAGTGCGCTTCGTCGAGCACGACGCCGCGGAACCCGATCTCACCCAGCCAGCCGACGTGTCGATCGAGCACCTCGTAGTTGATGACGATGATGTCGGCGAACGCATCGAGATCGTTGCCGTCGCCGTGGACGACGGTCGCAGTGCGCCGCGGCGTCCACAGGGCAGCCTCCCGGGCCCAGTTGATCTTGACCACGTTGGGCACGACAGCGAGCAGCGGAAACGCGTTGGCGGCTTCGGCTGCGAGCAGCGCCTCCGCGGTCTTGCCGAGGCCGGGTTCGTCGGCGAGCAGGAAGGTCCGGTGGCCCTCTCGGGCCGATTCGATGACCTGGGCCTGGTGCCGCATGAGCTGGCGGCCGTCTTTGAGGAACAGGCTGGTCGGTTCGGGTAGATCCATGCAGGCGGGCGCTCCGGGGGTCGCGCGTTCGAACGACGACAGCAACGGGCCGATGAGCTCCCAGCCGTCCAGCCGGCGCTGCTGCGGCATCGGGACGCCCTCGCTGAAGCTCGGCGGCATGAAGGGGTTGGCGAGCTGGCGGGAGATGACCGCTCGAGGCACGACCTTCTTGGTGGCCGTGGCGCTCTCGACGGGCTCCGGCTCGGGCTCAGCGATCTCGAATCCGGCCGCCTCCTCAAGCTCGGCCCGGATTGCACGAGTCTCGGGCGTGATGACGGCGTCGTCGCCTAACAGTGTGAACAGGTTGGGTTCGCTGGCCGCAGATGTGGCGAGGATGGTGGCGATGCCGTCGAGCCGGCGCAGCTGCTCGGTCCTGAACGCTTCGCTGACGGTGGAGTCGGACTTGATCTTCGTCCGTTCCTCGCGGGTCAGCATGGCGACGGCCTGGAACTTGGCACGGGTGGCTTGGCCGATGCGGCCGCGCCGCACGTCGGCTTCGACCTCACGAACGACGCGGGCCAGAACGGGCAGGATGCCGTCGTTGGACCGGTTGGCTCCGCCGGAACCGCGTGGCCGACGCGAGCGTGTTCTAGCCAAGGTTGAATCCCAGGGCGCGCAGCATCTCGCGGCCGTCGTCGGTGATCTTGTCCGGGCCCCACGGCGGCATCCAGACCCAATCGATCCGGAAGTCATTGACGAGGCCCTCGAGCGCCGCACGAGTTTGGTCTTCGATGACGTCGGTCAGCGGACAGGCAGCTGAGGTCAGAGTCATCTGGAGCACAGCGTTGCTGTGCTCATCGACCTCGACGCCGTAGACCAGTCCCAGGTCGACGACGTTGATGCCGAGCTCGGGATCGACGACGTCCTTCATTGCCTCGATGACGTCGTCATTCGACGTGGCGCCGGTCGAGCCCTGACGCTCCTCGACGTCGACGTTTGGGAAATCGCTAGGGGCATCTCCCACTTGTGGGGAAGGATCAGACACCTTTTACCTCCGCTTGCAGGACGGCGTCCTTGAACGCCATCCACGACAGCAACGCGCACTTCACGCGGGCCGGAAACTGGGCAACACCGGCAAAGGCGATGCCGTCTTCCAGGACGTCCTCGTCCGGGACGACCTGCCCCCTGCCATGCATCATGGCGTGGAACTCGTCGAGCACGGCCAAACCGTCTTGGACGGACCTGCCGACAACGAGATCGTTGAGCACCGACGCCGATGCCTGGCTGATTGAGCAGCCAACAGCATGGTAGGACACATCCTCGACCCGGTCACCGTCGACGTGTACTCGCAGCGTGATCTCGTCACCACAAGTGGGGTTGACGTGGTGCACCTCGGCCTCGTACGGATCACGTAGGCCTCGGCCGTGCGGGTTCTTGTAGTGGTCGAGAATGATCTCCTGGTACAGGGAGTCCAGGTGGGGTGTGGGGGTGCTCATCGTCACGCTCCGAAGTACGTCTTCGTGAAGTGCAACGCCTCGACCAGTGCATCAATTTCATCGGTCGTCGTGTACAGGTAGAACGAAGCCCGCGTCGTCGACTGGACGCCGAACCGATGGTGCGCCGGCTTTGCGCAGTGGTGGCCGGCCCGCACCGCCACGCCGCGCGAGTCGACGATCTGGGCGACATCGTGTGGGTGCACACCTTCGAGGGTGAAACTGACAGCCCCTCCGCGGTCGGTGGCGTCCTTCGGCCCGACGACGGTCAGTCCGTCGATCTGCTGTAGCGCTTCGAGTGCATAGGCCGTGATCTCGCGTTCATGACTGGCGATGTTGTCCATGCCGATCGCTGTCAGGTAGTCGACGGCTGCGCCTAGTCCGACGGCCTGCGCGATCGGCGGCGTTCCGGCCTCGAACCGGTGCGGCGGCTTGGCGAAGGTCGAACGCTCCATGGAGACGGTCTCGATCATCTCGCCACCGCCGAGGAACGGCGGGAGTTCGGCCAGGAGGTCGTAGCGGCCCCAGAGCACGCCGATGCCGGTCGGGCCGACCATCTTGTGACCGGTGAACGCAACGAAGTCGGCACCGAGCGCGGCGACGTCGACGGGAAGCTGCGGCACGGCCTGGGATGCGTCAACGACGACGAGCGCGCCGACGGCTTTGGCCCGCGCGATCACCACGTCCAGCGGATTGATGGTGCCGAGCATGTTCGAGACCCAGGTCAGCGAGACCACGGCCGTGCGGTCGGTGATGAGCTCGTCGAGGTTCGACAGGTCGAGCCGTCCCTCGTCCGTGATGCCGAACCAGCGCAAGTTCGCGCCGGTCCGCTCGGCCAGCTGCTGCCACGGAACGATGTTGGAGTGATGCTCCATCTCGGTGATGACGATGTCGGTGTTCTCATTCACCCGTCCGGCGTCACCAAGGACGCGGGCCACCAAGTTGAGCGCCTCAGAGGCGTTCTTGGTGAAGACCACCTCGTCGCGGCTGGGCGCCCCGATGAACTCAGCCACTTTGGTACGGCCGAGCTCGAATGCCTCGGTGGCTTCGGACCCGAGCGTGTGCATCGCACGGGCGACGTTGGCGTTGTGCCAGCGGTAGTGCTCCTCGATGGCATCGATGACCGCCTGCGGCTTTTGCGAAGTGTTGGCGCTGTCGAGGTACACCAAGGGGAGCTCGCCCGACACGCGCCGTTCGAGGATCGGGAAGTCCTTCCTGATCCTCTCGACATCGAAGTTGCTCATGGCTACCGGCTCAGACTGGGTTGGGTGCGCGAAGGTAACGGTCGTAGCCCTCGGCTTCGAGGCGCTCGGCCAGTTCCTGGCCGCCGGACTCAGCGACCCGGCCGGCCACGAACACATGGACGAAGTCGGGCTTGATGTACCGCAGGATCCGCGTGTAGTGCGTGATCAGCAGGAGCCCCCGGTCGCCCTGTGCGGTGTATCGATTGACGCCCGCGGCGACGATCTTGAGCGCGTCGATGTCAAGGCCGGAGTCGGTCTCGTCGAGCACGGCGAACTTCGGGTTCAGCAATTCAAGCTGGGCGATTTCGTGCCGCTTCTTCTCGCCACCGGAGAAGCCCTCGTTCACGCTGCGCTGTCCGAAGGTCGGGTCGAGATTCAGCCGTTCAAGCGCCGCGTTGACGTCCTTGACCCAGGTGCGCAGCTTCGGAGCCTCGCCGTCGAGTGCAGTCTTGGCTGAGCGCAGGAAGTTGGCGACCGAGACACCGGGGACCTCGACCGGGTACTGCATGGCCAGGAACAGGCCGGCGCGAGCGCGTTCATCGACCTTCATGTCGAGAATGTTCTGGCCGTCGAGTGTGACCGTGCCGTCGGTGATCTTGTACTTGGGGTGGCCGGCGATCGAGTAGGCCAGCGTGCTCTTGCCCGAGCCGTTCGGCCCCATGATGGCGTGCACTTCGTCGGAGTTCACGGTGAGGTCGACACCCATGAGGATGGGCTTCTCGCCCTCCTCGGTGTTGACCGACACATGGAGGTTCTTGATTTCGAGGGTGCTCATGCTTCCTGCTCTTTCAGGGGATTGTCGACGTCGACCAGGACGGCATCGCCATCGACGGTGACGGGGTAGACGGGAACCGGCTCGGTGGCCGGGAAGATGACCGGGTTTCCGTTGCACAGGTTGAACGTCGAGCCGTGCAGCCAGCATTCGATTTCGGGCGTGCCCTTGTCGTCGAAGGTGACCTCGCCCTCGGACAAGGCCACTTCGGCGTGCGAGCAGACGTCACGAATGGCGAACACTTGCTCGGCGGTGCGCACGAGCGCGACATCGACGCCGTCGATCTCGACGGCAACGGCGGCGTTCTCGGGCAGATCGGAGAGGTTCGCGGCCTTGCTGAACGTCATCAGACGACCCCCGCCAACTCGTCCTCGATCGCCTGAACGAGGCGCTCTTGCAGTTCCGGCACACCGATCCGGCGAATGATGTCGGTGAAGAAACCGTGGACCACCAGGCGACGGGCCTCTTCCTCCTCGATGCCGCGGCTCTGCAGATAGAAAAGGTGGTTGTCATCGAACCGGCCGGTCGTCGAGGCATGCCCGGCCCCCTCGATCTCGCCGGTTTCGATCTCAAGGTTCGGCACCGAATCGGCGTGAGCACCGTCGGTCAGGATGAGGTTGTCGTTCCGTTCGAAGGTTTGGATGCCCTCGGCCACCTTGCGGATCAGAACGTTGCCGATCCAGACGGTGTGCGCGTCTTGGCCCTGCAACGCACCCCGATACTCGACATTGCTGTGAGTCCGTGGAGCGGTGTGGTCGACGAACAGGCGGTGCTCGAGATGCTGCCCGGCGTCGGCGAAGTAGACGCCGTACAGGTCGACGCTGCCGCCGCTCCCCCGGTAGTCGGCCGACGTGCTCGCGCGGACTACGTCGCCGCCCAGGGTGACGGCCACGTGCTTGAGGTTGGCGTCCCGCCCCACCTGCGCATGCTGGGTAGGGACGTGTACGGCGTCATCGGCCCAGTCCTGGACGGTGACGAACGTCAGTTGGGCCCCGTCTTCAAGGACCACTTCGATGTTCTCGGCCAAGGTGGCTGAGCCGGTGTAGTCGACCACCACGACGGACTTGCTGAACGCCCCTGCGCGGATCAGCAGATGACCGGCCGCTGCAGGTGCGGCATCGAGGCCGGTGAAGCGGATGGTCGTTGCCTGCTCGATGACGGCGTCCGTCGGGATCGTGACCTCGAACACCGAAGATGCAGCCGCCCAGGCCCGTGCCGAGACGCGGTCGGTGGGGACGTATCCGGACGCACCCCGGGCCGACTCGGACGGGCTGACGCTTCGCGCTGTCACTCCTGGCGCCACGTCGACGTCGACCTTGAACGCGTCACCAGAGAGGTCGGCGTCCTGGTGCAGGCCGCGCAAGCGCCTCAGCGGCGTGAATCGCCAGATCTCCTCACGGCCGGTGGGCACCGGATGGTCGGCGACGTCGAAAGAGCCTTCGGGGTGAAGGTGCGATTCGACGTGGTCCAGTTCAAGTGCTTCGGCCAGATTGGTCGCTGTCATCCGACCGCGCCCTCCATTTGCAGTTCGATGAGCCGGTTCAACTCCAGCGCGTACTCCATCGGCAACTCGCGAGCGATGGGCTCGATGAAGCCGCGGACGATCATGGCCATGGCCTCGTCCTCTTCCATACCGCGGGACATGAAGTAGAAGAGCTGGTCGTCGCTGAGCTTGGACACAGTGGCCTCGTGGCCGAGGGTGACGTCGTCCTCACGGACGTCGACGTACGGGTACGTGTCGGAGCGACTGATCTGGTCGACGAGCAGGGCATCGCACTTGACCGTGCTTGCCGAGCCGTGCGCGCCCTCGTTGACCTGCAGCAGGCCGCGGTATGACGTGCGTCCGCCGCCGCGGGCCACCGACTTGCTGAGGATCGAGCTGGATGTATTGGGCGCGGCGTGCACCATCTTGGCGCCGGCATCCTGGTGCTGGCCCTCCCCCGCGAATGCGATGGAGAGAGTTTCGCCGCGGGCGCCTTCGCCCATCAGGTAGACGGCCGGGTACTTCATCGTCACCTTGGATCCGATGTTGCCGTCGATCCATTCCATCGTGGCGCCGGCTTCGCAGATGGCGCGCTTGGTGACCAGGTTGTAGACGTTGTTCGACCAGTTCTGGATGGTCGTGTAGCGAACGCGGGCGTTCTTCTTGACGATGATCTCCACGACGGCCGAGTGCAGGCTGTCGCTGCTGTAGATCGGCGCCGTACATCCCTCCACATAGTGCACGTACGAGCCCTCGTCGGCGATGATCAGCGTCCGCTCGAACTGGCCCATGTTCTCGGTGTTGATCCGGAAGTAGGCCTGCAGCGGGATGTCGACGTGGACGCCCTTCGGCACGTAGATGAACGAACCGCCGGACCACACCGCCGAGTTGAGCGCGGCGAACTTGTTGTCGCCAACAGGAATGACCGTCGCGAAGTACTCCTCGAACAGCTCCGGATGCTCGCGCAGCGCGGTGTCGGTGTCGAGGAACAGGACGCCCTGCTCTTCGAGATCCTCGCGAATCGAGTGGTAGACAACCTCGGACTCGTACTGAGCCGCCACACCGGAGACGAGGCGCTGCTTCTCCGCCTCTGGGATGCCGAGCTTGTCGTAGGTGTTCTTGATGTCGTCGGGCAGGTCATCCCAGGTGGCAGCCTGCTTCTCAGTGGAGCGGACGAAGTACTTGATGTTGTCGAAGTCGATGGCGCTGATGTCGG
This sequence comes from Aeromicrobium sp., assembly GCA_035526415.1. GTDB lineage: Bacteria > Actinomycetota > Actinomycetes > Propionibacteriales > Nocardioidaceae > Aeromicrobium. Next base: position 8,244 of record DATLCL010000172.1, read on the forward strand.
CCCCCCATGTCGGCATGGGCTTCTTGTCGAACAGCCGCAGGCCCTTCAGCCGGAGGTTGAGCATCCATTCGGGCTCGCTCTTCAGTCCGGAGATGCCTCGGACGACGCTCTCGTTGAGACCGCGCTGGGCCGTCGCGCCGGCGAGGTCGGCATCGTGCCAGCCGAACTCGTAGCGACCGACGTCCTTGAGACCTGGGTTCAGTTCCTCGATGGAGCTGCTCATCGCTGGCTCACCTTCTGTGTCACTTCTCGCGGGGTTGCGGTGGGAATGTGGGTGGTGCAGATGCCGTCGCCGTGGGCGATCGTCGCGAGTCGCTGGACGTGAGTGCCCAACACGCGGGCGAGCATTTCTGTTTCGGCATCGCAGAGTTCGGGGAATTCGTGGGCGACGTGCGAGACCGGGCAGTGGTGCTGGCAGATCTGCTCGCCGGCGGACGAGCTCTCGACCGACGCGGCGTAACCGTCTGCGGTGAGGACATCTGCGACTGTCGCGACCGGATCGTCTGACCCGACCATTGATTCTTCACACTTGCGCTCAAGCTCGCGCAAGCGATCCTGCGCAAAGTCGCGAACGGCATCTTGGCCACGGGTGTCCCGGAGGTAGCGCAAGGCTTGGCTGGCGAGGTCGTCGTAGGTGTGGCCGAAATGGTCGCGCCCCACGTCGGTGATGGCGAAAACCTTGGCCGGCCTCCCCCGCCCGCGATGACCCGTGGTCCGGCTTTCGCGGGGTTCGATGATCCCATCGGCCAGGAGCTGGTCGAGATGCCGGCGGATGCCGGCCGGCGTGATCCCGAGGTTGCACGCGAGATCGGCCGCCGTCGACGGCCCACCTTCCATGAGCGCACGCGCGACACGTTCGCGCGTGGGCGCATCGCCGGCCGTGGCCGGCAGATCCGCTCGGGCAATTTTCACAACACCAGTGTGCCTTTATTAGGCAAGCGGATTCAACGAAGGCAACCCTTACCTGATCAGGGCGAACGATCCAGTCAGAACGCGCGACGCTTGGCAATGTCGGACATCAGCGCCGACCAGCGCTGTACTGCGCGTTCGTCATTGAAGTCCAGTGCGCGGCGGTAGGCGGCCTCGCGCATCGCGCTCAAGTCCTTCTGTGGCATCGCAACAACCTGTGCGATCTGGTCAGACAACGCCTCGATATCGCCGAACGGGACGAGGAAACCGTCCACACCGTGCGTGATGATGTCGGACGGCCCGTACGGAAGGTCATAGCTGATCGGGATGCATCCGCGGCCCATGCTCTCCAGCAAGACACCCGGCAGTGCTTCGCTCCGGCTGGTGAGCAAGGAGAACGACGCCTTCCCGAACTGCTCGGCTGCGGTCGGGGCGTGGCCGCGCAACTCCACCGGAGCCTTCAGCTGATCGATGAGAATCTGCAGATCGCGCGCGAGTGGGCCGTCACCCCAGACGTCGAGCCGCACGCGGCGGCGGGGCAGCCGTTGCTTCACGTTCGCCATGGCGCGGACTGCGTGGCCGATGCGCTTGCGGCCGTCGAGGCTGGCCAGCATGACGCCGCGACCTCTGGCCCGGCGCCGGTCGGACAGCGCCGGTGGCATGTTCCGGCTGTTCGGTAGAACGGTGATGTTCTCACGTGGCCCGAATCGTTCCTGGATGTCCGCGTACTGCTTCTCGGTGAGGAAGACGACGGAGTCCCACGCATCGAGGTTCTCCATGACCGGCCGACGGGAGCTGACGAGTTCACGCTCGGCCGGTCCGCCGGGCCCAGTCTTGAGGTGTGATCCGCGCACGACGTGCAACAGCGCCACGTCCGGCCGCTGGTACCGCATCATCATGTTCGCGCTGGACTTGGACTCGACGATGATCCATGCCACCGGGTCGCGGGGCAGCGAATCAAACCACTGCGCGTAGAACGGGAACATCGAGGACCAGGCGCCGATCGGCTGGCCTGTCCTGTCGCAAAGCACCAGACGACGCCGACGCCTGCCCGGCTCTTCCGCCTGATCCGACAACAGGACCGTTCCGTCATCACGCAGGTAATCAATCTGGACCAGCTCGCGGGAGCCGTCGAGCAGCCGGCGCTTCCACGGATCGACGGCATCGCCCCGCTGGCCCAAGGGCTCGAAGTCGTCGGGAGCCGCCCATTGGAAGGTGCCCTCCGACAGCCGCAGTCGAGCGTCATCCCACAGACGGACGTCTTCCCACACGTTGGCCACGGTGATGCCGTCGATGATGGCGCCGCGCTCGCGCAACCGAGCCCGCCTGGTGTCGAGGTCGGGATTGTGCTCGTACGTGAGGATCGTAACGTCGACGCCGGCGTGCTTCACGAAGGCACGCGACCGCTGGAGCATCGACGCCGTCATGCCGCCGTAATTCTCCGGAATGTTGACCGTGAGCGCGTACTGCGTTCCGGCCGGCAACTGGAAGTTAGGCACCCGCGGCCTCTCGCTTGGCCGCGATCTTGGCCATCAGTGCCGACCACAGCTCCATCACACGTTCGTCACTGAAGTCCAGCGCGCGGCAGTGGGCGGCGTGGCGCATGGCGCTCAGGTCCTTCGGCGGCATAACAATGACATGCGCAATCTGGTCAGCCAGCGCCTCGATGTCACCGTTCGGCACAAGGAACCCGTCGACGCCGTGCGTGATGATGTCGGACGGACCATAGGGAAGGTCATAGCTGATCGGGATGCATCCGCGGCCCATGCTCTCGATGAGCACGTTCGCGAACGCCTCGGCACTGCTCGTCAACAGCGAGAACGACGCCGTGCTGAACTGCTCGGCTGCGGCTGGTGAGTGACCGCGCAGCCTCACCGGGGCCTTCAGTTGATCGATCAGGATCTGCAGTTCGGGCTGCAGTGGGCCGTTGCCCCAGACGTCGAGCCGCAGGCGCCGCCGGGGCAGCATCTGCTTCACCTTCGCCATGGCGCGGACTGCGTGGCCGATGCGCTTGCGGCCGTCGAGGCTGGCCAGCATGACGCCGCGGCCTCTGGCCCGACGCCTACGGGTCAGCGACGCTGGCATGTTCCGGCTGTTCGGCACGACGGTGATGTTCTCGCGCGGCCCGAATCGCTCCTCGATGTCGGCGCGCTGCCGTTCGGTGAGGAAGACGACGGCATCCCATGGATCGAGATTTTCGATGACGGGTCGACGGGAGCTGACGAGTTCACGCTCGGCGGGTCCACCTGGTCCGCTCTGGAGGTGCGATCCGCGCACCACGTGCAGCAGCGCCACGTCTGGCCGCTGGTACCGCATCATCATGTTCGCGCTGGACTTCGAATCGACGATGATCCATGCGACCGGGTCGCGCGGCAGCGAGTCAAGCCACTGCGCGTAGAACGGAAAGATATAGGACCAGGTGCCGATCGGCTGACCTGTCGTGTCGCAGAGCACCACACGACGCCGCCGCTTGCCCGGCTCGGCGGCCTGATCCGACAACAGGACCGTTCCGTCATCACGCAGGTAATCAACCTGGACCAGCTCGCGGGAGCCGTCGAGCAGCCGGCGCTTCCACGGATCGACGGCATCGCCCCGCTGGGCCAACGGTTCCCACCCGTCGAGCGCCGGACCTTGGAAGCTGGGTGCGGCGGCCTTCAACTGCTCGTCGTCCCAGGTGCGCAGGTCTTCCCATGCGTTGGCCACGGTGATGCCGTCGATGATGGCGCCGCGCTCGCGCAACCGAGCCCGCCTGGTGTCGAGGTCGGGATTGTGTTCGAACGTGAGGATCGTGACGTCGACGCCGGCGTGCTTCACGAAGGCACGCGACCGCTGGAGCATCGACGCCGTCATGCCGCCGTAATTCTCCGGAATGTTGACCGTGAGCGCGTACTGCGTTCCGGCCGGCAACTGGAAGTCAGGCACGCGGCGCCTCGGACTGGGCCTCTCGCCGGGCCGCGATCTCGGCCATCAACGCGGACCACAGCTGCATGACGTGTTCGTCGCTGAAGTCCAGCGCGCGCTTGTATCCGGCTTCCCGTATGGGGACGAGGTCGGCTGGCGAGGCGGCGACGATCTCGCGGATCTGCGCCGCGAGCGCCTCGATGTCGCCATTGGGCACCAGGAAGCCGTCGACGCCGTGCGTGATGATGTCGGACGGACCGTAAGGAATGTCGTAGCTGATCGGAATGCACCCGCGTCCCATACTCTCGATGAGCACATTGGCAAACGCCTCCGCGCTGCTCGTCAGTAGCGAGAACGAGGCAGTCGTGAAGGCATCGGCTGCGCTGGTGGAGTATCCGCGCAGCTTCACCGGGGCGTTTCGCTTGCGGATCAGCAGCGTAAGCTTGCGCTTGAGCGGGCCGCGGCCCCAGACGTCGAGCTTGCCCCTCCACCAGAGCCGACGGCCCCTGGCATCAGCCATGGCACGAATCGCATGCTGGATGCGCTTCCGCTCGACCAGGCTGGACAGCATGACACCGCGGCCTGTTGGGCGCTTCACGTTGGTCAGTTCGCCCGGCACGTTGCGGCTGTTGGGAATGACTTGCAGGTTGTGCCGCGGCCCCATCATCGAGGCGACATCGTCGCGTTGCGTCTTGGTCAGGAAGACCACGGCATCCCACGCGTCCAGGTTCTCCATCACTGCCCGCCGCGAGCGGCCCAGCTTGTTGGTCGGGCGACCATGGACGCGCTTGAGGTGCGATCCGCGCACGACATGGAGCTTGGCCACATCGGGCCGGTCGTACTGGATCAGCGGGTTGGCGCTGGTCTTGGAGTCAGCGATGATCCACGCGACCGGGTCGCGCGGCAGCGAGTCCAGCCACAGCCAATAGAGCCGGCTGACCCAGCGCGACGAGCCGAGCGGCTGCCCGCTGGTGTCGCAGAGAATCACCGAACGCTCCCTGAAGTCCATACCGTGACGCTGGTCGGACGCGAGCATCGTGCCGTCAGCGCGGAAGTAGTCGATCTGGGTGTGCCGACCGGTCTCCCGTCGCAGTTCTTGGATGAGCGGGCCGCGGGCAACGCCGCGCTTACCCAGCGGCTCCCAATCGTCGGGGACCTCGCCTTGGAAGGTGTTGACGGCGGCCTTCAATCGATCGTCTTTCCAGCTGCGCAGGTCCTCCCACATGTTCGCCAGTCGCATGCCGTCCACCATGGCGCCGGAACCGCGGAGGCGGTCGCGGACCTCGTCGTAGTTGTCGCGGTGCTCGTACGTCAGGATCGTGACCTCGACACCGGCGAACTTCACGAACGCACGCGAACGCTGCAGCATCGACGCGGTCATGCCCGCGTACTGGTCAGGGATGCCCCACATCGATGCGTAGTGCGATCCCGCCGGCAACTCGATCTGTGGCACGCACGTCATCTTAGGGATCGGCATCGTAGATTGACGCTGTGGACGCGGTCGAACTCGATGTCGATGGGCACACCGTCCGCGTCAGCAGCCCGGATCGGGTGATCTTTCCGGAGTCCGGAATCACCAAGCTGTCGGTCGTTCAGTACTACGCCGACGTCGGCGTCGGCATCCTGCGGGCCCTGCGCGACCGGCCGACCGCGTTGGAGCGTTGGCCCAAGGGGGTCCACCCCGGCATGAAGCTGACAGCTCGCGAAGCCACCCACGGCCGCGGCCCGCAGGGCGACGCGTTCTACCAGAAGCGACTCATGCGCGGGATGCCCGACTGGGCGTCGTCGTCACGCGTGCTGTTTCCCTCTGGGCGATCCGCCGACGAACTGTGCCCCGACCACGTCGGCGCCATCGCGTGGGCGGCTCAGATGGGCACGATCACCTTCCACCCGTGGCCGACGCGGTCGACTGACAACGACCGGCCAGACGAGCTGCGGATCGACCTCGACCCGCACGGCAACACCTCGTTTACCGATGCCGTCCGGGCCGCCCTGGTGTGCCGGGAGATCCTCGAGGAGGTCGGCATCCGGCCGTTCGTGAAGACCAGCGGCAAGAACGGCGTGCACGTCTACATCCGGGTCGCACCGAAGTGGACGTTCACCGACGTCCGGCATGCGGCTATCGCAATCGGACGCGAACTCTCCAAACATGCGCCAGGCGTCACGACGGCGTGGTGGAAGGAAGAGCGTGGCGACAACATCTTCGTCGACTTCAACCAGAACTGCCGCGACCGCACGATCGCCTCGGCCTACAGCCTCCGCCCGCGCCCCGAGGCACCGGTGTCGATGCCGCTGACGTGGGAAGAACTACCGTCCGTGGACGACCCGCGCGAGTTCACGCTGCATACCGTTCCATCGATCCTTGCGCAGCGGGGAGATGCCCATACCGAGATCGATGATGTGGAGCATTCCCTTGAACCGTTGCTCGAGTGGTGGGACGCCGATCCGCGCGAGGAGCCCTATCCGCCGGAATATCCGAAAATGCCGGGCGAGCCGAAACGTGTGCAGCCATCCAAAGATTCCCGGAATCGCAGCAAGAAATAGCCCTCATGTAGCCTTCGCCGAGCGACACCGAGCCGCGCCCCGTCGTCGTCGTGACCAGCGGGACGGGCTGCTCAGGTGACACATTGCGCTCCGGTTACGAACGTTCGGAAGCCGTGTCTCAGCAAGCTGACGGTCGTTAACGCCTTACGAGCCGGAGACGAAGCTGAACCCGAGGGAGGCGCGGTGAAACCCAGGAAGCTTGCCCATCGCGCCGTGGGCGGGTGCGTGCTGTTGTTCGTCGGCTATGTGTGCGCAGCCCCGGCCGCCTCGGCGCCCGCCGCCAGTTCTTCTGCTGATCCATGCGTCGGCAGCTATCTACTGTGTGACGACTTCAATGGGCCGAAGATCGACACCCGGAGGTGGGTCATCGGCAACACCGACATCGCGCAGCACCCGGTCCGCCCCGAGAACATAAGCCTCGGCACCCACGACGACAACGGCACCCGGCTCACGGTGGTCGACACCAGCATCTACGGTGACCTGCACGCCGGGCCCCATCGGCAAGGCGGCCTGCTGATCACGGCACAGCCCTATGGTGCGGGCCGCTACGAAGTC
>DATLCL010000173.1:0-13263 GCA_035526415.1 Aeromicrobium sp.
AGGTGGCGGAGAAGTTCGCGGCCTGCGCGGCCGAGCACGGGGCGAAGGCGCTGGTCGTGCCGGCGACCTCGTCGTCGATGTGGGTGTGGGTCAACAATCACAACGGTGATGCCAAGGAGCGCCTCATCCCCATCCTCGCCGGCTTCCCGCAGGTGCGACTGGCTCTCGGTTCGACCGCCCCGGCGATCGACGGCTTCCGGCGCAGCCACTACGAGGCGATCGAGACACAACGGCTGATGGTCCGCGTCGGCACCGTCCCCATGGCGACCTTCCACGACGTCTCGCTGGCAGCGCTCGGCGCGCACCACGAGCAGGCGGCCCGCGAATTCGTCGCCCGCGTGCTCGGCGACCTCGGGGCGGCGGACGCAGAGCTGCGCGACACCGTGCGGGTCTACATCCGACACATGTACAACGCGTCCAAGACCGCCGACGAGGTCTACGCGCACCGCAACACCGTCTTCCACCGGATACAGCGTGCCGAGGAGCTGCTCCCCCGGCCGCTGGCGGACAGCGGCGTCGAGGTCGCTGTGGCCCTCGAGCTCCAGCGCTGGCTCACTTAAGGAAAGCTTCACTCCGCGAGTTGGGGTGAGAGCCCGGTGAGCGTCTCCTTGCGCCGGAAGCCGTGCGCGGTCCAGGTGACGTCCAGAGGCACCGGCCCATTCGGGAGCCAAGGCTGCTCGTTGACGCACTCGGTGACGTTCCAGCTACCCCGCTCGACGACACCCAATGCAGCGTCGATCACCCGGTACTGCTGGGGGACATGCTTGCGCCACGGCGTCGGCTGGGATTCGCAGAACGCCACGACGAGGTCGCCCGGAGCGAGATTCAGCCGCCTCTGAACGGCGGCAATGAGGCGCTCGTCGTGCAAGTGGCCGTCGCCGAAGTTCCAGCCCAGGATCGTGTTGCAGACGAACTCGCCTTCGCGGACTGTCCGGTCGTCGATGTCGTCCAGGTGCTCCAGGAGCACCGAGAACAACCCGCGAGCCTGACTGTGCAGCGAACGCCACCCGAGCAGCTTCTGCATCGTCATCTCCGCGTCGTGTGCTCCATAGGGCGTCGGCTTCATCCGCTGCAGCTGTGAGACCTGGGATTCGACCAGCGGCAGTTCGTTCAGCCGGTCCTCGATCCCCGGACGCATCGCCCAGGTCGCCGAGGCCCAGTTGCCGGCGTACTGCCGCATGGACGGCAGGAACGAGATCTGATCGGGCCGCAGGTTGCCCCAGACCGGAAACACCAAGACGAGCGCGAATATGGGGATCAGCAACAGCGGTTCGGAGAAGTTCCAGATGTTGTAGACCGACACGTCCAGTCCGTAGCCGAGTCCGCCCCACAGGACGAGCACGGCGAAGCCGAAGAACATGTTCCATTCGAGCGGAACGGCAAGCGGGAACGTCGAGATGATGAACAGGTGGAAGATGACCATGGCAAGCGCTCCGAGGATCGCCACCTCGCGGTTCGTCGTGAAGAGAAGCACCAACGGGATGCCGATCTCGACAGTTGTCCCGCCGACGTGCGCCATGAACCAGGCGAGCTTGCTCGGTCGCAGATCGTTCGGGACCTTCCGGTAGTGCAGCTTCTTCAGGAACAACGGCATCCCCGGTTGGTTGGAGACCATGGGAGGCACGACGTTGATGAAATGTTCGCCGAGTTTGGAGACGCCGGCTCCGATCCAGATGGCGCAGATGATGATCTTGAAGCCGACAATGAGATCGATGAAGTCGCCCGGCTGCGCGCCGTCCCGCGTGACCAACGCACCGAGCGTCGCACCAAGCAGGATGATCGGGAGGTACTGCTCAGACCGGCCGGCCAGGAAGATCACCTTGTCGCGCAGGCCCATGAGGGGCATGGCGATCAAGATCGGAACGAGCGCCAACGGCGGTATTAACTCCTGCGTCGGCGTTCCCGCCGGCAGATTCTGGACGGGCACCCCTTGGAGGAACAGTGGGTACGCAAGGCTGGCAAGCACCGCCAGCAGCAGAGCGACGTCCAGGACGGTCCGGGTATCGCCGCCGGTGCCCGGAACACGGTCGGCCCATGGTGCCATCCTGATGGTGCCCGGTCGGAACCAATAGCGAACGTTTCCGAGCATGGGCACGAAGTGGCCGCACAGCGGGCCGAAGGTGCCGCCAAACCCGAACACCTCAATGAACATGAGCCAGAGGCACAGCTTCTGGTACGTGATGATGTTGTCGAACCACGTGCTCGGATCCATGAAGACGACGTCGGGTGAGGTGGCTGCGGCAATTCCGATGCCAGCGCCGAAGTACAGCCCGAACAGCTTCAGGATGTAAACGACGTGGAGCATGCGCGGCGTGCCGAAGCCATCGACCGCCCAGTGCTGAGACAGGATGCGGATCCGCTCCATCAGGGGGAGCTGAATGAATTGTGCCGGCTCAACTGGCTGGGGCGTCGGGTTGATGAATCCCACAATGACTCCTTAAAACAGGCTCGCGGTGAGGCCACCGTCGAGCGCCAACCCGGAGCCGCTGCAGAACGACGACTCATCACTGGCGAGGAAGCACACGGCTTGGGCGACTTCGTCGACCGTGCCGTAACGCCCCTGCTTCTGGGCGATGAAGTCGGCGAACCCGCCGTCCGGGAGGCCGAGGGCAGCCTCAAACTCGGGTGCTCGATCGTTCACCAGGTCGGTGCCGATGAACCCGGGCAGGACACAGTTGACGCGGACACCGAACTGGCCCAGCTCGACCGCCGCCGTCTTGGTCAGGTTGACCACCGCCGCCTTGGATGCGGCGTAGGAGGCAATCAGGGGTGAGCCAGCCGTTGCCGTGACCGACGCGACCGGCACGATCGCGCCGCCCCCGCTGGCAATGATTGCCGGCGCCGCATAGCGCAGGCAGAGGAAGACTCCGTCGAGGTTGACGGAGGTGACGGCACGCCATGCGGCAAGGTCGGTCTCGACTATTGGACCGACGACGCCGATGCCGGCATTGGGCACCATGACGTGCAGGCCGCCGAATGTGGCGACTGCTTGGTCGACGAGCGACTTCACCTGCTCCTCGTCCCGTACATCGCTGGCGATGGCGACCGCACGGGGAATCTGTGCCGCCGCGGACTTGGCCCCGGCTTCGTCGATGTCGGAGACGACAACATTCGCGCCGGCGCCGGAAAGGTGCTGCGCAATCGCGAAACCGATGCCTTTGGCCGATCCGGTCACGATGGCGGTCTTGCCCTGAAGATCCAGTTGAGTCACGCGTCAGACGCTAGGCCCGGGAGGCCACGCGGTACTGTGCGCCGCATACAAATCCGTTCGATCGTTTGGTACAAGAAGGCACATGGCATCGGAACTCTCGCCGGCCGTCGAGGCCGGCACGACTGAACGCATTGCACACGTCGCGCGGGCGATGCGGGCGACGCTCGCAGCCCTCGCCGGCGAGATGCAGGCCGAGTTCGCCGAGTTCATTCCGGAGCTGCGCGGCGACCCGGCCATCCTGGAACTGCTGTTTGCCAGCACCGAAAGCAACATCGAGACGATGCTGCATTTCGCCCAGGGCTCCATCGAGCTCGACGACATCGAGGCGCCGACCGCGGCCATCGCTTATGCCCGTCGCCTCGCGCAGCGCGGGACATCCTCCAACGCACTCGTGCGTGCTTATCGCCTCGGTCAACGTCGCTTCCTGGACGTCGCGTTCGACGAGATCGTGCGCTCCGAGCCGGACGGCGACATCGCCTTCGCCTCAGCGCAGCGGATGCACGCCATCGCGAACGCCTACATCGATCGGGTTGCCGAGCAGGTCGTCCACGAGTACGAATCCGAGCGCGAGCGCTGGCTGGCCAATCGCAACACGGTGCGGGCCGCCGTGCTGAGCTCGCTGATCAAGGGCGAAGACGTCGACATGTCCGCCGGCGAGAGTGCGCTGGGGTACCGGTTGCGTCAGAACCATCTCGCCGTCGTCGTCTGGGATGCCAACGGTGACCGCACGCCCAACGCGCTTCAGCGCCTGGCGACGCTCGTGGGCACCATCGGCGAGACCGTCGGCGGCACCGGCCAGCCGCTGTTCATCCCCCAAGACCGGTCGCACGCTTGGGCCTGGGTGCCACTCGGTTGGGAGGCGGGCACCGTCGACACCGCCGCCCTCCGCAAGATCCACGACGCCGCCGGTGACTCGATGCATGTCGCGATGGGATCACCGGGGAGGTCCATCGCCGGGTTCCGTGGCTCGCATCTGGAGTCGCTCCGCGCGTTCACCGTCGCAACCATCGCGAGTGGTGACGCGCGTCGCGTGATGAGCTACACCGAGCCCGGCGTCCAAGCCGCTGCGCTGCTGGCGGCGGACCTCCAAGCCACCAAGTCGCTGGTGGCCAGCGCGCTCGGCGGGTTGGCCGAGGACAACGAATCCGTGGAACGCCTCCGCGAGACGCTGCTGGACTTCCTGAACGAAGACGGCCGCTACCAGAACACCGCCGAACGCATCCATGTCCACCGCAACACCGTCCGCTACCGGGTGGCCAAGGCGCTTGAGATCCGTGGCCGACCGCTCGATGATGACCGGTTCAACCTGCAGCTGGCGCTGGTCGCCTGCCGATGGCTCGGCCGGACCGTGTTACCGGCTTAGTGCACATCGCCCAACCGGGACGCGGGAATTGCACCCCGGGCACAGGCGCTGCCGCGCGCCGATCGCTAACATGAGGAACGTCTCATGTCCGTCGAGAGGGTCGGGAACGTGGAAAAGGTAGGCGTGGTCGGATGCGGCCTGATGGGGTCCGGCATCGCGGAGGTGTCCGCTCGAGCCGGGCTGGACGTCGTCGTGGTCGAATCGACTCAGGACCGCGTCGATTCCGGCCTGCAGCGTCTAGAGAAGTCTCTGCAGCGCGCTGAGAGCCGCGGCAAACTCGGCGATACCAGCGCGGCTGACGTCCTCGGCCGGATCAGCGTCACCTCCAAGATCGAGGCGCTGGCCGACCGCGAACTCGTCGTCGAGGCGATCGTCGAGGATGAAGGGCCCAAGACGGACCTCTTCCGCCAGCTCGACGCGGTGGTCGAGGCGCCCGACGCGATCCTCGCGTCCAACACGTCGTCGATTCCGATCATGAAGCTGGGCGTCGTCACCGGTCGGCCGGACCGCGTCATGGGCATCCACTTCTTCAACCCGGTTCCGGTGCTCACCCTGGTCGAGCTCGTGCCGTCACTGCTGACGTCCGACGAGACCGTCGAACGCTCCCGCACTTTCGTCCAGGACCAGCTCGGCAAGCACGCCATCGACTGCCAGGACCGGGCCGGGTTTGTCGTCAACTCACTGCTGGTGCCCTTCATCCTGTCCGCAATCCGGATGCTGGAGTCCGGATTCGCGACCGCGGAGGACATCGACCAAGGCCTCGTGCTCGGCGCCGCCCATCCGCAGGGTCCGCTGGCCCTTGCCGACCTCATCGGGCTCGACACGACACAAGCCATTGCCGAATCGCTCTACGAGGAGTTCAAGGAGCCATTGTATGCCGCTCCCCCGCTGCTGGCCCGGATGGTGCATGCCGGGCTGCTCGGTCGCAAGACCGGCCGTGGCTTTTACACCTACGACGGCTGAACCGCGAACAGCGACACGGCGCCGGACTTTCCCTTCAGCACGACGTCCGGGCGCTTCTCCACCCGCACGGAGCCGTCGTCGAGAAGCTCGAGCGTCCGCCCGGAGATGAGAATGGTGTCGCCGGTCTGACGGGTGGCGGACTCGATTCGGGCGGCGACATTCACCGGGTCGCCGATCACCGAGAACTCGAAACGGCCGGCGCCGCCGACGTTGCCGGCCACCACGGTGCCGGTATGGACGCCGATGCCGACCGAGAGGCTGCCGCGGAACTCCGCCTCGACGGCGTTGGCGATCGCCCGCGCCGCCGATACAGCAGCTGCCGCATGGTTGGACAGCCGTTGAGGCGCACCAAACACAGCGAGAAGCCCGTCGCCGACGAACTTGTCGACGTGCCCACCGTGGTCACGGATGATCGGCACGGCACGCTCGAACATCCGGTTGATCGTGCTGACCACCTCCGCCGCCGGCGTCTGCTCGGCGAAACCCGTGAAGTTGCGGATGTCGATGAACAGCATCGACAACTCGAGCTCCTCGCCGGCCAGGTCGGTGCCTTCACGGAGCAGGTGCTCAGCGATCGCCGGGTCAACGTACGTGCCGAACGCGGCCCGGATCTGCTCCCGCTCGGCCAGCCCGGCGACCATCTCGTTGAACCCGAGTTGCAGACGTCCGATCTCCGTCCCGTCGTAGACTGGCACGCGCGTGCCGTAGTCGCCGTCATGCACCCGCGTCATGGCCTGGGCGACACCGGTGATCGGGTCGGCGGTTGCCCGGGAAGCGACCACAACGGACCGGGAGCCAACCACCAATCCCGTGCCGGTCAGCACGACCGTCGCGAATGCCAGCTGCGTGACCGTCACGTCCGACGGCAGCAGCGCCCGCACCCCGAGCACCAGCAGGCCGGCAACCGGAATGCCACAGCCGGTGGCCCAGGCCAGGACGGCGCGCAGTGCGACCCCGCGGCCGTGACCCAACTCGTATGGGTCGGCGCCGACCATGGCTCGCACGGCGGCAGGACGGAGCAGCCGTTCGACCGAAAGGTACGAGAGCGAGGCGGTCGTCAGACCGGTCAGCGCGACAATGATGCCGATCCAGGTGGCCCGTTCGCCGTTGTGGCGCGCTTCGGACAGGCCGAACGCCATCGCCGCGCCCAGCCACAACCACAGCTGCAGCCAGAACAGCCGCAGCGGTGCCTGGAGCACCTTGGCGCGCAGCACCGGTGTCGACGGGCCACCGGTTGCAAGCCACTGCATGAGCGGCGCCTGGCCGCGCACGCCCACGACAACTCCAACCGTTACCGCGATCACCACATAGATGCCGGCCGCGAGAACGTAACTGGACAGTGCGGCAACGTTGCCTCGTGGAAGCGGGATGACGAGCAGCGTCAGCACCAGCACGGCCACTGCGCCACCCACATTCGTGACAACGACGGCCAGCGCGATGACCCACCGACCCACCGCCGCCAGCGTCGGCCCGTCGAGATCCGCCGCGCGACCATCCGCGCTCAGGAATGACTTCAGGGATCTCAACACAATGCGTCCGGGCCCAGTTCTGCGATCGACCGGTAGCCATTCAGGCCCATGGTCAACTCTGCTTCAGCGAGCAGGCTGCGGAGAACGAACTCGGCACCGGCGGCGCCGCCCAGTGTGATGCCCCAGCCATAGGGCCGTCCCACTCCGACCGCGGTGGCGCCGAGCGCCAAGGCGCGAACGACGTCCGCCCCCGTGCGGATGCCGGAATCGAAGATGACCGGCATGCCGTCAGCTGCCTCGACGACCGCAGGCAGGAAGTCGATGGCCGGCGCGCTGACGGCTTGACGACCGCCGTGGTTCGAGCAGTAGATGCCATCCACGCCGCCGTCGTGCGCTCGGCGGACGTCGTCGGGATGACAGATGCCCTTGAGCACGATCGGCAGGTCGGTCAGGCCGCGGAGCCAGGCGAGGTCGTCCCAGGACAGCTCGGGACTACCGAACGTCTGCGCCCACGCGAGGACGGCTGCGCCCTGGTCATCCTCCGGCGTCTTCTCCAGGCGGCTTCGGAACACCGGGTCGTTGAAGTAGTTGGCCAAGCAGCGGCCCTGGAGCTGGGGCATGCCCGCGTGCCGAAGGTCCCGTGGCCGCCACCCAAGTACCCATGTGTCCAGCGTGACGACTATTCCGGCCGCACCCGCGGCCTCGGCCCGCGCCACGAAGTTCTCCGCGAGCTCCCGGTCCTTCGGCGTGTACAGCTGGAAGAAGAACGGCGTGTCGCCGGTCTCTGCGAAAACGTCCTCCAGCGGGTCCTGCATGAGCGTGGACCCGATCATTGGGATCCCAGTTGCCGCCGACGCGCGCGCGACCTCGATGTCACCGTGCTGACTCTCATGCATGATGCCCACGACGCCGATCGGCGCCATCATCAGGGGCGACGGGTAATGCCGGCCCAAGAGCTCGATAGAGAGGTCACGCTCGTCGACGCCACGCAACATCCGCGGGACGATGCCGATGCGCTCCAACGCTTCCACATTCCCGCGCTGGGTCGACTCGTTGCCCGCTCCCCCGGCGACGTAGTCGAACACGATGTCGTCCAGCCGTTCCTTGGCCTGATCTTCGAGGTCGGCGAAGGAGATCGGGAAGCCCGGCTTCTCGCCGAACAGGCCAGCGATGTAGATACCCATGTTGAAATCGGCGAAGTTCGACATGCAGGGAGGCTACTGGCCAACCCGGCAGCGCCGACGTGGATCCAGTCGACGAGCGTGCGCTGTGGTTCGGCGACCGATGCTCCGGCGTTTAGGCGGCGATGACGGTCGACACGTCGGTTCATTCATCACTGAACCGCATAAATGTCTAAAGATGCGTCCCCAGCGACGGTCTGGCCCGGAGGTGATCCAAGTGCCTTTCGGGGTACTCGACAGTCATGACCGTCAAGAATGAGGGGCTCGAACCCGACCCTCGACAACAGCGCCAGCCCGAAACGCACCTTCGCAGATGGGGCGCCGTGTATCTGCTGCTCATCCTCTTCCTCGGCTCGTGGACCGGCCAGTTCTTCGCCGAGCTCGCGGAGTTCCGCACGGACCAAACCGCCCACGGACAGCCGTTCGTGTGGGGCGAATACCTCACCGGCTTCCTCGCCAGCACGCTGGAGAACTGGCAGAGCGAATGGCTGCAGCTCGTGTTCCAAGCGGTCCTCCTGCTCGGTGCCAAGCACTTGATCTTCCGCGTGGACGCAGAGGACTTGGAGCGACTTGAGGCCAAAGTCGACCAGATCAATCGCAAGCTGTCGGCTGGCGCGTAGCCCGGCCACGCGTCCGTCGTTGTCCCTTCGGAGCAACTCCGAGGAGATCACCATGAGCCTGCGCACGTCCGTTGCATCACTGTTCGCATTCGTCGCGACGGTCGCCGGACGACCGACTCGCCCGCCCGGCGCCTGCGGCCGCTGACCTTTGACAAGGCGACGCCGGGAATCACTGCGATTCGGACCGCGTTGACTCGCGTGGACCAATGTCACGCCCTCGGAAAGGACACCGCATGAAAATGCAGGCCATCTTCAACGGAACGGTGATCGCTGAAAGCGACGACACGATTGTCGTCGAAGGCAACCACTACTTCCCCAGCGATTCCCTGAGTGCGGACCACGTCCAACCGAGTTCCACCAACACTGTGTGCGCGTGGAAGGGCACCGCCTCGTACTACGACGTGCACGTCGATGGCGTCGAGAGCAAGGACGCGGTCTGGTACTACCCGAAGCCCTCGCCGCTCGCTCGCCGAGTCAAGGACCGGGTCGCGTTTTGGCGGGGCGTTGAGGTGCGCCCGGCCGCAGCCCAGGCGTCCGCCACGGAGCCTGAATCCTTCGATGCGCCGGAGGGCGCAACCTGCTGATTCGCTCTTGATGTTTCCGCTGGAATCCCAGCACCGTTCAGGACGTCACCAATGTTTCTTGGCCACCGCCCGCGGTTGGCCCGGCAGCCTACGAGCGGCTCACGGAATTGGGGCTTGCGGAGAAGTGCCCGCCTGGAGTAGGAACGAAGAACCAGGTGTTCTCGGGCGCCTCCTCTGAGAGGAGATCCCCCGATGAACCCAGCAAACATGTCGTACCGAATCAGGTCGTTCTTGACGGCCTTTGTCCTGATCTTCGCCGGGCTGGTTGCGGTGGGCTCCGTCATCGCCGATGACATCGCCTACGCACGCAGCGACGACAGCAACCCTGGCAATAGCGAAGGACCGCAGGAAGATCACGACAACGGCAACCATCACGACTCCGACGGCGACGACCACAATGACAACGGTCATGGCAACGACGGTGATGATAGTGACGAGGCACCATCGGTGTCCGACTCCGACTCCGACTCCGACTCCGACTCCGACTCCGACTCCGACTCCGACGACTCCGACTCCGACGACTCCGACGACTCCGACGACTCCGATTCAGACGATGATGACAACGGATCGCGACGGTGGCCTTCGACCGGACTCTGAGTAGTGGGCTGAGCGGTTGCGGGTTCGAGATCGCTGACCTTCAACGTCACCGATTACAAGCCCGCACCGCTTACCGACCGGTGGTACCAATCGGGCGTCCGAACCAAATGGTTCGCTTCGTCCATTCACCCGGGCCGATCCGCTCGCCGGAGCAGACGACGAAGGCGAACTGCGGGGGGCCGTCTTGGGCATAGAACGGCTTGTACTCCTCGTCTGCGGACATCTCTATCCGTTCGGTGACGCGATAACAGAGATGCGTCTCGCGATCGCGCAGCTTGATGACATCGCCGACGTCGACCTTCGCCAGCATTTCGTTGCCGAGTGCGACCCCATCGAGGGCCCGGCCTGTGTGGGCATTGAGCAGCACGTTGCCGCGCGGCGACCCAGGTTGGAGCCCACTCGGAGGTCTGTCCCAAGCCACCGTGTTGCCGGCATTGATGGCCGGCGGGACGCCGGGCACGTCGTTGTCGTCGCGGGCCATCGCGAGAATGGGCAAGTTATTCCGCACATCTTGGATATCGATGGATGTCGGGGTGAACGGCTTCGTGGCACCTTTCTCGCAAGAGTCTGGGATCTGCACTACGCCGACCTTGGCGGCGCGAAGCTTGCCGGGCTCGTCGAACGAACTCGCGACGCCCAAAGCACCTGCAGTGGCAACGGGGGTGAGCGCGACGCTCAAGACCACGACCCACGATCGGTTCAGAAGCCAAGACCGAATGACGGGCCTCGATCGCCGCATTCTCACGTGTTGCGGCCGGTTCGTATCGTCCGGTGCCGCGGCCTCCTCCGTCAGTAGGTCGCCCCCGACCGCTTCGCGATACTTCGGCGGTGAAGCGGCCCACGCCTCAAACTGCTGCACCACGTCCTCGTAGAGCCCGTCGATCGCCTCCAACACGCTGTCAATGAACGACCGGCGACCGCGACCGCGCTTCGTCCCCATCGGGACGATCTTCGCGACGCGGAAGGACCGCAGTTCCTTCTTCGGGTGCACGACGAGACTTTGAGCATCTTCGCGGGCAGCTGAAAGCATTGTGGCCGCACCAGAGCCGCGTCCTTTCGCGGCGAACGCCTCCACACGCAACGCGCCGGGTGCTTCCTTCAGTTGCCGCGTCAGCCAGTTCACCTGCGTAGTCGGACGGCCTGTCTTCGGCGCGCCAATGTCCACGTGCGCGGTCACCTGTCGGGTCCGGAGATCAGCGGTCACCACGATGTCCCCGATCGCGCCCGGAATCTTGATCGCCCCGGACAGCGTTCCCTCCTTCAATAGTGAAGCCTTCAGCGCGGCCTGACGCTTTGACGGGTCGGCCAGCTCCTTCCGGCTCAACTGAACTCGAACCTCTGACCCGACGTGCCGGCTCAGCCGCAGCGCGGAATACGTCAACAGCGCGTCGAACCGTGCGGTTGCCGCTGGAATCTGCTTGTCTCCCGCGCGGAGCGTCCCGGTATGCACCCGCTCGCGCACGGTGAGCCATGCGCCGCCCATGTCGTCAAAGGTCAGCGCTCCCGAGTTCGGGTGTTCTAGGTACCGGACCAGTTCGCCAAGGAGCCATGCTTGGTGGGGGTCGGACGCGGCCCGGAGTTCCTTCTGCTGGACAGCAGCCGAAACCAGGTACGCCCAACTCCAGTGGTGCATCTGCACCGTCCGCAGTTTCCGCATGTCCACCGCGCTCGGTTGGGTTTCGGCAGTCGTGATCTGGTTGCTGATCGTGATGAGCGCATCGAACTTGTTCCGCCGCGCGATGTCGAGATATGCCTCAACCTGCTCGGGCATCAGGACGTCTTGGCCCGTCTTCACCGCGACCAGCGCGACCCACGACTTAGAACCACGAGTCACCCGGATCAAGCCATCAGGTCGCCACACCTTCTCACCCAACGTGAACGACACTTCCACGAACGTCTCGATAGTTCCGGCAGGTGCGCCCACGCCGCCGAGCAACGTGCGGCTGTATTCGCGCACCGCAGGCAACACGGCCAAGAAGGCCGACGCCGCCCGCCCCGCGGCCCCGTCAGTGCCCGTGCTGCCCGACGTTGGAATCAGGCGTGGCTGCTGCCATGCCTCATCTGCACCCATTCTGCAAAGGTAAGGCGAATGGGCGATACGCGGCCACAGAACGGCCTATCCGTCCGTGGGCGGTAGTCGCCGTTCAGCCGGTTTCCCGCGACCGGATCTTGTGTCCGAGGGGGGACTTGAACCCCCATGCCTGTAACCGGGCACTAGCACCTCAATGCAGCGGGAGACGTTGATCGCAAGTTCTCGCAAGTGCCAGATTTGCTGCAATCGTCGCGGCCAGAGTCTCATGAGTGATGGCGACGCGATGCGAGTGATCGGGAATCTATGCCCCAAATATGCCCTTGGGCATGACACTCGGCACTCGCGCCCAATCCGTCGGGGTCACCCTTAGCCTCAGCACCGTGGCAGGCAGCAGCGACTACGGCATTCCGCACCACCCCTACCTCGCGCGGGCGCGTCGCTGTTCGATGGCGTTACCCAGCCGGAGAGCGGCCCTCATGAAGGCGGGAGCGGTGCGAGCGGTCTGCAACACCATCTTGTCCAGGGGCGTTTGCATGGACTCTTCCTGCCCGAAGAGGCACCGCCCGGAGCTGACCAAGAAGCCAACGAAGCCGTCAGTGGCGGCGGCATGGTGAATCCCTCAACCGAAGGTGAAGCCGAGGACACCGCCGACACCGAGTAGGGGGCGTCCCGCCGTCGTCGTGACCAGCGGGGCGGTATCCGTGAGGGATGGACTCTCAGATACCTTGCGTGAGTTGGCGAGCGGAATGAGTTGAGGCCGTGACCGACCGCAAGTGGTCCAGGGTCACGTCAGAATCTGCGATCGAGGGCAGTCCTGCTCTGGGCGGCAATCGCCCCGATGCACAACCCACGCTGAGACAGGAGACGCCATTTGAAACCCGGGAAGCCTGCCCACCGTGCCGTGGTCGCGTGCATGCTGTTGTTCGCCGGCTTTGGGTGCACGTCCCAAGCCACCTCGGAACGTGCCGACCGCCCTCCCGCTGGTCCGTGCGTCGGCAGCTACGTGCTGTGTGACGACTTCAATGGGCCGAAGATCGACCCCCGAAGGTGGGTCATCGGCAACACCGACATCGCGCAGCACCCGGTCAGCCCTGAGAACATCAGCCTCGGCACCCACGACGACAACGGCACCCGGCTCACGGTGGTCGACACCAGCATCTACGGTGACCTGCACGCCGGGCCCCATCGGCAAGGCGGCCTGCTGATCACGGCACAGCCCTATGGTGCGGGCCGCTACGAAGTC